>PBBK01000007.1 GCA_002717685.1 Gammaproteobacteria bacterium | reverse complement strand
TTGAACCCTTTGGGATTGGTGCCAAGGATGGGACCTCCGAACCAATTGTTGTAAAGGGCGGTCCATACAACGGTGAAACACAAATTTGGGAGATGAAAACTTTACAAACATTGATGTCCATGCATGGTCATTCTCATCTTGATATATTAAAAATGGATGTCGAAGGATCAGAGTACGAAATTATAGATACTATTTTGGATATGAATAATAAACCATCGCAATTGTTAGTTGAATTTCATCATAGATTTCAAAATATTGGTTTCGAAAACACCATTAACGCAGTCAAAAATCTTCATAAAATTGGTTATCGGATATTTAGTGTTTCAAAAACTGGTCGTGAATTGGGTTTTATTCAAAAAAACCTATTTTCTGATTTGTGATCTTTGTCAGATTTGTTTAGGCTCACGGTAATAGAAAATCATTTAATAAAGGTTTTGGATATTACTAAAAATGAAGCTTAGAGATTTATTGTTTATTTTTATTGTTTTGTTTGTAACTCCGCAAACTGTTATATCCCATCATTCCGCATCAATTCTTTTTAATATGGAGAAAATGATTAGTATTGAAGGTATTGTTACTGAAGTATGGTTTCAAAATCCTCATTCACGATATTATGTTGAAAAATCAACTGAAAATGGCCAGAAAGAATTATGGGAAATAGAAACAATGAGTCCTAATTGGTTCATTAGAAGAGGTTGGGATGAAGATACCATCAAGACAGGAAATAAAATTAGAGCAGAAGGACATCCTGCTCAGGATGGATCAAACAGGTTAATACTAAGAATTCTTGATAGAGAGAATATAGAAATTTATCGATGGATCAGACCTGCTCGTCCAATAATTAAAAATTTATAATTAAGATAGTTAATGTTATCAAGAAATAAAAAAATCAACTTTAATCAGTTTGTTCTATTTCTTATTGTTATATTTTTAAATCAACAGACTGTAGCCAAGCCAAATTTCTCAGGGATATGGATTTCTGGTGTTAGCGTGTCAGCTCGCGATTCTTTTTGGCCCAAAGATTTACCTCTTACAGAATTAGGAAGAGAAGCTCAAAAGAAAGCAGGAACTCTAGAAGACCCTGCATTTCAATGTATTATTGGATTCGGGAGAATTATTTCAGCAGGCTTCCCAACAGAGATTATACAAACAGATCAGCAAGTAACGATTTTGTATGAATATAATCATCAAGTAAGAAGAATTTTTACTGATGGGAGAGAACATCCTAAAAAAGTTCGACCGAGTTTAATGGGGCATTCTATCGGTTATTGGAATGAATCAACCTTAATTGTTGATACCGTGGGCGCTAAGTCACTTTTTTTCCGTCTAGGAGGAATACCATATAGTGATAAAGCACACTTTATCGAAAAGATAAGATTGTTGGATGATGGCGAGACTTTGGAAAATATAATTATGATTGATGATTCTGAATTTTATACTCAAAAATGGGAAGCTAGAATATATCTTTCTTTAGATCCAACCACCACTATACTGGAGTATGATTGTACCGTTCGAGAGCATCTTGAACCTATATAAGCAGCTAGTTTCTCAGTTTTAAAAGTGGGTAGCTGTCGACAATTATTAAAATTCTCTGTTTACCGAAGATTTGGCAATTGCAATTAATGCGGCCTTATATACAGAATCAGGAATATCGTATAACGCATCAATAGCAATCTCTGAAAATTCGTTTGCACGTAATTTTGTATATTCAATCGCCTTAGTTGATGAAATGATTTCCTGTACAGGTTTAAGTTTATTTTTTTCTTTATTGTTAAAGGCGGAGTGAATTATTTTTCTTTCAGAAGGGCTGGAGTTTTTTATTGCATAAATAATGGGTAGAGTAATTTTTCCCTCAGCTAAATCATCTCCCAGATTTTTACCTAGTTTGTTTGGCGAAGCACTGTAATCAAGAGAGTCATCTATTAGTTGGAAAGAAATACCTAAAGATTTTCCAAAAATTTTCATTTTTGCATGAATTTTTTCATTTTGTTTAGTTAAAATTGCGGCTATTTCTATGCCTGCTTCAAAAAGACGAGATGTTTTTCGGTATATTACCGCGAAGTATTCCTTTTCCAACAAATTTACGTTTCCTATATTCATTAATTGCATAACCTCACCTTTTGCTATTGCATTTGTTGCGTCTGCTAGAACCCTCATAACGGGCATTTGATTCAATTCAACCATCATTTGAAAAGCTCTTGAATAGAGAAAATCACCAACCAAAACACTTGCTTGATTTCCAAAAACTATATTAGCAGTATCTCTATTTCGACGTCTTAGAGAATCATCGACAACATCATCATGAAGAAGCGTGGCAGTATGGATGAATTCAATGATGGCAGCTGCATTAATATGCTTCTTTCCACTGTAATTTAAGGCTTTAGCAGCTAATAACACTAGGATCGGTCGAAGTCGTTTTCCTCCACTTCTGACAATATATTTTGATACTTGCGAAATTAAGTGAACATCACTTTTTAGATTTTTTTGAATTAACTCATTAGTTGCAGATAAATCATCACTGCAAAGTGCTTTGATATCACCCATTGAGTTAAAAATTAAATTTTTCTTTATTTTTCTCATATATATTTCTTAAATCGTATTAGAAATAGTATTATGTCTTGATAATATTAGAACTAGCTTGGTAAGTACAAGCTATTGATTAAAATAAAAATTCAGATAAATGACGTTGACCCAAAGTGTCTTAATCTATAATATCTCGTTTCTTTCTTAGTAACTAATATTATAAGAGTGATTAGTTTTTAAATTATTTAAAATCTAAAAAGAAAAGTATATCTAAGTTAGTTTTTACGAATTTAAAAAATTGGAGTATAAAATGTATGCAGTTTTTCGCTCCGGCGGCAAACAATATCGTGGCAGTCAAGGCGATCGTATTCGACTTGAAAAAATCGATATCAAAGAAGGCGCAAAGATTAGTTTCACAGAGGTATTGCTTATTGGTGAGGGTAGTAATATAAGCCTAGGTGATCCATTAGTTTCCGGCGCAGATGTAACTGCTAAAGTTATTCAACAGGGTAAAACAAAAAAAATCCCTATTGTTAAATTTAAACGCCGAAAGAATTACCTTCGTAGAGGATCGCATAGGCAATATTTTACGGAAATAGAAATCCTTTCTATTGGCAGTGACACTTCAACTAAAAAAGTTACAAAGAAAAAAACCGCAACTAAAAAAGTTACAAAGAAAAAAACCGCAACAAAAAAAGTTGCAAAGAAAAAAACCGTAACAAAAAAAGTTGCAAAGAAAAAAACTGCAACTAAAAAAGTTACAAAGAAAAAAACCGCAACTAAAAAAGTTGCAAAGAAAAAAACAATCAAGAAAAAGTAATTTTTTCGAAATACTTGATTTTAGAATGTGAAGTTAGTAAAAATAACCTAATTTTAAAAAGGATAATTTAGTGGCTCATAAAAAAGCAGGTGGCAGCAGTAAGAATGGACGGGATTCCGAGAGTAAACGTTTAGGCGTTAAAATTTTTGGAGGCCAAAATGTGAAAGCAGGCAACATTATTGTACGTCAGAGAGGCACCCGTTATCACGCTGGAACTAATGTTGGCATTGGTCGCGACCATACACTTTTTGCTAAATCAAGTGGACAAGTAACATTTGAAAAGAAGGGTCCAAAGAATCGACAATATGTAAGTGTTTTATAAATCTTCATGATTTAGATTTTTATTTTATTAATTGATTCCTAAGCCCCGTTTTATCGGGGTTTTTTATTTCAAATTTAAAACTCATATGAAATTTGTAGATGAAGCAGTTGTTAGTGTTAAGGCAGGCAATGGTGGAAATGGTTGCCTCAGTTTTCGTCGTGAAAAATTTATTGCTAAAGGCGGCCCTAATGGCGGTAATGGGGGTGCTGGAGGGAGTGTGCTTCTAGTTGCAAGTGATAGGACGAATACTCTAGTAGATTTTAAAGTATTAAGAGAATATAGAGCCGAATCCGGATTGCATGGTAAAGGGCAGAATAGAACGGGTAGATCAGGTGACGATTTAAAGATTATTGTTCCAGTAGGAACAGTTATTTACGATAAGGATACTGGCGAACTATTTGGTGATTTAACAAGTCTTGATCAAGAAATTATGGTTGCAGAAGGAGGTCACGGCGGGCTTGGTAACGCGCATTTTAAGAGTAGTATAAATCGTTCTCCTAGAAGAACGACTTTAGGCACAAAAGGGGAATCAAGAAATTTAGATTTGGAGCTTAAGTTAATAGCTGATGTTGGCCTTTTAGGTATGCCTAATGCTGGAAAATCAACTCTAATAAGAGCGATATCAGCTGCAAAACCAAAAGTTGCAGATTATCCTTTTACAACTTTACATCCCAATCTTGGTGTTGTCTCTGTTGGCCCTGACCAAAGTTTTGTTATAGCAGATATTCCTGGCCTAATTAAAGGAGCAGCTGATGGTTTAGGTTTAGGAATTAAGTTTCTTAAACATCTTCAAAGAACTCAACTCTTATTACATATTGTCGATATTATGCCTTTTGATGATTCGATAAATCCAGTTGAAGTATTTCATGAATTGGAGCATGAATTGGAAAAATTTTCTGATGAGTTGGCAGCAAAACCAAGGTGGTTAATTATTAACAAGATAGATCTACTTGAAAAGAAAGAAATTATCACCTACTGCGAGAAATTTGTGAATAATTTGAATTGGTCGGGTCCAGTTTTTGAAATTAGCGCTATTAGCGGTCAAGGCACAAAAGATCTATCGAAAGCTATATCCCAGGAACTTACAAAGATGAAAAAAGTAAAAGAAGCACTCTAATATATTTAATTTTAATTTTAAATTTATTTCGCTAAAGATTTAACTAATTTATTTAATCGACTTTTATGGCGAGCTGCTTTATTTTTTTTAATAATTCTTTTATTAATCATGCTATCAATAATGGGAACTGCAATGCTGTATGCGTCAGTAGCTGCTTTTTTATTTTTACTCTCAACAGCAATAATTACATTTTTGATACTGGTTCTTAGCTTTGAACGTAGCCCCATTTTATGAAATCTGATTTTTTCAGCTTGTTTTGCACGTTTTTTTGCAGATTTTATATTTGCCACTATATTTATCCCAGTTTAGGCTTATAGATATAAAAATGTATCTCTTACATCTTATGTAGCTGAGTATTATTCTTGTAGGTTAGATGATTGTCAATGCCCTTTTTTGTAATAAATAAGAATGTAGTTTAATAAATATAAACATCTGAATTTTAGGTAATTTTTAAGATAAAATAGTTATAATTTTTTATTTTAAAAATTAAATATGATACATACCTATCCAATGGGAGCTAAAAATTTGGAAACGAGAGAGCAGGAGAGGTCAAAATCTATAACAGAAAGTCTTTTCAAAAAGACTTCGATTGTTAGCGGTATGACGTTAGCATCCAGAGTACTTGGCCTAATTAGGGATGTTGTTTTCGCTAGATTTTTTGGGGCTTCAATCATCATGGATGCATTTATTGTAGCTAATAGGATTCCTAATATGCTTCGAAGATTTTTTGCAGAAGGCGCTTTTTCTCAAGGCTTTGTTCCTGTTGTTGCAAATTACCGAGAATCAAAAACACATAGAGAAGTNCGTGACTTNATAGATAGTGTGTCAGGTACTTTTGGCCTTATACTATTTNTAATAACTCTTATAGGNGTTATTGCATCNCCNTTTTTGGTNGCAATAGTGGCTCCAGGTTTTATCGGAGATGACGGACGNTTTGATNTAGCAGCACTAATGCTAAGNTTTACATTTCCATACCTAATGTTTATNTCTCTCACAGGGATGGCTGGNGGAATACTTAATACTTATGGAAAATTTGGCGCCTCATCATTCACACCTATAATACTAAATGTAGTATTAATCATTTTTATAGTGTGGCTTTCACCTTATTTTGAAGAACCTGGTATGGCGTTAGCGTACGGTGTTTTTATAGCTGGCTTAATTCAANTGACTTTTCAGATTCCTTTTTTATCAAGAATTAATTTAATCCCAAGACCGAGATGGAATCCTAAACATAGCGGATTAAGAAGGGTAGGAAAATTGATGTTACCAGCATTGTTTGGTTCTTCGATTGCTCAATTAAATATTCTTGTNGGNGGAGTTATCGCATCTTTGNTGGGTGTNGGAAAGATTAGTCTCCTCTATTACTCAGATAGGTTGATGGAGTTTCCTTTAGGTCTATTTAGCATTGCACTTGCTACAGTTACCTTGCCCTATCTATCAAGACAATACGCATTAAAGCAGTCANAGATATTTTCTGAAACGATTGACTGGTCGATGAAACTAGTTTTCTTATTAGTAGTGCCAGCAGCATCGGGTTTAATAATATTGGCTGATCCAATTATTATTACTGTTTTTCTAGGCGGAGAATTCTCTGAATTTGACGCAGATATGACCGCACTTAGCTTACAGGCTTTTGCAATCGGTTTAATCGGTTTTTCTCTCGTCAAAATACTTGCTCCTGCATATTTTGCTCGTGAAGACACAGTNACTCCAGTAAAAATTGGTTTAATATCGCTTTTNACAAATTTTTGTCTAAGTATTATATTTGTTTATATTTTAGTGCGCGTGGGATATGTAGGGACTCATGCAGGCTTGGCATTAGCTATTTCAATATCTGCCTTGCTAAATGCGTGGTTATTGTATAGTAAACTATCGCGNGAAAAAATAATCCATCATTCGTCTGGCTGGTTTAAATTAATAACTAAACTGTTTATGGCTAATTTAATAATGACAGTAATATTAATTAATATAAGGGGGCCAGTATCATGGTGGGTTNATGCTTCTCTGTTTGATCGAGTTTNTTGGCTTTTGTTGATTATAGCTGCAGGGATGAGCGTGTATTTTGTAGCTCTCTATTTACTCGGCTTGAGAGCATCTTTTTTAAAACTTAAACATAAGTNATCTATATTTTTTATTATGCGATTGGTTAGAAATTCTAAAGAATTCCCAATATCACTTGTCAAAGAGGGCAGTATAGTTACTATCGGCGCATTTGATGGTTTGCATCTAGGNCATCAAGAATTACTTAATGCTGNGTTAGATCTTGCCGCTAATCATAATCTGCCAATAATAGTAATGAGCTTTGAGCCAATGCCTAAAGAGTTTTTTGCAAATAAAAAACCCCCTGCAAGATTGATGCGATTTCGTGAAAAATATGANGCCTTAAAAGAATATGGCATTAATATATTTTATTGCCCAAACTTTAATACTGATATGCAAAATATTAAATCTGACACTTTTATTAGACAATTACTCATACATACATTAAATATGAAATATCTTGTGGTGGGCGATGATTTTCATTTTGCCAAAAACCGAGAAGGCAACCTTGAACAACTTTCAAGTGTAAGCAAAACACTTGGCTTTTCTATTAATCAGGTACCCAGTGTTAATATCGGNAGTGAGCGAGTTAGCAGCACTGCAATACGAAAAGCTCTGGAAAAAGGTGATTTAAAGAATGCNAAGAAAATGTTGGGTAAGAATTATAGAATGTCAGGAAAGGTAATAGAAGGTAAAAAATTGGGAAAATCATTAGGCTACCCAACAGCAAATGTTAATATAAAGCGTTTACAAAGTTCCGTAATGGGTATTTTTGCCGTTAAGGTTCATGGTCTTGAGAATAAACCATTGAATGCTGTTGCTAGCCTTGGAACAAGGCCTACTTTTAATGGCATTAAACCACTTCTTGAAGTTTATATCTTTGATTTCGATAAAAATATTTATGGTAGTTATATTCATGTCGATTTTATTGAAAAACTTAGAGAAGAGAAAAAATTTAAAAATGCAGATGCTTTGATAGATCAGATGCACGTTGATGCTGCAGATGCCCGTAATATATTGTCTAACTCTTAGAAAGAGGATTTTATATTTTGAATTTAAATTTTAGAAAATGGGTAGAAACACATAAATTATTATTGCTTTATGTATTGATCGTTATTTTGATAATAATTTTTGATCAATGGGCAAAATCGTTGATTATTAAAAATGTGATGCTTTATGAAGTTCTACCAGTAAATTCTTTTATTAATATAACTCATCAAGAAAATGCAGGCGCTGCGTTTAGCATCCTTTCGAATGCGGGAGGATGGCAAAGATGGTTTCTTTCCGTATTAGCAATATGCATTAGTGTATATATTGTGTTTTGGTTATTTCGTTTACGCAATCAAGATCAAATTATTTTGTCTATTGGATTATCATTAGTGCTAGGCGGAGCTATTGGTAATGTCATTGATCGCATCCAATTGGGTTATGTAATTGATTATATTCAAGTTTTTATCATGGGGTGGCCTTTTCCATCTTTTAATATTGCTGATGCATCAATTACTGTTGGTGCCGTTATTCTTATAATTGATGCATTATTTATTTCAAAAAATAGTGTTTTTGACTAAGCGTACTAGTTATTGATTTTTTCGTTATGCCGGTATAGCTCAGTTGGTAGAGCGCCTCATTCGTAATGAGGAAGTCCGTGGTTCGAATCCGCGTACCGGCATCAACTAGAAATATATGCTTGTGCTATTTTAAATTGTAAAAATTATTTTTCTATCAAACGATTAGAATTGAAGAGCATTGATATATCGATAGAATTGATATTTTTTGTAAGTGCTCCAACTGATATATAGTCGAGACCAATTGAAGCAATTTTTTTAACGTCATTGATAGAAAATCCTCCTGATGCTTCTAATTTAGCAGGAGGGTTTCCCTCTAGTTTATTTATTGCAACTGCTTTCACTAGCAAATCATAAGGGAAATTATCAAGTAAAATATATTCTGATTTTACTTTTAATGCTTTTTGCATGTCTTCCAATGTTTCTACTTCGATTTCAATTGGCATAGTCGGATAGTTTTTACGAGCATTTTTTATTATTCTAGAAAAATTATTTTCAATACTTATGTGATTTTCTTTAATCAATATTGCATCAAATAATCCAAAGCGGTGATTTAGTGCCCCGCCACAACGAACGGCATATTTTTGGGCCCACCGAAGACCAGGTATGGTTTTGCGTGTATCAAGCAATTTTGTTGAACTTCCAGCTAAAATTTCTACAAATTTAGCTGTTGTACTAGCGGTTGCTGATAGAGTTTGTAAAAAATTTAAGGCTGTTCTTTCTCCGCTCAAGATGGGATGGGCAGGACCTTCTATTTCACATATAACTGCATTTGCAGCTGATTCTTGTCCATCGCAAATTTTCCAGTTCATTTTAATTCTTGAATCAAGTTGTTTGTAAACTTCCTCCGCCCACGGTTTTCCAGCCAAAATCATTTTTTGACGAGTTAGAATCGACGCTTTAGTAGTTGATGATTTTTCTATTAATGATGAGGTTATATCTTGCTCGCCAATATCCTCATCTAATGCTTGCTTGACAACAATATTAATATTCGCTTTTAAGCGTTCATCAATTTGCATATTTTTAAAACTACTTTAAACACTAGATTACAGAGATTTCTATACTTACATCATGAATCCATGATGAGCACCAATCATACTCATTACCATCGGAATGGACATTAAAGTATTTGATCTCGATGCGAGAAAAGCAGTATTTTTAGCTTTTGCAATTTCTTCAGATGATGCTTCTACCATACCAAGAATCTTTTTTTGATTTGGCCAAATTAATACCCAAACATTAAAAAGCATAATGGTGCCAAGCCAAGCTCCAATTCCAATAGTAGTTGAATACATATCATCTGTTCTCATTCCAAGCTCAAAAGCACTACCAAGTTTTCCAATCAGATGAAGGTAACCTGCGCCCGTCAGCCATGTAAATGCTGCACCCCAACGAAACCACCACAGCGCTCTTGGAGCCACGTATTTGGTAATACCCGCACCGCCAGGCCCGCCTTCATCATTTATGGCTTCTGCTAAAGCAGGGACTTGTACAAAATTAAAATAGTAGAGTAGCCCTATCCAGGTAACTCCAGATAAAACATGACCCCATATCATAGCCGTGTTAAGAGCCACAGCTTCGTTACCAGTTGTTGCTAGCATAATAATTATTGCAAGTGCCAGACCACTTAAAATNGTTCCATTAATACTTTTTAAAGGATTCATAAATATTTCCTCCTATGCATTCTGTATGAATTAACATATTTTATAAATTTATTTCTATAACTCCCTATTATAGAGATTATTCTCTAAAAGTAGAATAATCATATCTCATTGGAAGGTGTTGCTGTTTTATTAGGTATTTTCTGTGTAATTTTCCACTATAATATCCACTTTAGATGTTATTAAATATAAACAGGATGCTTAGTATGGATATAAAGAATCGTATTAAGGAGCAATTGGAAGCCCATTCGGTATTACTTTATATGAAAGGAACCCCAGATTTTCCACAATGTGGATTTTCAGGNCAGACTGTTTCAGTTCTGAAAACTTTGGAACAGCCATTTTCCTATGTAAATATACTTGAAGACTCTGAGATAAGGGAAGGGTTAAAGATTTATTCAAATTGGCCAACATTTCCCCAGCTTTACATCAATGGTGAATTAATAGGCGGTTGCGATATTATTATGGAAATGTATCAATCAGGGGAACTCGCTACCTTAATTTCAGATATAAAGTAATAAGATTTTGTATATTTTAAATGAGTAATTTTAACCAATTTGATGATGTTGATCCTACGGAAACGAAAGAATGGCTTGAATCTATAGATTCTGTTCTTGGTCAATATGGCCCGGATAGGGCACATTATCTTCTGAATCAGATGGTTGATTATGCGAGACGTTCTGGTGCGTATTTACCATTTTCTCCAAATACCGCCTACCTCAATACCATTCCAGTGGGAATGCAGGAAGAATATCCTGGAGACCGTTCAATTGAGAAAAGAATTGAAGCTTATATTCGCTGGAATGCTATGGCTATGGTTGTACTCTCAAATAGACAGACTTCTGAATATGGCGGNCATATTGCAAGCTATGCATCTTCAGCTACCCTNTANGAAGTAGGATTCAATCATTTTTGGCGNGCACATAACAAAACTCAAGNNGGAGATATGGTGTTTATGCAAGGACACTCCGCGCCAGGNATNTACTCTCGCGCTTATCTAGAAGGACGTTTAACCGAACAACAACTTAATCGCTTTCGCCAAGAAGTTGGTGGAGGCGGTTTATCATCCTATCCACACCCATGGTTNATGCCAGANTTTTGGCAGTTNCCTACAGTTTCAATGGGTTTAGGACCTATGATGGCTATTTATCAAGCTCGATTTATGCGTTACATGGAGCATCGTGAACTTATTTCATCCAGTGATAGAAAAGTATGGTGTTTTATTGGAGATGGCGAAATGGACGAGCCTGAATCACTTGGCGCAATTACTATGCCTGTCCGAGAGGGGCTAGATAATTTGGTGTTTGTTGTTAACTGCAATCTTCAACGCCTTGATGGACCAGTTCGAGGAAATGGCAAAATTATTCAGGAGNTAGAGGCTGCTTTTGGAGGCGCAGGTTGGAACGTAATTAAGGTAATTTGGGGNTCTCGGTGGGATNCCCTATTAGCCAAGGATNATGACGGTTTATTACAACGTGTTATGGAAGAATGTGTAGATGGAGAATATCAAAATTTTAAATCTAAGGGNGGAGANTATGTTCGTAAACATTTCTTTGGACGATATCCTGANACTCATGAAATGGTTGCCAACATGTCTGATGAGNATATATGGCGCCTAAATAGAGGNGGNCATGACGCAATAAAAGTNTATTCAGCATATAAAAATGCNNTGAATCATAAAGGTNGNCCAACCGTTATCCTAGCTAAGACTGTCAAAGGATTTGGTATGGGTTCTGCNGGCGAAGGTCANAATANAGCNCACCAACAAAAAAAATTAGATATTGAAGCACTAAAAGAGTTTCGAGATCGTTTTAACATACCGGTATNGAACAAAGATATTGACAGTATTCCTTATTGCAAACCCGATNCCAATAGTATCGAAATGCAGTATNTGCATGAGANACGACAATCATTAGGAGGGTATCTGCCAAAACGTCGGATTAAAGCCCCTAAACTAATGATTCCTGCATTGAAGATTTTTAAAACTCAACTNGATGGAAGTGGTGATAGGGAAATATCTACAACTATGGCATTTATTCGAATGTTGACGGCGCTAGTTCGNGATAAAAAAATTGGTAAAAATATTGTTCCAATTGTCCCTGATGANGCACGTACATTCGGTATGGAAGGGATGTTCCGNCAAATAGGTATTTATTCGTCTAAAGGCCAACTTTATACACCNCAGGACGCTGGACAGCTAATGTATTATCGTGAAGATAAAAAAGGTCAAATTTTAGAGGAAGGNATCAATGAAGCAGGCGCTTTTTGTTCTTGGTTAGCNNCAGGAACTTCCTANAGNAATCANAATACCCAGACAATTCCTTTTTATATTTATTATTCAATGTTTGGGTTTCAACGCATTGGTGATTTTATTTGGGCAGGCGGTGATCTCCAATCTCGAGGGTTTTTAATGGGCGGCACAGCTGGACGGACGACATTAGCGGGAGAGGGGCTTCAACATCAGGATGGTCATAGTCTCATTCATGCATCGACTATCCCAAATTGTATTTCTTATGATCCAACATATGCTTATGAGTTAGCAATAATTATTCATGATGGTTTGAAGCGGATGATTGGGAATCAAGAGAATATTTTTTATTACATAACATGTATGAACGAGAATTATATCCACCCATGCATTCCAAAAGGCGTATCCAATGGGATTCTAAAAGGCATGTATNGTCTAAAAAGAGGTGGCAAGAAGAAATTGAAAGCACAACTTATGGGCTCTGGAACTATTCTAAGAGAAGTGCTCGCATCTTCTGAGATTCTTCTTAAGGATTTTGGGATTGATTCAGATGTTTGGTCAGTAACAAGTTTTAATGAGTTACGAAGAAATGCGCTTCAGATAGAAAGGTGGAATAATTTGAATCCAGATAAGCAACCCAAAAAAAATTACATTCAGAGCTGCTTATCATCTAGTGCNGGACCTTTTATAGCAGNCACTGATTATATGAAAATTATACCTGATCAGATCCAACGATGGGTGCCAGGAACATTTATTTCCTTAGGAACCGATGGATACGGTAGAAGTGATNCNAGGTCTGCATTACGAAAACATTTTGAGNTTGACAGATGGTTTATAGTANTTACAACTCTTAAAGCACTTTCTGATCAAGGTATGATAGATGGTAGAATTGTATCTAAAGCAATTAAAAAATATGGGATTGATCCATCAAAGAAGGATCCGGTGAATTTATGAAGCAATGGCAAAGTTGTAGAGCTATTTTTGACTTTTTAGACGGTAGAATATCCTCACCAAAAAGGTATTTTAATAATGAAAATATTGATACCAAAGTATTNATCTGGGTTTTTAGGNAAAGTATGAATAAAGANAAAGAAAAGCAGATCGCTATAATGGATACTACGCTACGAGACGGTGAGCAGACACCTGATATTGCCTATAGTGCAGAAGAGAAATTACAACTTGCACGGATTCTGCTTACNGAGGTAGGCGTAGATCGGATCGAAATAGCTTCCACTCGGACATCTAGAGGAGAGTATGAAGCTGCATTACTTGTTACCCAATGGGCGAAAAAAGNAAATGTAATACAGCGGGTTGAGATGTTAGGGTTCTGCGATGGCAAGGCCTCAGTCGATTGGTTNCTTGAGGCTGGCGGCAGCGTCATGAATTTACTNACAAAAGGGTCTGAACGCCACTGTCGCACTCAGCTTAACATGACGCCAGAAGATCATATTAAACGAATTGAAGAGACAGTATCATGGGCNCATAAGAATAAGGTTATCGTTAATGCCTATTTAGAGGATTGGTCTAATGGTGTACGTGATAATTTTGATTATGTAGCTAGACTGATTGANGCGCATCATCGATTTGGCGTAAAAAAGATATATCTCGCAGACACGTTGGGGATATTTTCCCCAGATGACATTACTCATTACGTTGGTCTGATGATTGATACTTGGCCTGATCTTCGATTCGAATATCACGGTCACGACGATTATGGTCTTTCTACAGCTAATTGTATTGCTGCTATTAATGCAGGTGTCGAGGGTATTCATACAAGTGTCAATGGTCTTGGGGAGAGAGCAGGAAATAGTTCTTTAGCTGAAGTTGTAGCAGCCATTGAGGATCATACGCCNTATAAAACCAAGGTTAATGAATCTCGTCTTGCAGCTGTTTCGCTTCTGGTAGAGACATTTAGTGGAAAGANACTTGCCGCAAATGCCCCTATCTTAGGAAGCGATGTTTTTACTCAGACTGCTGGTATTCATGCTGATGGCGATGCTAAAGGCGAACTTTATGCGAGTCTTTTGGCGCCTCAACGGTTTGGTCGTGAACGTCGGTATGCTCTNGGTAAATTATCAGGAAAAGCTTCCCTTGAGCATAATTTAGAAAAACTTGGCGTGTCACTCAGCGAGGACAATCGCAAGCAGGTTCTTGAGCGTATTATTGAGCTNGGCGACAAAAAATATACTGTAGTGCCTGAAGATCTCCTGATGATTATAGCCGATGTACTTAAGACNCCAGAAGAACAATTGATCCGAATTGANTCATATAACGTTGTTGTAAGCTCAAATGAAATGCCNCAAGCTAGTGTCACAGTAAATTTTCNAGGAAAATCAGCTCATGCAATGGGAACGGGTGACGGAGGCTATAATGCATTCATGACCGCACTTAAAATTGCNATGCAAGAACATGGGTTTGAGTTGCCACATTTATCTGACTACCGGGTTCGGATTCCACCAAGTGGGCGTACTGATGCTCTTGTGGAAACTTTTATTCGCTGGGATAAAGAGGGGGAAACAGGTTTTTCTACGCTAGGNGTNGATTCTGACCAGATTGGTGCNGCTGTAATCGCAACCGAAAAAATGCTTAACATCATAGCTCATGAAGCAGGCTCATTAAATGTCAAGTCTTCTTGATATTAAGATACCTGATCTCGGAGAGTATGATGATGTAGATGTTATCGAAGTTTTAGTAAAAAAAGGTGACATCGTAAAATGTGAGGACAGCCTTATTACNTTGGAAACCGATAAGGCATCAATGGATGTTCCGTCTCCCGTAGACGGAAAAATAGAAAAAATGAATGTAAAAGTTGGGGATAAGGTTTCCAGTAATATTGTTATAGGTAAAATAAGAAGCGATAAAAAAGAGTCTATCTCTGAATCAGAGGAAGAAAATCTGAAAAAACCAGAATCTGTAGAAAAACCTGCAATTAAGAAAACTGAAGAAATTTCGCCTATACCTTCATATAAAACTACTTCACGAAACCTTCCTTNGATTGATGAAAAAAANTTCTCAGGGGCTCATGCGAGCCCATCAGTGCGAAAATTAGCACGTGAATTAGGAGTAAATTTAATTCAGGTAGTAGGGACGGGTGTTAAAAATAGAATTTTGCATGATGATATAAAGAATTTTGTAAAAGCCATAATGTTTGGGTCAACAACTATTTCTAACCCATTACTACCTAAAATTCCTATTATTGATTTTACAAAATATGGTGAAACTGAGATTCAGAAATTAACCAAAATTCAAAAAATTTCAGGAAAAAGANTACATGCAAGTTGGATNAATTTACCACACGTAACCCAGTATGATTTAGCAGATATCACTGGACTTGAAAAGGAAAGGCAACGATTAAAAAAATTAAACAAGACAAAAGATATTAATCTCACTCCTTTAGCTTTTATTATTAAAGCCTGCGTTAATTCTCTCAAGGAGTTCCCTAAGGTGAATTCATCTTTATCAGAAGATGANGCATCAATCATTTTAAAAAATTATTGGAATATAGCTTTTGCAACGGATACTGAGAATGGATTGATGGTTCCAGTGATGTTTGATGCTGATAAAAAAGATATTTTTGAAATAGCAAAAGAATTAGGAACACTGTCTAAAATCGCGAGAGANAATAAGCTTGATGCTAAACAATTACAAGGAGGTACTTTTACAATCTCTAGTCTAGGCAGTATTGGGGGGACTGTTTTTTCACCAATTATTAATGCACCAGAGGTAGCTATATTAGGAATTTCAAAATCATCCGTTCAACCTATTTGGAACGGGAAAAAATTTGAACCGAGGCTAATGTTNCCACTATCACTCTCTTATGATCATAGAGTCATTGATGGTGCATATGCTGTTCGTTTTACAACTTTTCTTAGCCAACAGCTATCAAATGTTAAGCAATTATTGGAGACAAAATCATAATGCCAAANAAACAATCAAATAAGGCCAAGCATCAAACTGACCTTGTTGTTATTGGTGCTGGCCCAGGCGGATATACCGCAGCNTTTCGTGCTGCGGATCTTGGAATGAAAGTTGTTCTTGTTGAAAGATCTCCAACCTTAGGGGGCGTTTGTTTGAACATCGGTTGTATTCCATCGAAAGCATTATTGCACGTAGCAAAAATTATTGATGATGTTGATTCTATGGCAAAGAATGGCCTTAATTTTGGTAAGCCAAAGATTGATACTTTGGCTCTAAGGGAGTGGAAAAATAAAATTATAGGGCGTCTTACAAATGGATTAGAACATCTCGCTAAACAGAGAAACGTCACGGTTATTAACAGCAGAGCGAAATTTGATTCTTCCAATAGATTAAAATTAGACAATAATGAAATCATTGAATTTAAGAAATGTATCATTGCTGCAGGTTCTGAAACACTTACTTTACCAAACTCACCAAAANATACACGTATCGTTGATTCAGCTGGAGCGCTTGAGTTAGAACCTCTACCTAAAAGAATGCTTGTGGTAGGCGGNGGTATTATAGGCTTGGAAATGGCTTGTGTGTATAGNGCGCTCGGTACTTTAATTAATATAGTTGAACTTACAGATACATTAATGCCTGGAACAGATCCTGATCTGGTTAGAGTTTATAAAAATATCATAAATAAAANATATGAAAAAATAATGCTTCAGACAAAAGTAGTTGATATGAAACCACTTAAATCAGGAGTTAAAGTTACTTTTGAAAGAAAAAAAGAACGATTCTCAGCTGAATATGATCTGATATTAGTGGCAATAGGGAGGCAGGCAAATGGCGACACATTAGATCTAGATAAGGCTGGAGTAACAATTAGTAATAGAGGTATGATTGCAGTTAATAAGTATATGCAAACAAATATACCCCATATATTCGCCATAGGCGATATCGTTGGCGATCCTATGTTGGCGCATAAAGCAACTCATGAAGGAAAAGTAGCCGCTGAAGTTGCTGCTGGGNAAAAAAGTGCTTTTGATGCAAGGACTATTCCCTCCGTAGCTTATACNGAACCTGAAATTGCTTGGGTGGGTTTAACTGAAATTCAAGCAAAAAAAGATGATATCCCCTATGAAAAGGCTCAGTTTCCTTGGGCCGCAAGTGGAAGAGCTTTGTCGCTTGGCAAAGAACAAGGATTCACAAAACTTTTATTTGATAAAAAGAATGGAAGAATATTAGGAGGCGGTATTATAGGATCGAATGCCGGAGATCTTATTGCTGAAGTTGGCTTAGCAATAGAAATGGGTGCTGATGCAGCAGATATAAGTCTTACCATTCATCCNCATCCTACATTGTCTGAAACGATTGCATTTTCTGCTGAGGCGTATGAAGGNACTTTAACGGATCTTTATATTCCTAAAAAAAAATAGTCATTTGATGATAATGAACAGACTAAAACAATTCAGTAAGTTTTTTGTGCCATCATTGATTGGTGCTGTTACCTTCCTTTTTCCCATCAGGTATGAAGGGAATATAACTATACTAATGGCTGCTTTATCCGATGGCCTTCTTAAAATATTAGGTGATAAAGCACCTATAATTGTTTTGGTAATTATCACAATCTCTGCCGTAACATCATTATNGTATTCGNTAAAAAATNATAGACTTAAGNNTGTANCAAACAATGCAAAAAGACTAAAACCCCATGAAGCGAAAGGATTTTTAGACGATATTTTTATTGTTAATCATGGCTGGCTATTTATTAGGGTGCTTGGCTTTGTCATCACGGTCTTGATTTTTTTTGAGATTGGNCCGCATCAAATTTATTCTGAATTAACGGGCGGTGTGGTACTTTATTCTTTGGCTACAGCTATCGTCACAATCTTTTTTATAGCNTCATTTTTAATGCCACTCCTTACCGATTATGGATTAATGGAGTTCTTGGGAACAATTTTAAGTAAATTATTTAGGTTTCTGTTTAGATTGCCGGGTCGATCATGTATCGATGCATTGGCATCGTGGATGGCTGCCGCTCCTGTCGGGGTACTGATAACAATACAACAATTTGAGAAAGGAAATTATTCAATGAGGGAATCGGCGGTAATAGCCACTAATTTTTCGGTAGTGTCGGTACCTTTTTGTGTAATCGTTATTCAAACAGCNGGTCTNGAGCATTTATTTGTTGAATATTATCTTACTGTTGTTGTGACAGGCTTAGTCGCAGCAATAATAACACCTAGAATTCCGCCATTATCAAGGATACCTGATCACTATTCTGAAAAGGGCAGACAGCTATTTGAAGATAGCAACCCTCAAGAAGGATTATGGTCAAATGGATTTAACGCGGCCCTTCAAAANAGTCAGGAAGCACCGGGTTTAAGACAATTACTCAAAAACGCAATTAGAAATTTATTTGATATATGGTTTGGTTTGTTGCCATCTTTGGTCGCTATAGGAACTATTGGACTCGTGCTTGCTGAATTTACTCCATTACTAAGATGGCTTTCTCTCCCTCTGATACCACTTCTGAATTTATTTCAGCTTCCTGAAGCAAACTTAGCTGCTCCAGCGCTTCTAGCTGGTTTTGCTGATATGTTTNTGCCTGCAGTGTTAGTTAAGAATATTTCTNCTGAAATAACTAGGTTTGTTGTGGCAACTGTTTCAATTACGCAATTAATTTATATGACAGAGATTGGCGTACTTATTTTGAGATCTCGTATTCCATTAAATATTCTAAATTTAATTCAAATATTTTTGATTAGGATGCTAATTAGTCTACCAATAGTTATTNTNTCAGCTAGATTGTTTGTTTTTTAGATAATTTTTTTAAGTTTTTCAAAATATTTCTCTTCATCNGGAGGAGTATTTNATCTTTGNGATTCCCATAAAGTTTCNGCNAGAATGTTCATCATTATGTGTTCTGTTTTATGAATATCATTTTTTTGTAGGATTGTTTTATAAATTTTAGCGATCCCNTTGGGNCGGTTTGTTGAGATTTGTTCTCTTAAAGNGATATGAAGACTCATATGCAAGAATGGATTAGTTTTTCCTAATTCAGGTGTGTAATCAATTTTAATATCATTTTCTTTAATANCTTTATGATATTCCGGATGATTTTTTATAATTTCNACAATTTGGATTTCTAGTTGGGTAAGAATTTTTTTTTCAGAATATTTTTTCCAAGCATTTACATACATCGCTCTCAATTNTTGACGGTCNTGCCCGAACATAATTCTTTCNTTACACCTCTAATTTTTTTTTATATTCACATAATTCAATAATAATGCAATTTAAACAATCAGGTTTTCTGGCTTTACAAACATAACGACCGTGTAGGAGTAACCAATGATGAGCATTTTTAAGGTATTTTTTTGGAGTTAGTTTAGTGAGTTTTTTTTCTACCTCGAGCGGAGTTTTACCCTTTGCTAATCCAGTTCTATTAGCAATTCGAAATATATGAGTATCAACAGCAATTGTAGGCTTTCCAAAAGCAGTATTTAGTATAACGTTGGCCGTNTTTCTTCCAACTCCAGGCAATCCTTCAAGGTCTTCTCGTTTTTTTGGAACCTTACTATCATATTGTTCAATTAAGTAATGNCAGGTATTAACAATATTTCTAGCTTTAGTATTAAAGAGACCAATGCTTTTAATGTATTCTTTAAGTTTNTTTGTTCCCAGTNTAGTTATAGATTCGGGGGTATTTGCATCTTTAAATAAAACTTTTGTNGCTTTGTTTACCCCTATATCAGTTGCTTGGGCAGATAATATAACAGCAATCAACAATTCAAATGAATTGGAATAGTTCAATTCTGTTGTTGGATTTGGATTTTTTTCACGAAGTCTGGAAAAAATCTCTTTTCTTTTANATTTATTCAAACTTAAATTCTTGTATCTTTTTTATTTTTTTTAAGGCGATCTATTACTTCTTCAATTATTTCAGAACCGCCATCAAGGATAACTTTTTTTTGTTCTTCATATTGGTTTTGACTTAAAAGTTTTTCATTCTTTAATCTTTCAATTCTCAATTTTGCCCGTTCTGTATAATTTGTTTGGGAATTATTTTCAATAGTTTTTAAAGTAATGCAATTGACAGGGCAAGGCGNTATACAAAGACCGCATCCAGGGCATTCTGACTTAATTACAGTATGCATATACTGTTGGGCGCCAATAATNGCATCAAAAGGACACGCTTCTCGGCAGAGCGTGCATCCTATACATAGGGATTCATCAATGACAGCTACTGTTTTAGGTTTTTTCATTTTTTAAATTTAATTATCTGGTCTTCANACCAACTTTCGCTCCTTTGNCTGGCNTTAGAAGATATATATCACTATTTTTACTTCATNTAATTTTTAGATTTTTCAATTATTTTATTAACTTCAGATTTTTCTATTCTTAAAAGAAGAGGTTTATAATTGGAAATGTTACAAGAAAGTAGAGGATTTTCTAGGCTACTCCATGTCCACAGTTGTTCTTTAAAAAGTATTTGTGATTTTTTTGATAATTCAGGTAAAACCGGGGTTAAATAGATCATAATTATTCTGAATAAGTTAAGCCCCTGCGTGCATATTTCTTGCGCTTTAGTGCCCTGATCTTTTTCTTTAATTATTACCCATGGTTTGTTTTTATCAATATATTCATTTGTCATATCTGATAGTTTCATCGTCTCACGAATCACTTTTGAAAATTCTCGGTTTTCAAAGTACTTCGAAATTGTTTTAGATTTATTTAAAAATTCCTGGAATAGTGAAGGGTCGTCATGTTTTGATGCTAATTTGCTATCAAAATTTTTATTAATAAATGTAGCGCATCTGCTGGCTATATTTACTAGCTTTCCAATTAAATCAGAATTGACTCTTAATATAAAATCGTCAAAACTCAAATCAATGTCTTCCATACTTGGGCCAAGTTTAGCAGCGTAGTAATATCTCAAGTAAGTTGGATCTAAATGATCAAGGTATGTCCTTGCTTTTATAAAAGTTCCTCTTGATTTAGACATTTTTTTTCCATTAATGGTTAAAAAACCATGCGCAAAAACACTATTTGGTTTCCTAAATCCTGATCCTTCTAGTATTGCAGGCCAGAAAAGAGTGTGAAAATAGACGATATCTTTTCCAATAAAGTGATAAATCTCATTACTGTTTTTATTTAACCAATAATCTTCAAAGTTAAGATCTGAAGTTTTCTTACATAAATTCAAAAAACTTGCAAGATATCCAATTGGAGCATCAAGCCAAACGTAGAAATATTTATCTGTCGTGTCAGGAATATTAATTCCAAAATATGGCGCATCACGAGAAATATCCCAATCTCTGAGCCCAACAGTAAACCACTCATCTAATTTACTTGTAATATTTTGATGTAGATTAGATTCTTTTATCCATTTTTTTAGCTGCTTTTCGAAACTACTCAAACGAAAGAAGTGATGTTCCGATTTTCTCCAGGTCGGTTTAGTGTTAGATAATACTGATACTGGTTGAGATAATTCCTNAGGATTATAAGTTGCACCACAATTCTCACATGCGTCNCCATACTGATCTTTCGCGTGACATCTTGGNCAGTTTCCACGAATAAATCTATCNGGTAAAAAAATTTTTTCTGATTCGTCATAAGCCTGTTTTATTGTTTTCTTNTATATGTGTTTTTCTTTCAAAAGGNCTTTATAGATTCGGTAAACTAGTTCAGTGTTTTCAGATGAATGGGTAGTGTAGAAATTATCAAATTCAACATTAAAATCTTTTAAATCTTTATATTGTTCCTTAGATATGCGTTTTACTAGTTCTTCTGGTGTTGTTTGCTCTTCTCGAGCTTTTATCATTATTGGTGTTCCATGCGCATCAGCTGCACATACATAAATACACTTATTTCCATAAAGTTTTTGGAAACGCACCCATATATCAGATTGAATGTATTCTACAAGGTGCCCCATATGTATTGATCCATTAGCATAAGGTAGGGCGCTGCTTACCAAAATCTTACGTTGAGTAACTGACATTTTTATAGTTCTAGTTATTTTTTTGATTGAAAAAGGTTAATATTCTTAACTCTATCAGNATAAAAAAATTAAACAAATATCTAGAGAGCTCGATTTGGAAAAATCAATATCTTCTTTACTAAGTGACGCATTAATAAACACTATACTTCCGGGAATTGATGTTCCACTTAGTAGTGTTGGTAAAATTCAACATTGCGAGATAAAAAAAAAATCTGTTCTTATTAAAATTGAATTAGGAATTCCCCTAAAAAAAAGTTTATCTGAAATTAAGANAACTTTAATAGCAGCAACAGCTNCAATNATTCCCGATGCAAAAATAGAATTAGCTATAACGAGTAATATTATTGCGCANGCTGTGAAGCCTCCCTTGTCTCCTATAAAAAATGTTCGTAATATTATTGCTATTGCTTCTGGTAAAGGCGGCGTTGGCAAATCTACAATAGCAACTAATATGGCGTTGGCTCTCGTTCAAGAAGGCGCGAAAGTGGGAATGCTTGATGCCGATATATATGGACCGTCACAACCTTTAATGTTTGGTCTAGAGGGAGAAAGACCTCAAAGCACTGATGGTAAAAATATGTACCCACTAATTGGACATGGTGTGCAAGTTATTTCCATTGGCCTTTTAGTAGATACTAATCAACCGTTAGTTTGGAGAGGACCGATGGTTTCATCCGCACTAAATCAGTTGCTTAACCAGACNAAATGGGACGACTTGGATTATCTTATAGTCGATATGCCTCCTGGAACTGGAGATATCCAGTTAACGCTTTCACAAAAGATTCCCGTTAGTGGAGTTGCAATCATTACTACTCCTCAAGATATAGCGTTACTTGATGCGCGTAGAGGTTTAGAGATGTTTAAGAAGGTTTCTGTTCCAATTCTGGGTGTAATTGAAAACATGAGTACATACGTATGTCAAAAATGCCAACATGAGGAACCTATTTTTGGTAGCCAAGGCGGAGTAAAAATGGCAGATGAATTAAAAGTTCAATTATTAGGACAGCTGCCGTTGGATATTAGCATCCGTAAGCAAACCGATGGAGGTTTTCCAACTGTTATTAATGAGCCAGATGGAAGTCATGCTAACATCTTTCGAAAAATAGCTTTACGGATGGTATCTAATCTTGCGACCCAATCAAAAGATTTTAGCCAACATTTTAAAAAAATAGTTGTTGAAGAAAATTCATGACTATCAAATCGGATGCGTGGATAAAAAAAATGGCCATTGATAATGGAATGATCGAGCCATTTCAAGATACCCAGATACGTGAAATAGCCGGTAAAAAAATAGTTTCATACGGTACTTCAAGTTATGGTTATGATGTTAGGTGTTCTCAAGAATTCAAGGTTTTTACAAATATTGAGTCTGTTATTGTTGATCCTAAATCATTCGATGAATCAAGTTTTATCGATAGAGTTGGAGATGAATGTATCATACCTCCCAATTCGTTTGCGTTAGCTAGAACAATTGAATATTTTAGAATACCGAGGAATATCTTAACGATTTGCCTTGGAAAATCTACATATGCCAGGTGCGGTATTATTGTTAATGTCACTCCTTTAGAGCCCGAATGGGAGGGGCACGTCACCCTTGAGTTTTCAAATACTACACCTCTTCCGGCAAAAATATATGCTAATGAAGGTGTTGCGCAGATGTTATTTTTAGAGTCAGATGAGATTTGTGAGATTTCTTATAAAGATCGAGATGGAAAATATCAAGGTCAAACTGGAGTTACTTTACCTAAAGCATAATAGGTTTTTGTAATAATTTACCATCTAGCCAAGCTTGGGAGTTTTTATATTTAATTCGCCCAGAGATTAGTAACTCCGCTGTTTTCGGGTAAATTATATGCTCTCTCTTAAGAACACGGATCGCTAATTTATCAGAGCTATCGGTATTTAGAATAGGTATTTTACTTTGCATTATAAGAGGGCCTTGATCAACTTCTTCAGTAACAAAGTGAACCGAGCAACCATGCCATTTTTCATTACTTTCTATAGCGCGCTGATGTGTATTTAAGCCGGGGTATTTCGGTAAAAGAGAAGGATGTATATTAATTATTTTCCCCTCATATTTTTTGACGAAATCTTTGCGAAGAATTCTCATAAATCCTGCTAAAAAAATGAAATTCGGGTCAAACATATCAATTGATTCCGAGAGCTTTTGATCAAAATTTTTCTTATTTGGATATTTTTTACTTTCAATGCAAATAGTTTTTATTTTGGCTTTCTTAGCTCGAATTAATCCGTGAGCATTTTTGTTATCACTAATGACTGCTAGAATATTTAGTTTTAAAATCTTTGAAGAAATTAAATCTATAAATGCTTGTAGGTTACTGCCGCCACCAGAGATTAATACGGTTGCAGTTGCATTTTGATTAAAATTATTCAAACGTATTTAACCTTTCCTTTCCCGCTGGTAATTTCCCCAAGTTTCCATGCTACTTCACCAGTTTTATTAAGAATATCTAAAGTAGAGTTAAGATCAGATTGTTCCACGATAACTACCATACCTACTCCACAATTAAATGTTTTTCTCATTTCATCAGGGGAAATTTTTCCTGCAATTGACAACCAATCAAAAACGGGTCCTTGATTCCAACTATTTATATTAATTTCTGCTTGAATTGTATTTTTAAGTATTCGAGGTATGTTTTCTGTAATGCCCCCACCAGTGATGTGCGCCAATCCTTTTATTTTAACTTTTTTTATTAATTGAATAATCGGTTTTACATAAATTCTAGTTGGCGATAAAAGTAATTTTTCTATGGGCTGTCCGTTTATGATAGGTTTGTCACCAATTTCTAGGATTTTTCTGATGAGCGAAAAACCATTAGAATGTGGTCCACTAGAAGATAATCCAACGATAATATCTCCAGTGGAAATGCTATTACCGTCAATTAAATTTTCTTTATCAACAACCCCAACACAAAAACCAGCAAGATCGTAATCATCTCCATTATACATATCAGGCATTTCAGCAGTTTCACCACCAATAAGAGCTATTCCAGCTTGTAAACAACCATCTGATATGCCTTTAACAACAATGGCAGCTGTTTTAATATCTAATTTTCCACAAGCAAAATAATCTAAAAAAAATAAAGGTTCAGCTCCCTGCACAAGAACATCATTAGAGCACATTGCAACCAGATCAATACCAATAGTGGAATGGTCATTTAATTGTTGCGCCAATATAAGTTTTGTTCCAACTCCGTCAGTACCTGAAACTAATATTGGCTTTTTATATTTGTTTTTAGAGAGCTCAAATAACCCGCCAAAACCGCCTATGTCTGAGATTACTTCACTTCTTAACGTTTTTTCAATTAGCGGCTTTATTTTTTTGACAAAATTATTTCCAGCATCAATATCGACACCAGCATCTCGGTATGTCATTGGTTTTTTTGTCATTTTTGTATTGTTTCTATGTTTTTATAATTTTTCGTGGTAATTTCTTTAAGAACGATATAATAGAGGTTATTGTCTATAACCAGCACCATAATGATATATCAAAATAAAAAATAAAATGGATTTTAGAAATAGTATAAACGAAAAAATAAAGTCATTTATTCTTATTTTTCTTATAGGATCCACTTTAAATCCAATATCTTTATTATCTGTCGAAATGGATTCACTCTATACAGTTGAAATATCAAATCACTTAACTCAATCCAATATTAGCGATAGTATTTATGAATTAGCTCTAAAAAAAATTCTTATCAGAATAACGGGAAATGAAACGATAGAGAAAACGATAGATATTAAGAAATTATTTCCCAATCCAAAATTGTATGTCCGTCAGTTTAAATTAATAGAGAACAATAAAATATCTATTACATTAGATGATGAAGCAATTGAAGATATATTGCGTTTATCAGCAGTAAAAATATGGAGTAAAGAGAGGCCAGTAACACTAATTTGGATAGCAATTAAAAGTGATGGTATTAACAGAGAAATTTTATCTTCAACTGAGGGTATAATTGTTTCTGGAACACATCCTATATCTTTGATTGATAATCAGACAATCAAAGAGTTTATTTTTGAAGCAGCTTTGAATAGAGGAATCCCTATACGTTTTCCCGAAGTTGATAAGACTGATCTTCAACTAATAAGTTTTGTCGATATATGGGGTGGCTTTAGTGATCAAATTATAAATGCATCTAAAAGATACAATGTCCAATCTATATTGGTTGGCCGGGTACGCAACGATGAACTCACAAACAATTTTTGGACGCACTATTTATTTAATCACAGAGGAGAACTGATTCACGAAAAAGAGATATTTGGATCATCATTTAGAGCAATAAATATTTTATCTGATGTTATTTTAGATAATTTTCTTCTTCAAGATGAAAACAAAGTCAAGGAAAAAAATCTAGTGATATCCGGGATGAGCTCTATCTCTTCTTTGGGCGAAGTCGAATCTTTTTTAAGTAGTATGGATATTATTAATAATTTTGTCATTGAATCTATAGGCGGAGATAAAGTTCAATTTAAATTATTTTACACAGTTGATGATTTTGAGCTATATGAGAGTATTAGGTCTTCAGAAAAATTAGAGGAAATAGTTAAACAAGAATCAGAAANATCATTCAATTCTTCAAAAATTTATGAGAAATTTGAGTTTTCTTTTAAAGATATGGTTCAATAAAAATATATAAAAATTCTTNATATAAAAAATAAAGGTATTAAAANGTTATGAGGNTTCGTTGGCTCCCAAACGGTATTTCAATNTTCAGAATATTTCTGATACTACCTATNTTGTTTTTAATCNATACCCNCCATTATAAGATAGCGTTAGTATTTTTTATTGTTGCTGTGTTATCAGATATTGTTGATGGTTATCTAGCAAANAAATATGATTGGAGATCACATCTTGGAACTTTTCTTGATCCTTTAGCGGATAAGTTACTTATTTCTTCTACCTTNATANTATTAGCTTATAGCGGCNATATACCTTTTTGGTTGATGNGCGCTGTCATTTNTAGAGATATCTGTATNGTGNTTGGGGNTTTATTTTATTATTTTTTTATAGAATCTATTCNAGTNAAACCAACGGGCATTAGCAAACTTAATACGGTACTTGAGAGTTTATTTGTATTATTTATCTTAAGTAAGCTAGCTTATGGTTTGCCAGGNCCCAGTNTAATTTTATTATTTGGNAGCGCAGTTTTAGTTACTGTAGTAATTAGCGGTGTTGACTANATTATTTCTTGGTCTCTCAAAGTAAAAAATTTTAGAAATAGATTGCGGAATTAACTTTGGATCAATTAACACTTCCGGTATCCCTTAGTGATAGTGCAGTTTTTGAGAATTTTTATTCCAGAGGTAATGAACAATCAATAAAGTTTCTTAAGAATTTAACTAATGAAAAATCTGGTAATGGTTGCATGCTATGGGGAAGACCATCCACTGGAAAAACTCATTTATTACAGGCTGTGTGTTCAAGTTTTGGTGAATCAGGTATTTATTTATCAATGCAAGATTTATTGATGACTGATCCAAAGATTCTTGAGGGGATAGAGCAAAGAAAATGTATATGCCTTGATGATATTAATGTGTGTGTTGGTAAGTTTAAGTGGGAGAGGGCGCTTTTTAATCTATTTAATAATACAAGTGAATATGGAAGTATGTTTGTAATATCAGCTTCAGCACCACCTCGAGACNTGCAGTTTCTTTTATCTGATTTGCAGAGTAGATATTCATTATTAACAATATTTCATTTATGTCAGCTATCTGAGAGTGNTCGTCANAAAGCTTTGCAACTGAGAGCCATGAACCGAGGATTAATTTTGCCTGATGAAACAGCACATTATCTTTTAAGAAGAGGCAGGCGTGACATGCGCAGTCTTTATGAATTANTGGATAAATTGGATAATGAAGCACTCGTAGCTAAAAGAAAATTAACTATCCCGTTTGTTAAGAGTGTGATGAATTTTTGAGACTATTATTTTAAGATTAATTTTTTTGCAATTTGTGTAACACGTTTTCCAACTGCTTGAGCTACTTTTTTTTCTTCATTTGTTAGTTCTTCGTTATCCCGATTCCAAGTAATATGACTAGCTCCATAAGGCCCACCTCCACTCTTCGTAGTACTTATTTCTTTTAATGTGTATGGAATTCCAACAATTATCATTCCATGATGAAGTAAAGGTATTGCCATACTTAATAAGGTAGATTCTTGCCCTCCATGCGAACTTGAGGAGGATGTAAAAAATCCAGCCGGCTTACCTGCCAATACACCACTAAGCCATTCACTACTAGTACTATCTAAAAAATATTTTAAAGGAGCCGCCATGTTACCAAAGTAGGTAGGGCTTCCCATAATCAAGCCTGAACAATTAGCTAAATCTTTTTTGTTTACATACGGAGGTCCGTTCGATGGAATAAGCTTTTCTGTAGATTCGCATACAGTTGACACCGAAGGTACAGTTCTTAATACAGCTGCAGCATTTTCTATTGAATCAACACCAGTACAAACTTGGCGTGCAAGAGATTCAGTTGCCCCATTATTAGAGTAATATAAAACTAAAATATTAGTCATGATCTATTAGATTTAAAAAATTCTCTGGAGGTCTACCGATAATAGCTCTTTTATTTTCTCTATCAATGACGATTGGTCTTTGTAGGACAGAAATATTTTTTTCTAACCACAGTGAAAGCGCAATATTGTCATCAAGTGAAGGTAGATCATTAGCATTAACGTAGATAGGATCATCAGTTCTTATTATATCAACAACACTAACATTTAGGTATTTTGAAATTTTGCGTATACCTTTTGCTGTTAAAGGTTTTTTTAGATATTCTTTAATTGTAGGTTTAATCCCGTGATGATGTATTAATTCAAGCGTTTTTCTTGATTTTGAGCATCTTGGATTGTGAAAAATGGTTATCTTCATAAAATTGCACCAATTAATACTATTGTAATGTAAATATATTTAAGTTACACAGTATTAGTTAGTGGAAGATAAATTGCTGATATCCTAAAACATTTGCAACAGTAATAAAAAATCATTAATAATATAAATTATGTTTAATCGAGGTTTTCTTTTTTCTTTAATTTTTCTTGTTTCTTGTCAGATGTCACCNCCTATTCAAGAAATGAGCGATGCCAGGCAGGCTATTCTAGTGGCCCAAGAGTCAGGCGCAGGTAATAAATCCACTCCAGATATAATAGCTGCTGAATCTTATCTTAAAATGGCAGAGCGAGGCTTAAAGGCTGGTTATTATTCCCAAGCACGAAATAATGCCATTAAGGCAAAGGAGAAAGCTCTCCAATCACTTTTAACTTTAGAAAAAATTGGTAAAGAACATTAACTTTAGACTACAGTAAAATACAGACTTTTACTTTCGAAGCAATTTTATAATTTCATCCTTCCTTAAGTTGACCGCCTTCGTATCTTTTCGGCTCTGGTACTCTAATTTTCCCATTGAGAGTACTTTTTCACTAACCACAATACGATGTGGTATCCCTATTAACTCCGCTTCAGCAAATTTTATACCTGGACGTGTCAATCTATCATCGTATATTGCATCAATACCAATTTCTCTAAGTTCTTGGTATAAGGCATCAGCAGTTTTTTTTACTTTTTCTGATTTATCAATATTAATTGCTATGATTATCACATCAAATGGCGCTAATGGTTCTGGCCAAATAATTCCTCTTTCATCGTGATTCTGTTCAATCGCTGCCGCAATGATTCTTGTTATCCCTATACCGTAACAACCCATTGTCATGGAAATATCATTTCCTTCTGAACTTTTAATTTTTGCATTGAGTGAATCACTGTATTTTGTACCTAATTGAAAAATATGGCCTACCTCAATTCCTCTTGCAATCCGGAGGGTTCCTTTTTCATTTGGAGCTGGATCACCTTCGACAACATTTCGGATATCGACGGTTTTTTGATAATCTAGATCTCTACCAAAATTGACACCTGTGAAATGCCGATTCTTTTCATTTGCACCACAAGCAAAGTCATGCATAAAAAGAGTTGCATGGTCAAAGTATGTTTTTATACCTAAATTAATTGGCCCGAGAGAACCTAGTGGTTTTCCGGTAGCTTTTTCAATTTTAGCTGAGTCAGACATTTTTAATGGGCTTAAAATCCCTGGAAGCTTAGAGGCCTTAAGCGCATTTAGCTCATGATCGCCTCTTAATACTAAAGCACATGGTCCATCGCTACCCTCAACGATAAGTGTTTTGATGGTTTTTTTTGATTTTATATTAAGAGATTTACACAGCTCTTCTATCGTATTTACGTCTGGTGTGTTTACTTTAGCTAAATCTTGAGTAGGTGATTTCATTTTTCCTTCAGGTGGATATGTTTCAGCCATTTCAATATTTGATGCGAAATTAGCTTCTTCACAATAGGCAATGGCATCTTCTCCTGAATCAGCAATAACATGAAATTCTTGGGAACGACTACCTCCAATTTCTCCTCCATCAGCATCTACAACGCGGTATTTTAATTCCAAACGAGTAAATATCGATGAGTAAGCATCATGCATTTTATTGTATCCTTCATCCAAAGAATCTTGGTTTGCGTGGAATGAATACGCATCTTTCATGATGAATTCACGTGATCGCATAACTCCAAAGCGAGGCCTAATTTCATCACGAAATTTAGTTTGTATTTGATAAAAAATAATAGGTAATTGCTTATAACTTTTTAATTCTTTTCGCGCTATATCCGTTATAACTTCTTCATGGGTTGGTCCAAAGCAAAAGTCACGGTCATGTCGATCTTTTATTTGTAGCAATAATGATCCATATTCATCCCATCTTCCTGATTCTTTCCATAATTCAGCTGGTTGAATGGCTGGCATTAAAAGTTCTATTCCTCCGGCCTTATTCATTTCTTCTCGGACAATAGATTCTACATTTTTAATGACTCTTAGACCTATTGGCATCCATGTAAAAATACCTGGCGATAGCTTTTTGATCAGACCTGCCCGAAGCATAAGTTTATGACTTACTATTTCTGCGTCAGCGGGATCTTCTTTTAATGTAGAAAAACCTATTTTTGTTAGATGCATATTTTTATTAACCGAATTAACTTCTTAACTCTATTTTACACATTAAAAAACTATGCGTAGCTAGAATTTAAAATAATATACTTAGTACTAAATATAATTATCCTGACAGAATATTCTATTTGATCTAGAAATTTATGAAATTTTCATTTCATATTGAATTATTTTTTGGTAATAATGTATTAATTTTTCCATTAACGTTTTGATAAACAATTTAGTCCAAAATTTTCAGTGAAAACTCATATAAGTAATAAAAATCGTATTCAATATCTTGAGGAGCTAGGTATTGATATTTGGCATTACCGAAATAAAACAAAAGTTCCCGATGATACAGGATCAAAAATTGATGATAAGTTCTTAGAGATACTTAGATCTGAAGTAGCCGCTTGTAAGAAATGTGAACTTCATAAATCGAGAACTCAGACGGTATTTGGAATTGGAAGTCAATATTCAGAATTAATGATTATAGGTGAAGCCCCAGGAGCCGATGAAGATCGAATTGGCGAGCCTTTTGTTGGTAAGGCAGGGAAATTACTTAATGAAATGCTTTTTTCAATAAATCTTCTCCGTAAAGATGTATTTATTACAAATATTTTAAAGTGTCGCCCCCCTAAAAATCGTGACCCTTCTAATGAGGAAGCAGAATTGTGCAGCAAATATCTTAATGAGCAAATTAATAGAATAAAACCAAAGCTTGTTTTAGCCCTGGGCCGAGTTGCGGCACAAAACTTATTATCAACAACAAGATCTATTGGGCAACTTCGTGGCCACATTATTCAAATTGATAAATTTTCAATAGCAATGGTAGCAACCTATCATCCGGCTTATCTCTTACGTTCTCCTAAGGAGAAGAGTAAATCATGGGAAGATCTTCGTTTAGTGAGAAATTTTTTAAATAATCAAACTTAAAAAATAAACATTAGNTATGACCATTGTAATAAGGAAAATGAAATTTGAAGATCTGGAAATAATTTCTGATATTGAAAGACGTAGTTATGAATTTCCATGGAGTCATACAATCTTTCAAGATTGCCTTGTTGNAGGGTATNGTTCNCTTGTGTTNCTTAAAAATGATATTGTCGTCGGCTATGGAATTCTTTCCATTATTCAAGATGAAGCGCATATACTTAATCTTTGTATAGACCCTAACTTTCGTTATTTGGGTTATGGAGAAAAAATATTAAATAAGATTATTGAGAAGGCAAGAGATAGCGATGTTATTAAAATTTTTCTTGAAGTTAGACCTTCTAATTCAGCAGCTATATCTTTATATGAGAAAAAAGGGTTTTTTAAAATAGCTTATCGTCCTAATTACTATAGAAATATNCAAGGCCGGGAAGATGCAGAAGTATTATGCCTGTCCTTAAAAAATCCTTATTAGCTTTATACTAATTTCTTATATAAACTCTCTCAAATTTTTAACAAGAATAATCTACTGTGAAAATAAAACAACAGGTATCAAAGCGTAGAACTTTNGCAATTATTTCGCATCCAGATGCTGGTAAAACAACTCTAACAGAAAAGTTATTATTGTTTGGTGGAGCCATACAACTTGCAGGTACCGTGAAAGGAAGAAAGGCAAGTCGACACGCAAAATCAGACTGGATGTTACTGGAACAACAACGCGGAATTTCTGTGACATCCTCAGTTATGCAGTTTCCATATAAGAATTGCATTATAAATTTACTCGATACACCAGGTCATGAGGATTTTTCAGAGGATACCTANCGGACTTTAACTGCGGTTGATTCTGCTTTAATGGTAATTGATTGNGCCAAAGGAGTTGAAGCAAGGACAATTAAATTGATGGAAGTATGCCGTCTGCGTAATACACCCATAATGACATTTATTAATAAGTTAGATCGTGATGGAAAGCAACCAATTGAACTTTTAGATGAAGTAGAAGCAGTTCTAAAGATTGATTGCGCACCAGTAACTTGGCCGATCGGTATGGGTAGTTTATTAAAGGGCGTTTATCACTTATTACAAGATAAAATTTATGTTTACACAAGGGGNCAACGGGGAAAAACTTCAAACATTGAGGTAATAGATGGTTTAGATTCGGATGCCGCAAACCTTCTTATTGGCGATGATCTATCGAAATACAAAGAGGAGATTGATATTGTAAAAGGCGCTTCTCCTTCTCTTGATATTGATGCGTATTTAAAGGGTACTCAAACGCCAGTATTTTTTGGTTCAGCAATTTCTAATTTTGGAATAAAAGAGCTTTTAGATGAATTTATCATTCATGCACCAACACCTATATCTCGAGAGAGTGATATGAGGATAGTAGAGGCATGTGAAGATAATTTGACAGGCTTTATCTTTAAAATCCAAGCAAATATGAATCCATCTCATCGAGATCGTATAGCTTTTATGCGTATTTGTTCTGGAGAATTCAAGAATGGAATAAAACTCATGCATATTCGATCGGGAAAAGAAATGAAAATAGGTGACGCTATTACATTTATGGCTTCAGATAGACAGCGCACTGACAAAGCCTACGCTGGAGATATTATTGGTATACATAATCATGGCACCATAAATATTGGAGATTCATTTACGCAAGGCGAGCTACTCAATTTTTCAGGCATACCTAACTTCGCGCCTGAGATTTTTAGACGAGTTATCTTAAGGGATCCATTAAGATTAAAGGCNCTGCTAAAAGGTTTAGATCAACTTTGTGAAGAAGGGGCAACACAGTTTTTTAAACCGATAAATAAAAATGATTTGATTTTGGGCGCAGTTGGTTTATTGCAATTTGATGTTGTAGCTCACCGTCTACTTTATGAGTATAAAGTTGAATGCGAGTTTGAAACCATTNGTATTGCAAAAGCTAGATGGATTGAATGCGCTGATCAAAAAGTATTAAGAGAATTTACAAATAAAATGGAAAATAATTTGGCTTTAGATCATAGTGGGCGCTTTGTTTATATCGCTCCGAGCAAAATAAATTTAAATCTTACGGAAGAACGTTGGCCAGAAATTCAATTTTTAAGTACACGGGAACAGTAATTTTTACATTAGATATCTAAAAAAAAGCGAGGGTGTTACCACCCCCGCCTTTAGATTTATCCAAGAAGCTTAGCTTTCGAAGTAAGCTTGATTTTTCTAGACTTCTTTTCTTCTGGTATCACCCTTTCTACACCAACATAGAGCATACCATTAGAAAGAGCCGCACCTTTAATAATCATATCTTCAGAAAGAATGAACCTTTTAATAAAGTCTCTTGTAGCAAGGCCTTGATGTAAAAGTCCATCTGTTGCTTCTTTCGGTCTATTTCCTTTAATTACAAGGTTTTCTCCTGTTAATTCGACATCAATATCTTTTTCATTGAAACCAGCTATAGCTAGTTCGATAGTGTATTGATCATCTGATAACTTTCTAATGTTATAGGGAGGGTAATTAGCTTCTTTAGCTTTAGAATTAGCTAATAATTCTAAAGTATCGAAGGTTCTATCAAACCCCACTGCAAATGGAGATATATCTCTCCAAATTGAATCAAAAGTTGTACTAATCATTTTTTAACTCCTTTTTTTTAAGCAAGTTTATTATTTATTTTGTAAGCCCATTAGGCACTTACATTGCTTTATATGGAGTTATTTATTTTTTAATCAAGGGATTTTTATAAGTTTTCTAAATATTCAATAGGTGTATTATTAAGGAATGAAAATTTTATTTTATGCTTGCTTGTTAATTACCCCACTTTTGTTTGCTAAAGATTCTCAGGATATATCTAATCCCCTTAATAACATTTTTAATTATTATGAATATACTAATTATTTTTCAAGTTCAGGTCAGTTAACTCCCAAGCAAATACCAATCCTAAGAGACAATGAGTTTGAAAGAATTATTTACATAGCATTTTTGGACCAAAAGAACGCTGTATCAAATGAGGATCGCCTTGTTATTGATCACGGGATGCAATTTATATATATACCCGTTGAGTGGAATTCCCCTAGAAAAAAAGATTTTTATTTATTTACCAACATTATGCTAAATCAACCTAAAGTGAGAACTTTACTTCATTGTCAGGCCAATTACCGGGCATCTGTTTTCTCTTTTCTCCATAGGGTAATTAATGAGAATATTAATATTCTAGAAGCGAAATTAACATTAAATAAAATATGGAAGCCTAATAAAGTATGGAAGAATTTTATTTTTGATATCCTTAACGAAAATAATATATCTCCTTTCTGTAAAGGCTGTAAATGGGATTAACGTTATGAAACATCATGAATATACTAGAGAATTATTGTATCACTTGACTTGCGGAGATTGTAAAAACTGGTGGAGCTATGCAACTTTTGAAACGGATTATGAATTAGCGAATAAAGCTATGAGTTGTCCTCACTGCGGCTCCCGTGCAAAGATTCAACTGAAGAATAACAATAAAATATAGTTTAAAAATTATGTGTGATCGAATGAAAAATATTCTCATCATTTTGATCTTATTTAATAGCATTATTGCTGCGTCAAACGCTGAAGATTATTCTGATGTTAGTGTATCAAGGATTATTAAAGTTATTGATGGTGATACTTTTAGAGTAGATATTAATGAATTACCCGATATCATAGGAAAAAACATACGCATTCGTATTCTTGGTATTAACGCCCCTGAAATCAATGGAAAATGTNCATTTGAGAAGGAATTAGCAATTAAAGCTCGAGACTTTGTTCAAATCCTTCTTGATAATGCTGATTTAGTTNTNCTAAAGAACCTCAATAGAGGTAATTTTTTTAGGCTTTTAGCGGAAGTTATTGTNGATGGAAAANATTTAGGAGAGTTGTTGNTTGCTAATGANCTAGCTGTCAGATATCAAGGTNAAAAAAAATNGTCTTGGTGTGCTAAATAAATAATTTAATCATATATCCTTGAATTTAGATATTTGCTCATTTATTTGTTTTAATGATTTCTCATTTTCTGATACCCGATCTTTTTCCTTTTTAATAATTTCGACAGGCGCATTATTTGTAAATTCTGAATTTTCTAGTTTTTTTAAGCTTAGGGTTAATTCTTGTTGAATTTTTATTTTCTGTTTTTCAAGACGTGTAGTTTCTGCCTCAATATCAATCAAATTAGCCAAAGGAACAAGTATTCGCATATTGCCGAGTAGGGCAGTCGAAGAATTAGGTTCAACTTCATTATCTTTCAAAAAACTAATATTTTTTATTCGCCCTATTTGTTTAAGTAAATTTAGGTGTTTATGAATTCGTTTTTGATCAGTTTTTGAAACCTGCTTTAGTAGGACTGGAAGTTTCTTTCCAGGGGATATATTCATTTCACCTCGAATCTGTCTTATACCCGAGATAAAATGCATCACCCAGCTCATCTCTTCTTCAGCCTCGAGATCAAGTTCAGTATCTTCACTTTGGGGGTAAGATGCCAACATAATAGTTTTTTCTGTAATGCCAAGTCTATCAGCAACTTTAAGCCAAATTTCTTCTGTAATAAATGGCATTATTGGATGTAATAATCTTAATATTGACTCGAGTGTCTCAATTAGAGTCTGGCTTGTTCCTTGTTTTTCTTCTATTGAAGTATGTTCTGATTGCAGAATTGTTTTTGATAATTCAATATACCAGTCACAGAATTCATGCCATATAAATTCATAGATATTTTGTGATACCAAGTCAAATCTATAATTTGAAAAATGTTGATGAACACTTATTATAGTGTGTTTTAATCTCGATTTTATCCAACGATCACCCGTATTTAACACTAGGTTTTTCTTATTATTGAAATTCTTAGTATTGTCTAGAACGTAAAGAGACGCATTCCATAATTTATTGCAGAAATTCTTGTAACCTTCAATACGACCCAAATCAAAACGAATATCTCTGCCTGTGGTTGCAAGCGAAGCGAAGGTGTATCTTAGGGCATCAGTGCCATATTCTTTTATTCCATTTGGAAATTGTTTTTTAGTTATTTCTTCTATTTTTGGTTTTAAATGATCTTGCATCAATCCGGTCGTACGTTTTTTAAGCAGTGTTTGAAGGTCAACACCATCGATAAGATCAATTGGATCTAGGATATTGCCTTTTGATTTAGACATTTTTTGACCTTCTTGGTCACGTATTAGCCCGTGTATATAGATTTCTTTAAACGGAATGTCGCCTGCAAATTTGAGCCCCATCATAATCATACGTGCTACCCAAAAAAATATAATATCAAAGCCCGTTACAAGAACTTGGCTTGGATAGAACGTTTTCAGAGATGTATTTTTTTTAGGCCACCCTTGGGTACTAAATGGCCATAAAGCTGACGAAAACCAAGTATCCAGGACATCTTCATCTTGTTTTAATGGAAATTGATTATCAAGGGAATATTTTTTTCTAACATCTTCCTCTGATGCTCCTACGTAAATGTTTCCTTTATTATCATACCAAGCTGGAATTCTGTGNCCCCACCAGAGTTGCCTACTGATACACCAGTCTTGTATGTTATTCATCCATTCAAAATATGTTTTTGACCAATTATCAGGTACNAATTTTATTNTTCCTGTCTTNACAGCNTCTATAGCAGGNTTAGCTAAAGGTTTAATATCCACATACCACTGATCTGTTAAATAGGGCTCAACAATTGAACCACTTCTATCNCCACGAGGAACATTAATTATAAGCTTTTCTACTTTTTCAAGTAATTCTANAGCTTTGAGATCGGATACAACTTTTTTTCGNGCTGCTTTTCTATCCAGACCAACATATGCATCTGGCGCATTANTATTAATTTCTGCATCNTCATTAAATATATTAAGTATNGGAAGATTATGGCGTTGTCCGATTTCATAATCATTAAAGTCGTGTGCCGGTGTAATTTTNACGCAACCTGANCCAAAATCTGGGTCAACATAATCGTCTGCAATAATAGGGATTTTTCTACCAGTTAATGGCAGCAAGACTTCTTTTCCAATCAAATGTTGATATCTCCCATCTTTAGGATGAACAGCAACTGCGCTGTCTCCCAGCATTGTTTCTGGACGAGTAGTTGCAACAATAATATTTTCCTGTTGGGATTCCATTGGATAACGTAAGTGCCATAAATTTCCTTTTTCTTCAGTAGATAACACTTCGAGATCAGACAGCGCGGTATGTAAAATTGGATCCCAGTTTACGAGTTTTTTCCCACGATATATAAGTCCTTCTTCATAGAGTCTAATAAATACTTCAGTAACAGCATTGGAAAGATCNTGGTCCATTGTGAATCGATCACGTTGCCAGTCAACAGAAGCACCCATTCGCCTAAGTTGTTCTGATATTGCGCCACCTGATTCATGTTTCCATTTCCAAACATATTCAACAAATTCCTCTCTATCCATATCTTGTCGNGATTTNCCATCTTTATTTAANTGTCGTTCAACTACCATTTGNGTAGCTATCCCNGCATGNTCCATTCCGGTTTGCCATAAAGTATTCCGACCCATCATTCGATGATAACGAGTTAATGCATCCATAATAGTATCTTGAAAGGCGTGCCCCATATGAAGTGTGCCAGTAANATTGGGTGGCGGGATAACAATACAAAAAGCATCNCCTTTTCCTGAAGGTTCAAAATAATTATTCTTTTCCCAGCGCTGATAATGGCGTTGTTCAATATCTTTTGGTTGGTATGATGTTTTCATGTTTAATTTTTTATAATTATTCTGAATTTACTNTATTAAATTTTGTGATGTTTTATGGTATGNCCTGTCTCGCGGTACTCGATATATCGTTGCCTACTTTTTTTTATGGCTTCATCATCAGAAATGACAATTTCTGCAATTCTTGAGAATTTTTTATGTTCTTTTGGNATAGCTNCNGAGAGATTGATGAGTAGATCTGCAGCTATTGGATTNTTTTTAGAGTGNCTTACCGTTATCGGAGATTCAGTTTTACTGGTGTTATCATCTNCAATTTCATGCGGCAAAAAACTTTCATGNNTAAAAGTCCACAATANGGTATCAATTTCGTTGCTNACTTTTTGATTAGGNGTTTTAATAAGTATTGANTAATTTAAACGGAACGCTTTTTCTGTTAGACGACAAGCAAAACGGTTTCTATAACTATTACCAGAGCTTTTTAATATATAAAAATCAACTTTCGACATTAGATTTACTTAGCTAACCCAGCTTCTCGTAGAATAAACTCAGTTAACATAGGTACAGGTCTCCCGGTACTTCCTTTTTTTTGCCCCTCTAACCATGCAGTTCCTGCTATATCTAAATGAGCCCATTTCATACCCGATGTAAATCTGCCCAAAAAACAAGCCGCTGTAACTGATCCGCCAGCGCCATCACCAATATTTCCAAAATCAGCAAAATTGCTTTTAAGTTGTTCGTCATATTCTTTTCCTAAAGGCATACGCCAGCCTCTATCATAAATTGCTTCTCCTGCATCGAAAATAGCTTTGGCTAGACCGTCATCATTGCTCATGATTGCGCATCGATGGTGACCAAGAGCAACTACACAAGCACCAGTTAGAGTAGCTACATCAATAATATTTTTAGGTCGAAAACGTTTAGCATATGTTAGCGCGTCACAAAGTATCAAACGTCCTTCGGCATCAGTATTTAATATTTCAATTGTTTGGCCTGACATACTTTTTACAACATCACCAGGTAAGGTTGCATTGCCACCAGGGCGATTTTCACATGCTGGAACAATAACATTAATGTTTATGGGTAATTTAAGTTTTGCAATTGCCGCGATAGTTCCTATCACTGAAGCAGCGCCACACATATCAAATTTCATTTCATCCATTTTGTGGCTTGGTTTTAGAGAAATTCCCCCTGTATCGAATGTAACACCCTTACCTACAAGTACAATTGGTTTTTGTTTAGTTGTACCTTTGTATTTCATGATGATTAACTTTGCCGGTTCTATTGAGCCTGCTGTTACCGATAAAAAAGAATGCATACCAAGTTTTTTTATAGCGTTCTCATTTAAAACTTTTGTTTCTAAGTTGCGATATTTTTTTGCAAGTTTTTGTGCAGTTTTACCGAGGTAACTTGGGGTACAGATATTAGGAGGAAGATTTCCTAGGTCTCTAGCTAGGCATATTCCATCCGCTATAGCATCAGCATGTTTGCACCCTAGTTTTGTTAGTCGAATATCACTTCTGTTCTTAATTGCAAGAGTAATGCTTTTTACTGATTTAATTTGATTTTTAGGTTTGCTTTTCATTTGGTTAAATTGGTATTGACTGACTCTTATAATTTCAATGCTGTGTCGGGCTAGGTAGTAGGCAGAAGTTCCATTTACATCCTCCAAAGTTAGAAAGTTTGTAACATTATCAATTTTTCTTTTGTTTATTTTGTTCATTGCAACCTTAAGGGATTGACGATATTCCCTTATACCAAAGTCTTTATATTTTCCCAATCCAACTATCAGAATACGTTTTGCTTTAATTTCATTAGGCGGCTGTATAACTGAACAAGACCCTAGGCTGCCTGAAATATCATTATTAGTGATTAATTTCGTTAAAAAGCCACTAGCAACGCTATTGATATTTTCTGAAGCAACACTTAGTTTTTTTGATTCATAAATTCCAATAATGATACAGCTGCTTGATGATTTTGATGCCAAACTCATTGTCGTTGAATATTTCATAAATTTATTATCCTGTTTTTTCTATTTTCAAGTGAAATGCATTAATAATATAAAGTTGTTATACAATGGTTAAAAACGGTAGTCTAACCGATCAGCAATATATAAGTTAACTACAAATTTAANATTAAGATACTCAAATTTTTTTATGTATAGAATACTTGACCGGTATATTTTGCGAGAAGTTGCACAGACATGGCTTTCTGTTACTTCAGTTTTGCTTTGTATATTACTGACAAATCAATTTGCCAGAGTTCTTGGTGATGTAGCAAAAGATAAACTCCCAAAAGAAGCTATTTTTGAACTCATAAGTCTAACAGGAGTTCAATATNTAACAATTCTTATACCTATTGGTCTCTTTTTATCTATATTATTGGCATTAGGTCGNTTATATGCAGATAGCGANATGTCAGCTATGATGGCTTGTTCCATTGGGCCNATAGATATTTATCGTTCACTNTTTTGGTTAGTATTGCCACTNATTATTTGTGTTGCATGGCTGTCCATTAATATTACNCCAAAAGCTCTTGNTTCAATTGANCGCATTAGCGCTGAAGCTCGTCGTCAAGCAGATTTAGCAAGTATAGAGGCAGGAAAATTTGTTGTTAATAATGTCCAGAAAACAGTTATTTATGCCGAAAAGATTCTTGAATCTGGTCAGATTGAAAATNTTTTTTTACAACATCGGACTGAGGATGGAGATATCGAGGTAGTTGTCGCACGAAGAGGCGAACAACGTCAGGAAGAAAATAAAAACATGAGATACTTCGTTCTCTACGATGGAAAGCGTTATAGAGGCCTCCCAGGTAGCTCCGAGTTTTTAGTTATCGAGTTTGCAGAACANGGAATTCCATACAGTTTACCCGCTNTTGTAGATCAAAAGTTAGAACCTAGAGAAATGCTTTTTTTAGATTTAGTAAACTCCGATGATAAAAGCCATCTTGCTGAATTACACTGGCGGATAGGGCTTCCTATATCGACACTGATATTATTTTTACTAGCTATACCAATGAGTAGAAGTCAACCCAGACAAGGAANATATACCGGTATTGCCATGGGTATATTAGTTTTNATTATATATTTCAATCTCTTATCAACTGGAAAATCTTGGTTAGAAAATGGATTAATACCGGCAGGNGCTGGTATATGGTGGGTTCATAGCTCTNTATTATTGGCTGCAATAGGTATGTTGATTGCGCAAAATGGCTTACATCGGGAAATATTTAAAGGAAAGAAATCCTAATGGATACTCTTAGTAAATATTTAATACGATCAATGTTAACAACAATTGTTCTNGTATTATTGNTTNTATTATCNCTATCAATGNTNTTTGAATTTATTACTCAACTTGGAGATTTAGAAGGTCANTATGGNATCAAGGAGGCGCTATTATTCTCTTTTCTTAGATTACCNCAACTATCATTNGATATGATGCCAATAGCTACATTAATTGGGTCCTTACTATCTCTTGGAAGTCTTTCTACTAATAGTGAGCTCGTTGTNATCCGGACTGCTGGAGTATCTATTGGACGATTAGCCTCAATGGTNGCTATGAGCGGGGCAATCTTACTATCCATCACAGTTCTGATCGGTGAATTTATAGCNCCACCNATGGANTATTTTGCTAGAACCATGCGGGACGAGGCCCGTTATAATCAACAAGGATCNGCTTTTGGCAGNGAAGCATGGTTTAAAGATGGGCCAATAATATTGCATCTTGAGAGAGTCAATACGGAGTTTGATTTTGGAAGTATATATTTGTTTAAGCTTAACGAAGATAATTCTCTAAATTCAATTGCACTAGCTGATAATTCTGCAATTGGTCCCGACGAAAAATGGGTTCTAGAAAATTATAGGGAAACTCGCTTTCAAGATGAAGATGTACAAGTTTCTTCGTCATCAACAACAATTGAAAGCTTTGATATTGATAGTGATTTATTNGGNACAACTCTAGTTAAACCAGCAAGTTTATCTGCTCGGGGGCTAATTAATTACATTAATTATCTTAATAAAAATGAGTTATCAGCTATACGCTATGAAATGGANTTTTGGTCACGCATTGCTACAACTTCAACTGTTGTGGTGATGCCAATTCTTGCATTAACTTTTGTTTTTGGATCTNTAAGATATGNAGGATCAGGCTCTCGTTTAATGATGGGTATTTTGATTGGTTTAGGNTATTTTCTTCTAAGTGAAATGNTATCAAACTCAGGGCAAGTTTTTCATATAAATCCNGCCCTTATTTCGTGGNTTCCAACAGTTATATTGATTATTATTACAGCTGTTNCTTTGAAACGCGTTTNATAATGATTTTTAAAGATTAGTATAANATTTTAATTGGGTTCCCGATATTCGNTCATGCCAAGTAAGATTATTATTATCAAATAATTGCCAGAAAAATCCTAATCCTAGTGGTANCCAAGAAAGGATAGCTGCGAAAAATCTCAAATTACATTGCCANAATGTTGGTTTCTTTCTATTTGCTNTTTCGAGTCTTAAANCCCANGATTGCATTCCTAAGGTTCTCCCGTAGATAAACCAGAACCCCACGAAAAAAAAATNGGCAAANAATAANAGTGTCAGCTGATACCAAAAAGANCCAGCTTCAATTTCNTTACCTAATGCCGCCACAAAGATATATGTTCCAAAGAACATTAACGATAAAACAAGCAAGCCATCATAAAGTATGGCNCCTAATCTTCTATGAAAAGTTACNTTACCCATTGGNNTTTCTAGATAATTTTTTGTAAAATTTATTGTATTGATTNCCAATTAATAAAGCGAGTATGACNCCAATAAGAGTGACGGGAATACAGATTAAAGAAATTGTACTCAATCCCAGGTTTAGNATTTTTATTACCCATGTCGCTATTANATCTCCCCCACGAAATACTGCTGTTTCAATAAAGTTCTTTGTTTTATAACGTGCGTTTCTTGAAACTACNGTGTATAACATGTCACTTGTTGGTTTTGAGAAACCAAATCCTATTGATCTCCTAAATATTTGAAAAATAGCAAGAATTATAAATATAGGATTTATTGAAAGAAGTATAAATCCAATGGTCGACACTATAGGTAGAATTGTTAGTGTAACACCAACTCCAAGTTTNTTTATTGAATATCGTACAAAAAATAACTGACTAATTAACGATAATGTATTAGTTAAGATATCAATTATTGCAAATATTTGTGTATGCTCACTTGCATTGGAATAGTTTTGATTAACAAGTTCAGCCATATACATATATATAGTGACTCCTAANAAACTAGACAAAACCATAGAGCCCGAAATCATTCTAAAATATGGCATTTTAAGCATTAGGCGAATACCGTCCAAAGATGTACCTCCAATTGGTTTTTCAGACCTAATATGGTTTTCTGAGTAGTTATANTTTTGTTTAGAAGTTAATTTTTTGAGTTGATGTATNCAATAAANAGCTAACAAAATGAGTATTNCTGAGATTGGNAAAAGATTCTTNAANCCAATGANNACTACAATGGAGCTTGTAATAATAGGGCCTATNATAGCNCCGATACTTCCACCTGCTGAAATNANACCAAANAAACGACGACTTTGATCTTTATTATAGATATCAGCCATAAAACTCCAGAAGACTGAAACAACAAAAAGATTAAAAACGCTAATCCAAATAAAAAAAACACGGGCTATCCAAATATGATTNGATTCNGAATAAGTAAAAGCTAAGAAGAAAAATAAAATATTAAGGATAAAAAAATAATAGACCCAAGGTAAAAATATTTTACGTGGATAACGAGAAGCAATCAGNCTAAATAATGGAGATACCAAAAGCATAATTAAGAATGTTCCAGTAAAAAGCCAAGGTATATTTTGGACTCCACCAACAATTGCCATAGCATCACGAACAGGTCTTAGTATGTAATACGCCGCCAATAATGAAAAAAAATATAAGAATGACCATGCAACAATTACGAATTCATTGTTTTTNATTGCAAAAATNTTCTTTAGGTAATTTCGCATAANTTAGATAATATTNTTTTTGCNNAANATTAAATTGTTCTATTTATTCTATGTATTAATAATATCATCCGTTAGACTATTTAAAACAAGGATCAATTTAAGNATTTNATTAATTAAATTGNAATATAAAAAAATGGAGACCGNATAATGGAAAAATTTTCACCAATTGCAATNGTAACAATACTATCACTCATACAAGCATATTTTTTTGCTATTCAGGTCGGTAGAGCAAGAATGAAGTACGGAGTCATGGCGCCATTAACATCTGGTAATGAAGATTTCGAAAGACATTATCGTGTCCACCAAAATACGATTGAACAGCTCATCATTTTTATCCCCGCATTATGGATATTTGGTTTTTTTATGGATGTTTACGTTGGCTCAGGAGTCGGTATTTTATTTTTAGTTGGGAGAATTTTGTATCGTAGCGCATACCTTAAAGATCCAAAAACTCGATCTCTAGGTTTTGGGCTAGGTGCTTTAGCTATTGCAATATTATCTATTGGTGGTTTGTATGGAGCGCTTACTGGCTTGTAGTCAAATGCGTGATTATTAGCTACAAATGATGTTTTAATTATTCCTGGGAATAGCATTGCAATCTATAACTAGAGATTTACAAAGGATTTTTCTTGCAACAAAAATTTTCTATCAAGGAATAAAAGTGGATATACGTCTTAAATTAAAATTTTTCCTAATTTATTCTGGTACTCCCTAGGGGATTTGAACCCCTGTTACCGCCTTGAGAGGGCGGCGTCCTGAACCACTAGACGAAGGGAGCATTGATAGTGAAATTGACCTGAAATTAATTAAATTATTATTATAAGATCATAAATCAAATCCTCAAGTGATAAATAATTAAAAATTGTTCTTAATATCACATTAACAGTATGAATATTAACAGCACAAAGGGTAAGTTCGTTTATATCGGAATTGGTAGTAATTTCAAATCACCCAAAGATCAAGTGATGAGCGGAATTAACTCTATAAACCAAACAAAAGAAATTATAATTAAGGCGCAATCTTCATTATATCGTTCAGCTCCTTTGGATAATTCTGATCAACCTGATTTTATAAATGCAGTAGTATTAGTCTATACAAACTTAAATCCTAGTCTTTTGTTAGAAAAATTGAATGAAATTGAGGATAATCACAATCGTGATCGCACATTACCACGGTGGGGTCCGCGCACTCTAGATTTGGACTTATTGCTCTATGATAATGAGGTTATTAATAAACCTAATTTGGTTGTCCCACACCCAGGAATTTCAAAAAGAAATTTTGTTTTAATACCAATGCTTGAAATTACTTCTGACATAGAGATACCAGGATTAGGTTTTGCAAAAGAATTATTAGAAAATCTAGATAGTGATATGCTTAGAATTGAGAAAATGTAAGCTAGAAAATTATGAATGTTGAAAAATTGGAAAAACATCAAAAAGCATCACGATTTATTGTGATTGAAGGTTCAATAGGTGCTGGAAAAACAAGTCTTGCAAAACGATTAGCTGAAAGTCTTTCAGGCGAGTTGATCTTAGAGAAGGCGAGTGAGAATCCATTTCTTGAAGGATTTTATAGAAACCGAAGAAAAGATGCTCTACCAACACAACTTTTTTTCTTGTTCCAACGCGCTAAACAACTTGAAGAATTAAGGCAAGCAGATATGTTTGCTTCTATCAGAGTTGCAGATTTTCATATAGACAAAGATCGACTATTTGCCGAAATTAATTTAAATCCTGAAGAAATGGAGCTTTATAATAAAATATGCGAAAAAGTAGAAATGAAATCCATTGCTCCCGATCTTGTTATTTATCTCCAGGCCTCAGTAGATGCTTTACTACAACGAATTTACCATCGCGATATCTCTCATGAAACATTTATTGACAAACACTATTTAGAAAGTTTGAATGAAGCATTTGCTCAGCATTATTATAATTATGATGAAGCACCCTTACTTATAGTTAACACCACTTCGATAGATCCGATTAATAATGATGCTGATTATCTGCAGCTACTTGAGCAGATAGAACAGACAACCAGTGGAAGACATTTTTATAATCCAATAACTGAAGTTGCATTTGGTTGAATAACGGGTTTAATTTTTAATAACTTGATAATAGCTTGACTATAATATGTATACACAACTAGAACACCGAAGGATGTCAGAACCTCCAGTTAATATCGCATCTCTAAAAGAGATGAAAAAGAACGGTGAAATAATAGCTTGCTTAACTGCTTATGATGCTAGTTTTGCACTTCTTATCGATGCAGCAGGGATAGATCTTGTTTTAGTAGGAGATTCTTTGGGAATGGTTATTCAAGGTCACGATACAACAGTTCCTGTTACGGTTGAAGATATTATTTATCATACCTCAAATGTAAAACGTAATCTTCAACACGCCTTTTTGGTGTCAGATATGCCTTTTATGAGTTATTCAGATCCTAATCAAGCTCTAGAGAATGCAGTCCGACTAATGCAAGAAGGTGGTGCAATGATGATTAAACTTGAGGGAGGTGAAGGACAAATTGAAATTGTTAGTCATCTTGCTAGTCATGATATTGCTGTATGTGCTCATCTCGGTCTTAAGCCACAATCAGTTCATAAGATTGGAGGATTTACGATACAGGGTCGGGACCCAAAACATGCAACAGCAATGAAAAACAACGCCCTTCGACTTCAAGATGCTGGGGCAGATATAGTGCTTCTTGAGTGCGTTCCTAACGAACTCGGGCAATCTATTAAGGAGGCTCTTGATGTGCCAGTTATAGGTATTGGGGCCGGCCCCGATATTGATGGTCAGATTTTAGTTTTGTATGATATTTTAGACATTACACAAGGTCGAACACCGAAATTTGTTAAAAATTTTATACAGGGTAAGGAATCACCTCTTGAAGCAATTAAAAGTTATGTAGAGGCAGTTAAAAATCGTGAATACCCAGCACCTGAGCATTGTTTCTCATAATTTCTTTAGAATTATAGTTATTGATGGAAAAAGAATTGGATGTAATGAATGATAAGAGTTTGTTGCGTCGGCAAATTCATAGTTGGAAAGAGAACAAGGAAAGTGTCGCTTATGTTCCAACTATGGGCAGTCTTCATGAGGGGCATATCGGTTTAGTTAGATTAGCTCTTTCTCATGCTGATCGTGTAGTCGTTTCTATATTTATTAATCCGACACAATTTGATCGAAGAGAAGATTTTAAAACGTATCCAAGTTCATTAGATCTAGATATTTCAAAACTTAGCGATATTCCTGTAGATATCCTATTCGCTCCGAATATTGAAACGATTTATCCATTTGGCGCTGAAGATGCAACAGTTATTTCTGAGCCGTCATTAACAAAAAATTTGTGCGGGAAATATAGACCCGGACATTTTGATGGGGTGGCTTCTGTGTTAATACGATTTTTTAATATCATCCAACCAGATATTGCTGTTTTTGGACAAAAAGATTACCAACAGATTTTAGTTGTCAAACGATTGGTAAAAGATATTAATTTACCTATTAAGATCTTAAGTGGGCCTATCCAACGTGAAGTTGATGGTTTAGCAATGAGTTCACGTAATCAGTTTCTTTCTGATAGAGAGAGATTGATTGCCCCAGAGTTTTATAAGTTTTTAAAAAATATTGTTACCCAAATAAAAGAAAACAATAGAAATTTTTATGAACTTGAAAAAGAATCTCTAAGGAAGCTACAAGCAAAAGGATTTAAACCCGAATATGTTAAAGTGTGCCATGCTGATAATCTCCAAGAACCTAATAATGAAGATAGAAATCTGGTTTTAATTGCAGCCGTAAAACTCGGGAAGGTTAGATTGATTGATAATATTTGTTTTTCTTTGTAATTTTATTTTTTTAGATGTTGTTTTATAGCCCAGCGAACATGTTCACGTACCATGATAGATTTATGATTTAATTTTTTACGTAATGCATTCAATATATCAGGAGTTCTTCCTCCATTGCCAAGGCCTACAGCAATATTTCTTAACCACTGATTATAACCAATCCGGCGGATAGCGCTTCCCTCAGTGTTTCTCATCCATGTTTTTTTGTTCCATTGAAATAAATCAATCAAATTAGAATCATTTAGTTTATGTCGAGGAGAAAAATCCTTTTCTTGTGTTTTTATGGCAAATTTATTCCAAGGACAGAATATCTGACAATCGTCACATCCAAAAATCCGATTACCTATTAATGGCCTTAGCTCTTCAGGGATTGATGTTTTGTGCTCTATTGTTAAATATGAAATACATCTCCTTGCATCAAGAATATATGGTTCAACTATTGCATTTGTGGGGCAAACATCAATACATTTTTTACAAGATCCGCAATGTGTTTTTTCTGGAGTATCAGTAGGTAGTTTTAAATCAGTGTATAACTCACCTAGAAAAAACCAAGATCCAGCATTGCGATTAATAAGGTTGGTGTGCTTGCCAATCCAGCCAAGTCCCGCTTTCTCAGCTAGGGGTTTTTCGAGTACTGGAGCGCTATCGACAAACACACGATATCCATATGATCCAATATAATTTTGAATACGTTTCCCTAGAATACTTAGTCTATTACGTAATACTTTATGATAATCTCTGCCCAAGGCATATCGGGAAATATAAGCTTTTTTTTTGTGATCTAAAAGTTCAGCCATTTTCTCCTTTCTTTCAGGTAAATAATTCATTCTTGCAGATATAACACTAATAGTTCCCGGCACTAATTCTTTTGGATGACTTCTCTTTGAGCCATGTTGTCTCATGTAGGTCATTTCACCATGAAATTTTTTTTCTAACCATAATTTGAGGCGAGCATCTGCCTCTTTAAGTTGAATATCGCTGATACCAACTTGTTCAAAACCGATTTCTTTACCCCATGATTTAATCTTTTGAGCAAGAGTAAAAGGGATTATTTTATTTTTTTTTAATATTGCATTCATTTGATAGATTCCTATCGTAAAACAGTATAATCGTTATATGAGACAAGAACCTAGAATACCTCAAAAAATTTATTCGAACGAAGATGCTCGGAAAATTGATCTTGCTGCTATGAAAAAAGAAGGGATAAATAGTTATTTATTAATGCATAAAGCGGCTGAAGCTGCACTAGAACATACGATCAAACAATTTTCTTACACTAAAAACTGGAAAGTTATTTGTGGAGGCGGGAATAATGCTGGAGATGGTTTTGTTTTTGCAAGACTTGCCGCAAAAAAAGGTTTTGATGTTTCAGTGTCAGCTTTGGTATTACCAAAAAATCTAAAAAATGATGCTCTACAAGCATATAAAGATTTTATTGCAGATAATGGAAAGTTTGGGTTGTGGTCTGGATCTATTGATCCTAATGCAGATCTTATTGTAGATGCTATTTTGGGAAGCGGCTTATCTCGTAAAATAAAAGGTAGCTTTTCTGAAGCGGTTGACAAGATAAATAAACATGATGCAAAAGTGGTGTCGTTAGATATACCTACCGGTATTAATAGTGATACTGGAGCTTTAATGGGTAATGCTGTTAGAGCTGATATGACAATAATTTTTGTCGCTCTAACAGGGAGTTGTTATATGGGGCGTGGACAAAATTATTATGGCGAAAAAAAATTTGACGATCTAGATATACCCAGGGATTGCTACAATGAAGTCAAACCTCAGATAGAATGTATATCTAATGAAGTAATAACTAATGCTTTACCTATTAGAGAAAGGGATGCCCACAAAGGAGATTTTGGTCACTTACTAATAGTAGGTGGAAGCCCCGGTATGTTAGGAGCTGTTCTTTTGGCAGGAGAAGCAGCTCTAAGGTGTGGAGCAGGCCGCGTAACTATAGCTACACATCCATCGCATTGCGATTCCATTCCCTTGACCAGACCAGAATTAATGTCTTGCCCTATAAGAAAAGCTAATGATATTGATGAAATTCTTTCAGATATTACTACTATTGTTATCGGGCCTGGTCTCGGAAAAAGTGATTGGGCAAATGAAATATTTTCTAAGGTAATTACCTCTTCGCAACCAATAGTCGTTGATGCTGATGGTTTAAATATATTAGCGAAAAAACCCAATCAGAGAGAAGATTGGATTTTAACACCACATCCAGGAGAAGCAGCTCGTTTGTTGAATGATTCTACTACTAATGTTCAGTTAGATAGGCTGTCATCATTGAAACGGTTACAGAAAATGTATAAAGGTAATATTGTTTTAAAAGGAATGGGAACACTAATAGCATCTAGGGATTCTATTCCATTGATATGTACTGAGGGTAATCCAGGGATGGCATCACCAGGAATGGGAGATATTCTTGCAGGAATAATAGGTGGACTCTTAGCACAGGGTTTATCTTCATCTGAATCTGCTGCTATTGGAGTTGCGATACATGCAAAATCAGGCGATATTGCAGCACTTATTGGTGAGAGGGGTACAATTGCAACTGATTTAATGGATCAAATAAAATTTTGGGCGAACCCATGAACCCATCAATAATTTTAGAGAAAGAAAAAGATACTATAAAATTAGGGAGAAAAATAGCGGAACTTTTGCCAAAAAAATATTGTGGATGGATGATTCTTCTTGAGGGTGAGTTAGGGGTTGGGAAAACAACATTAGCCCGTGCAATTTTGGGAGAATTTGGTCACAAAGGAGCTGTTCCAAGCCCGACATATACTTTGGTGGAGCCATATGATTTTCCAGATGGGATTATATATCATATTGATTTATATAGAGTTATCTCATTAAATGAGATAGAGTTCCTTGGTTGGTCTGATTTGTATTCAGGTCTTATGATAATTGAATGGGCAGAAAAATTCCCTGCACTAGTGAATGAAGCTGATATCTTGATTAAACTGAATTATTATTCTCATGGTCGAGCATGTCAGTTAATCTCAATAAGTAAACGTGGAAGCGAGATTTTAAAAAGTTTTAAACATGATTTTTTTGATTTAAAGTAGTATTAAGTAAAAGCTGTATCCCTATAATTTCGAAGAAAAAAATTTGTTTTTTTTGTCATATTTCTATAATGTCATATCAAAAGACCTGTCGATTGGAGGAATTTATTCGTCAATGCTTCGGGAACGCTTAACATTTGCATTAATCCTGTGTTCGCTATCAGTTGCGATCCAAGGCCAAACTACCCTTGAAAATATAAGAATTGGATCAAACCAAGATCAAACGCGACTGGTTTTGGATCTAAGTAACAAAGAAATATACAATTCGTTTTTTCTGAGAAATCCAAATAGATTAGTTGTTGATTTAAACAATACTCATTTATCACAATCCTTTCAAAAAAAATCACTGAGTAAGGGATTGATTAGAAATGTTCGTACTGGCATCCGACCTAAAGAAGGTCTTCGAGTTGTTCTTGATATAGAAGATATTTCAAAATCAAAAGTTTTTTTGACTAACAAAGATAATCAAGTTGGCCATAGTCTGGTAATTGATTTGTTTAAAAATAATATTACACAAACTAAAAATAGTTACGCCGATAAAAATGAAGTTGAAGCTCCCAGATATATAACAATTGTTATTGATCCTGGTCACGGAGGATATGATCCTGGGGCCATTGGCCGCAACAAAATAAAAGAAAAAGATGTTGCTTTATCCGTAGGTCGTCACTTGTTTAGCCGTATTAATCGAGAAAGAGGTATGAGGGCTATATTGGTTCGTAATAACGATAAATATGTCAATCATAGGGATAGAATGGAAGTAGCCCGACAAAATAACGCGGATCTGTTTATTTCTATTCATGCTGATGCGGTGAATGATAGACGAGCTAAGGGTGCATCGGTTTACGCTGTATCGCTAAAAGGAGCTAGTGACGAAGCGGCCAAGAGATTAGAACAAAGAGAAAATGCTTCTGATCTTGTTGGGGGTATATCTTTATCCGATAAAGATGATGATTTAGCTTCAGTTTTGATGGATCTTTCGAAAAATGCAGTAATTTCTGTTAGTTTAGATATTGGACAAAGGGTGCTCAACCAGTTGGCAAAAGTAGGGGCTATACATCGTAGTAAAACTCAGCAAGCGGGGTTTCTTGTTTTAAAATCACCTGATATTCCATCTATACTTGTTGAAATGGCTTATATTTCTAATCCAAACGAAGAAAAAAAACTTAATAGTAAGAATTATCAATTAAAGCTTACAAAAGCTATACATAGTGGTATCAAGGATTATTTTTATCAAAACCCTCCGAGAGGAACCTTGATTGCACAGGATATAATGTCTCCAAATCGTGAGTTAAAACACGTAATTATTCGAGGNGATACNCTAAGTGAAATAGCACAATATTATAATGTTAGTATGCCCTCAATACGCTCTGTCAANAAAATGAAAAATAATAACATTCGCATTGGTCAAGTTCTTAAGATCCCANTTTCATATGGAACTTAGAATTTAATTAAATCCGGTAATCTATCTTTTTGTGAATAATAGTATTCAATCTAAAAAACCTGTTATATGCATAATGGGACCAACTGCGTCTGGAAAAACCCAAGTAAGTTTAAAATTAGCTGCCAATTTTCCATTAGAGATTATTAGTGTTGATTCAGCACAGGTGTATAGACATATGGATATTGGAACTGCAAAACCAGATATAGCAGTTCTAAAGAAAACACCCCATTGGTTAATTAATATTCTTAATCCTGAGGAAATCTATTCTGCAGGATCCTTTGTTTCTGATGCTCATAAAATTATTAATAAGATCCATTTGAAAGGTGAAATACCAATGCTAGTTGGTGGGACGATGCTATATTTTCGTTCACTAATAAATGGAATNTCAAACTTACCTGATGCAAATAGTNAAGTACGAAACCAGATAAACCGAGANGCTCAAGAAAAGGGCTGGCCAAAATTACATGATATATTGCATGATATTGANCCNNAAACAGCAGAACAAATCAACCCTAATGATCGTCAGAGAATACAAAGAGCACTAGAAATATTTAGATTAAGCGGTAAAACNCCTTCGAGCTTAAAGANCATAAATGTAGTTAGGAAACCAGANTATAANTATATAAAACTNGCGCTTATTCCTTATTCTCGTGAGAAATTATATGACAGAATCAACAATAGATTTATAGAAATGTTAAATCATGGATTNGTTAAAGAGGTAAAATTNTTGCGAGATAGGGANGGTTTATCAATTAATAGNGTGTCGATGCAAGCTGTAGGATATAGACAGATATGGANTCATCTTGATGGGGATATAAGCTTGGAAGAGGCAACATTCAAAACTCAATCANCAACCCGTCAATTAGCAAAAAGACANCTTACTTGGNTGAGAAATGAACCAGGGCTATNATCTTTCGATTCTCTTAAAGAGGATGTTTTTGATACTATATTTTCTCATATAAAAAATAAGTTATAAGATAATAAAATATGATCGATCTGTTTTTAAATAGTTTGGAAGAAAGTTTTTGTTAGAAAGACCTAAATCTGGTGAACGTGTANTTCTTNTTCACATATATAAAGGTAGAGATAGGCATCTAACTAATAATGAAGAATTATATCAGCTAGCCATTTCAGCAGGCGCAGAGGTAGTTGGTGAAGTTTTTATACATCTCCGCTCGTTAAATCCACGCTACTTGATTGGCAAAGGTAAGATCCAAGAATTAAGGCAAAAGATCCAGGATACTCAAGCTGAAATTATTATTAGCAGTGCTCCATTAAATTCGAGTCAGGAAAGAAATTTAGAGAGGGAGCTTAAATGCCGGATGNTGGATCGCAGTGAACTGATACTTGATATATTTTCTCAACGAGCAAGAAGTTTTGAAGGTAAACTTCAAGTGGAATTAGCACAACTCAGACATTTATCTACTCGTCTTGTTCGTGGATGGACTCATTTAGAAAGACAAAAAGGAGGTATTGGGCTTAGAGGTCCAGGAGAAAANCAACTAGAAACAGATAGACGCCTAGTTAACAATAGAATTAAACAACTAAAACAACAATTAAGGCAGGTCGATAAACGTCGATCTATGAGCAGAATGAATCGCATTCGATCAGAAACNTCAACTGTTGCTATTGTTGGGTATACAAATGCAGGAAAATCTACTCTATTCAACAAGTTAACTCGTGCAAATGCTGTTACAGCAGATCAACTTTTCGCAACGCTTGATACAACCATGCGTCGTTTAAAAACTAAAAAAAATAATACAATAATTTTTGCAGATACTGTCGGTTTTATTAATGATTTACCNCATGAATTAATTGCCGCCTTTCGCTCAACACTTGAGGANATAAAATATTCGGAATTGATTTTGCATATCATTGATGCNAGTGATNAGGATTACTGGCAACATTTAAGATACGTTAATTCTGTATTACGGTTGTTAGATGCAGATAAAATCCCCCAAATTAGGNTTTATAATAAAATCGATAAAATTAATAGGAATTTTGGTTTAGCGAAGAACANTAATGGGCAAACAAGAGCTGCCTGGATNTCGGCNTTNCAACNTGATGANATTCNTNTATTAACTGAAGCAATTCAACATAAACTCCAACGCAGGTTGTTTAATGGTACAATTAATCTTAAGCANTCACAGGGNCGCCAAAGAGCNCATTTATTTGATTTAGGAGCGGTAGTTAGTGAAAATATTCTTACTGATGGAAGCTGGTTGCTTGAGATTAAAATGAATAAAAATGAATTTAGACGTTTTGTAAGAAAAGAAAAAATAGATGAAGATACTATTAAACAAGCATCACTATTGATGGCTTCTTAAAAAATATAGAGATTAAAATATGACTTGGAAAGATTCTGGAAATGGAAAAGATCCCTGGCAAAATAGAGGAAATCAGCCAGAAGATTTGGATCAAATGTTTGAAGCTTGGCAAAAAAGATTAACAGGTATTTTTAGAGGTAATGCTGGTAATAAGCAGGGACCAAAGGGTATGAAAATAACTTCTGGTGGCTCCATATTACTTATATTTATACTGCTTGCATGGGCTTTTACAGGGTTATACCGAATTGATGAGGCGGAACGAGGTGTGGTCCAGCGATTTGGNGCTTATACTAAAACAACTTTACCAGGATTACATTGGCGTTTTCCGTACCCAATAGATAGGGTTGATATTGTTAATACTAATGAGATTGTCAATTTTCCTTTTCGTACAGAGATATTAACTGGTGATGAGCAATATGTTTTTGTTCAGATGGTAGTGCAATATCGACGGACAGATCCAGTTAAATTTAGTTTTGAGGTTGTTGATCCTGAATCAACTTTGCAAGATGTAACAGAAGCTGCTCTTCGCGAGGTAGTTGGCACAAGTTCCTTAGAAGTGTTAGTTACTGAAAGACGTGATGAGATAGCCCCAAGAACTCAAATNCTTCTTCAAACAACGCTTGATGACTATCAGGCCGGTATTGTAGTTACGTCAATTAGTCTCGAAAGATTAGATTACCCTCAAGCTGTTCAAAGTGCTGTTGATGATACTCAAAAAGCGCGAAATGATAGTGATCGTTTTGTATTAGAAGCTGAAAAATATGCACAAGATTTAATTCCTCGCGCACGAGGTTCAGCTGCCCGAATCCTNCAGGATGCAGAAGCATATCATGACAGAGTGATTGCCGATGCTGAAGGCCAAGCATCAAGATTTTTGGCGCTACTTAAAGAATATAAAAAAGCTCCTCGTGTAACACGAGATAGATTGTATATAGAAGCTGTCGAAGAAGTTTATATGAATTCNAACAAAGTTATACTTGATTCTAAAGGCAGTGGAAATCTACTTTATTTGCCAATTGATAAACTTATTGGCGATCGTGAAAGANCAAGAGTTTCCGATAATTCAACAACTCCTNTGATTACTCAGCCGGGTGTTCAGGGAGAAGATCCCAGTCCAATTCGAAATAGGAAATTAAGACAATGATTAATAGTAAATTTNGCATTCTCATACTATTAGGTTTNGGGCTAATCATCCTTGGTCTTGCAACATTTACAGTAAATGAAAGGGAGTTAGCAATAAAACTGCAAGTTGGAGAGGTTGTTCGTTCAGATTATGAACCTGGAATTCACTTAAAAATACCTTTCATTCAAAGTGTCCGTAAATTTCCCAAGCGCATATTAACAATAAGCGACCGGCCAGATCGGATATTTACCGCAGAACGCTTGGCTTTGCAGGTTGATTTTTTTGTTAAATGGAGAATTATTGATTCTGTGNAATTTTATATTTCTACAGGCGGAAGCCAGAGNTTAGCAAATNATCGANTATCAGAAATTATTAAGAATGCNATTGTTACNGAATTTGGCAAAAGATCTGTTCAAGAGGCAATTTCAGTTGAGCGCGCTGAATTAATTAAAGATATGCTTGCAACTGCGAGTAGTGCTGCACAGGGACTTGGCGTTGAACTTATTGATGTACGTGTCAAACAGGTGGAGTTCCCCGACGATGTGAGAAATTCAGTTTATCAACAAATGAGAGAAGAGCGTGCTCGAATTGCTGCAGAACGAAGAGCTGAAGGAATGGAGATTTCTGAACAAAAAAAATCAACAGCGGATAAAGANAGAACAATTATTCTTGCTGATGCTAATAAAGACTCACAAATTATTCGTGGGGAAGGAGATGCATCTGCTGCAGATATATATGCTNCGGCATACANTCAGGACCCAGAATTTTATGCATTTTATCGTAGTATAGATGCTTACCGAAATTCCTTAGGTAGATCTGGCGATTTAATGGTAATTGATCCGAATAATGAGTTTTTTCGTTATTTAAATAAATCAGAAGTTCCTGAGTAGACTGTCACACGCTNTNTGGCATAGGNTTTAAAATCCNAGAGAGTATTTTTTTTAGNTTCTTATAATTGATTAACATCATGTGGCAGGATATTTTTACAGCAATCTCTTTGTANCTTATTCTTGAAGGAATGATTCCATTTATTAATCCGAATGGNTTCAGAANTTTTGTGANAAGAATGTCTGGNTTTAGTGATAATAATCTTCGAATGATAGGATTTATTTCTATGATTATTGGCTTAGTATTATTATTTTTTGTGAGAGGATAAAAAAACTTTNGGATATATTGAATGAGTAAGAATGTTGTAATCATTGGGACTCAATGGGGCGATGAGGGAAAAGGTAAGATCGTTGATTTACTTACTGGAAAAGTCTCAGCAGTTACTCGTTTTCAAGGTGGNCATAATGCGGGGCATACTTTAGTTATTAATGGTAAAAAAACTATTTTACATTTAATACCATCGGGCATTATGCATGATAAAGTTGAATGTTTAATAGGCAATGGCGTAGTACTATCAGTTGAAGAATTAATTAAAGAAGCAAATACACTTATAGCTTCAGATATTCCTGTATTTGATCGCCTAAAAATAAGCGCCTCATGCCCACTTATATTGTCATCCCATGTTGCTTTGGACNNAGCNAGAGAAAGAGCTCGTGGTTCCTCTGCAATAGGAACAACCGGAAGAGGTATAGGCCCGGCATATGCAGATAAAGCTTCACGAATAGCTTTGAAAGTTTCAGATTTATTGGATAAGGAACATTTTTCTGAAAAACTAAAAGAAGTGATAAATTATCATAATTTTTTACTTTCAAAATATTATAAAGANGACCCAGTCGATTTTTCACTAACTTTANATANCGCATTAAGAGATGCTGAAATAATTACCCCAATTACGGCAGATATAACCCANGTCTTACAAGATTTAAAAGATGAAGGGAAAAATGTATTATTTGAAGGAGCACAGGGTACATTTTTGGATATTGANCATGGNACTTATCCTTTTGTAACTTCATCAAATACNGTAGCAGCNGCAGCAAGNACGGGGTCAGGNATCGGNCCTCGTGATCTAGATTATATATTGGGAGTAGTTAAAGCCTATACAACTAGAGTGGGGGCAGGCCCTTTTCCCACAGAGCTATTTAATACCGCTGGAAAGCATCTNGCAAAAATTGGNGCTGAGTTTGGNGCNACCACNGGCAGACCTAGAAGATGCGGTTGGCTTGATGCTGTTGCTCTAANACGGTCGATTATAAATAATAGTATTTCTGGATTATGTATTACAAAATTGGATGTTATGGANGGATTAGAGGAAGTTAAAATATGTGTTGGGTATAAAATAGACGGGAAANNCATAAAAGGATTGCCACTTAAGATGCATTGTTTTTCAGANTGTGAACCGATTTATGAAACTATGCCAGGCTGGTCAGAATCAATTTTTGGTATAACAAAATACCAAGATCTNCCTAAAAATGCTCTCGATTACTTAGGTCGTATTGAAGAGCTCGCTGAAATACCCTTGGATATAATTTCTACGGGTCCAGATAGAGATCAAACCATAATAAGGCGAAACCCTTTTGACGAATCTAAAAATCAANACTAAGAAAGATCTTCTTTTTGATTTGATTGATATCGTTTTTCCCAAAAATCAGCACCCTTGATACCTAATGATATTGGGTNAAANGAGTATTTGATAGTTTGTTTNTTTCTTTGTTCTTCATAATCTTTTAGTGCTATTAGNGACGGTTTTGCCANAAAATAAATTATTAGAATACCAATGATATTAAACCACCCCATTAANCCCACTCCTATATCNCCTAAACCCCATGCNATACTTGCGGTTTTAACTGATCCATAAAAAACAGATATCAACATAACAATTTTTAGAATAAACATCATGCCAGGTACCTTTAATGATCTTTTTAAGTAGGCTATATTTGTTTCAGCTATATAGTAGTATGCAAGTATTGTTGTAAAAGCAAAAAAGAATAATGCAATTGCCACAAAAGGAGCCCCAACTCCTGGAATTACTGACTCTAGGGCATATTGGGTAAAATCTGGGCTATTTGGATCTTTATCTAGGCTAATATTTTGAATAATTAAGTTTGTCTTGCATGCTGCATCACTGCATACATTATACGAACGAGTCATTAAAATCATAAATGCTGTTGCCGAGCACACGATTAAAGTATCAATATAAACTGAAAAGGCCTGCACAATTCCCTGTTGTGCTGGGTGTTCAACCTCTGCAGCAGCAGCAGCGTGAGGCCCTGTACCCTGACCTGCTTCATTAGAATATATGCCTCTCTTAACACCCCAGCCAATTGCTGCACCCATGCCTGCCATTGGTGAGAATGCATCACTTATAATAAGATTAATAATTTCTGGTAGACGCGTAATATTGAGAGCAATGATAATAAATGCAACCGAAACATAAGAGAGAGCCATAAAAGGAACCACAACCTGTGTAAAATTGGCTATGCGTTTTACCCCGCCAAAAATAATAAATCCTAAAATAACTAATATTACTGATGTAACTGTAATCGTAGTTGTACTTAATGGTCCGATTATTGTCTCAATTATGCTTCCTTCTCCAAGCGCTTCAACTACAGCATTTCCTATGGCATTAGCTTGGACTCCAGGTAATAGCATACCTGTGGCTATAATAGTTATGATGGCAAAAGAAATCGCATACCATTTTGCTCCCATAGCCTTTTCGATATAATATGCAGGTCCTCCACGGTACTGGCCTTTATCTTCTTCTTTGTAGATTTGCCCTAATGTTGATTCTACATAAGCGGTAGAAGCTCCAAAAAAAGCTACTATCCACATCCAAAAAACTGCTCCTGGACCACCAAAAGCAATTGCTGCCGCAACGCCAGCAATATTACCCGTGCCAACCCTTCCGGACAGGGAAACTGATAAAGCTTGAAAGGTTGAAATTCCTTTTTCAGAGCTTTTTCCTGAAAAAATTAATCTCACCATCTCGCGCAAGAGACGAACTTGAAGAAAGCGCGTTTGAATGGAGAAAAAAAGACCAGCGCCAAGAGCTAAGAAAATTAACGCATTGCTCCAGATTATACTGTTTAAAGTGTCGACAAATTCTTGCATTAGTAAATTTATTCTATTTTTCTAAGATTATTACCTATATTGTACAGGAAAATAAAAGTACATTATTTTTTTAAATGGTGCCGAGAAGAGGATTTGAACCTCCACGGGAGTTATCCCACTAGCACCTGAGGCTAGCGCGTCTACCAATTCCGCCATCTCGGCATTTTAGTATTTTAGTGTATTTTATTTGGATGGTGTGCTGCAATGAAAATAGATATTTAATGTCAAACAAAGAATTTTTTTGGAGAATTGATCTGTGTTTGAGAATGAAAGAAAAGAATCAACAAACATGAGTTACGTCATTGGGCTTCGCGCTGTGGAGCATTTATTATCACTTAATAATATTAAGATTAGGAAACTATACGTTGAGTATCATCCTGTAAATAAACGCATCCTATCCTTAATCAATGAAGTACGGAAAAGAAATATAGATATTTCAGAAGCAAATCGNGGCAGGTTAACACAAATATGTGGAGTGAGTAATCATCAGGGAATTGTAGCGGTTATTAAAAGAAAATCTTTTATTGATGAATCATCTTTACGAACTTTTATAGAAACTAGGTTGAGTAAAAAGAGCGCATCACCAATTTTTATTTTAATCCTTGATGGTATTCAAGATCCCCATAATCTTGGCGCCTGTTTACGTACGGCAAATGCTTGTGGAGTAGATGTGGTCATTACCTCAAAGAGGGATTCGGTAAGCCTTAACCCAACTGTAAGTAAAGTATCTTCTGGAGGATCAGAATCACTGCTTTTTTCCTCTGTAAAAAATATTGAAAAAGTTTTGGAATGGTTAAGCGATTATGGTGTCGTATTAATCGGGACAAGTGATTCAGTAGAAGATAATCTTTTTGATAGCGATTTGTGTCGTCCATTGGCATTTGTAATGGGCAGCGAAGATAAAGGGCTTAGAAAATCAACGAAAAATCGCTGCGATGAAATTGTCAGTCTACCCATGTCAGGGACTGTATCCAGTCTTAATGTTTCTGTTGCGACAGGAATATGCCTTTATGAGGCTCTAAGGCAACGAACTTCTACTAAAATAAAATCTTAACTAATTTAATTTTAGAAATTAATAAAATATTTTTTCTTGCATGGTTTGTTTTCCTTGGGTAGCATTCTTAGCCCTCGTTTGTTTTTTTACGAGAATATATTAACCTCTTGCCTCACTGTTTAAACCAGGAGGCTATTATCCGAAAGGGGATACGATGAGATATTATGAAATTGTATTTCTGGTTCATCCTGACCAGAGCGAACAAGTGCCTACAATGGTAGAGCGCTACCAAAAGATGATTACCGATTCCGGTGGCTCAATTCATCGAAATGAAGATTGGGGAAGAAGAAAACTTACTTACCCTATAAATAAAGTGCATAAGGCTCACTACATACTCATGAATATAGAGTGCAAGAAATCTATAATAGATGAAATTGTAAGCGGGTTTCGTTTTAATGACGCAATTTTGAGGTACCTTTTACTTAATTGTAAGGAGGCAGTAACGGAATCATCACCTATTTTAGAAGATATGAAATATGAAAAAGANAAAGACCTTAAAACTAAGGAAATACGTAATGAGAAGAATGAAGTTGATTCTGGAGTGATTGACAAAAATAAGGNCAACATTGTTACTAATGATAAAAAAATAGAACCTTCTTTAGATCAAAAGGAAAAGGTAAAAGAAACCCAGGTAGATGATTCAGCTGCATCAGAAGAAGACTTAACAGAAGAACCAAAAGAAACATCTGACCTTGAAGTAGAACTAGAGAAAAAAACAGATCAATCTAGTGAAGATGAAAGTAAATCTGTAATTAAAGAAGAATTAGAAACTGAAGATAAAAATATTTAGGGGCTAATAAAATGATTCGTTATCCACGCAAAAAAAAGTACTGTCGTTTTACGGCTAATGATATTAGCGAGATTGATTATAAAGATTTAAAACTCCTAAAGGGATATATATCCGAAACAGGAAAAATTGCACCAAGCAGAATTACGGGTACAAAGGCCCGTTACCAGAGGCAGTTATCAACAGCCATTAAACGAGCAAGATTTCTTGCTCTTTTGCCATACACAGATAGCCATTAATTGAGGTTATCATGCAATCAGTTGCTGCATGGTTAGTCTCTAGACCCCAGAATGGCAGTCTTGGATTGTTTGTAACGTTATTATTGCCTTTTTCACAAATATTTAGTGGGGCAGTATTGGTTTTGTTGCTTCTCCATAATTCAATTGCAACTTGTTTTTTTCAAGTTTTATTAGCAATTGCAGGCTACTTTTTTCTAGGAATAATTACTGACGTCACTATTACTGAGATTTTTCTAAATATTATAGTTTCTTGGGTACCTATTTCTCTATACGCTATAACATTAAATCGCACACAATCACTTGCGTTAACTCTTCAAATATCCGTCATAATAGCCGTCTTAGCTGCTCTCGGTTTTTTTATTGTATTAGGCGATCCGATTCCATATTGGAATGAGGTGATAAGAAATGTAAGTAATATTTTTGAAAATAGCGGTTTTGTTCAACAATCTGAAATATTACAATTACAGCAAGATGCTTTGGCAGCCCAAATGACAATTCTGGTAGTTTTAATAACTTGGTCGATATATTCATTGGTTTTGGTTTTAGGTAACGCTGCTAAAAATTCATTATCAAATGATAAAAAACTACATGATAGATTTTGTGATCTAAATTTAGGTCGCGTTTTGGCAACATTAGCGGCAATTGTTTCTTTATTGATGTTTTTTACAAATTCAGCATGGCTGCAAAACATTGCAGTGATTGCATTTATGGTTTTTTGGTTACAGGGATTATCTATATTGCATTGGTTTTATGAAAATAACTCAATTCCTCTAATGTTATTGATTGTGTTATATATAATGATTCCCTTGCTAAATGCGATTGCAATAATTTTATTTGCTTTAATAGGATACACTGATGCCTGGTTTAATTATCGATCACGTATCAAAAAGATATAGATAAATTAATCATTTTATTTTATACAATAAGATTGTAAGGTTAATTAAATGAATGTCATTCTCTTGGATAAAGTTGAAAATTTAGGGGCTGTAGGAGATTTGGTCACTGTAAAATCTGGTTACGGTCGTAATTTTCTTATTCCATCTGGTAAAGCTGCTTTAGCTACACCTGCAAATATTAAGGAAATAGAATTACGACGTGACGAATTAGAAAAACAAGCAGCCCAAGAATTATCAAATGCAAAAAGTCGTGCTGAATTAATTAAAGGTATGGAACTTATAATTCCAGCAAATGTTACTGCCGAAGAGAAGTTGTATGGATCTGTTGGTCCGGTGGATATTACAAATGGATTTGAGAAAGTTGGTGTCGAAATTTCAAAAAGCGAAATTCGAATGCCTGACGGGCCAATACAAGAGATTGGTGAATTTAATATTGATGTACATCTACACGCTGACATAGATGTGGAAATAAAAATAATTGTAGTACCTGATCAGTAAAAATAAATATTATATTTTTAATTAAGAGGCAACATTAATGGTTCGAGTAATGGATGGTGATTCAAGNATTGAGTCTGTTCAACAGAACCTAAAAATACCNCCCAATTCAGTCGAAGCAGAGCAATCTATTCTTGGCGGCTTAATGATTGATAAAGTAGCATGGGAAAAAATCTCTGATCTTATAGTTGAATCTGATTTTTATAGAAAAGATCACCAAATTATTTTTTCTGTGATATCAAAATTAAATCAAAACGGCCATCCGTGTGATGTGGTAACAGTCTCAGAAGATCTTAATAAAGAGGGTAATCTAGAGGATGCGGGAGGACTTGAATATTTAGCTCTCTTGACTAATGAAACTCCCGGAGCCGCAAATATTGTAGCCTACTCAAAAATTCTGAGAGAGCGTTCTACTCTACGCGCTCTTATTAGTGCCGGCAATGAAATCAGTGGAGGGGCTTATTCTGCTGATGGACGTGGTTCGGAAGAGTTATTGGATGAAGCNCAAAGATTAGTTTTTGAGATTTCAGAGAGAGGNTCAAGGAGTGAATCTGGNTTTAAGTCAGTGAAAAACATACTACCAGATNCTATGAAAAGAATAGAGGTATTNCATGAGTCAGAAGGTGATATTACTGGTATCCCGACAGGTTACAGNAATTTTGATAANTATACCGCTGGATTACAAAATCAAGATTTAATCATTATTGCAGGAAGACCTTCCATGGGAAAAACAACTTTGGCAGTTAATATTGCAGAGAATGCGGCTATTGGATCAAAAATACCTACAGCAATTTTTTCCATGGAAATGTCTTCTGAGCAGCTCATGTTTCGCATGATTTCCTCATTAGGTCGAGTTGATCAGNCTCATTTACGAACTGGAAATTTTCATGATGAAGATTGGTTGAGAATCAATACTGCTGTTCAATTAATGTCTGATGCACCGCTATATATTGATGATACCCCAGCTATGACACCTATTGAGGTTCGAGCAAGGGCAAGGCGTCTTAAGCGTGAACATGGTTTAGGTTTGATTATTCTTGATTATATACAATTGATGCATGTCAGCGGAAGCAAGGAAAATCGTGCCACTGAAATCTCTGAGATATCACGCTCACTTAAAGCTCTTGCAAAGGAGCTTAAGATACCAATCATTGCATTGTCACAGTTAAATCGTGCTGTAGATTCAAGAACTGATAAAAGACCGATTCTGTCAGATCTTCGTGAATCTGGCGCGATTGAACAGGACGCAGATTTAATTGTTTTTTTGTTTAGAGAAGAAGAATATAACCCAGAGACGCCTAGAANAGGGATTGCTGATATTAAAATAGCTAAACAAAGAAATGGNCCTACCGGAGAGTTTCTGCTTACCTTTATTGGTCGTTATACTAAATTTGAGAATTATTCNCCAGAGCCTGATATAAACGAGTCTTATACGTGATTTTAGGCGCTAGAGCTAGAATCAGCTGCGACGCGCTCAAACATAATTTCAATATCTTAAAAAGAACTACTCCGGGTTGCAAGGTAATGGCTACGGTTAANGCTAATGCGTATGGCCATGATGTAAAAATAATTTCACAAGCACTTGAAGATGTAGATGGATTAGCAGTGGCAAGAATTTCTGAAATTCTTGATCTTCGAGATGCAGGGATTGATAAATCTATCATTTTAATGCCAGGTATAATATCTGATNATGAATTAAATGTTGTATTTGAGAAAAACTCTGATCTGGTGGTGCATAATACANAACAGATTTCATTATTGAAGAATCGAAGCCAAGGCAGTATTAAAGTTTGGCTAAAAATTGATACCGGTATGAATCGTCTTGGTGTAAGGCCTAGACAAGTAAGGGAATTGATTCATTCTTTAAGATCAATCAAATGTGTTAGAGAAATAGGTTTAATGACTCATTTAGCTAATGCGGATAATATAAATGACCATAAAACCATTCATCAAAAAAATACATTTCTTCAATTTACAGATAAATTTGATGGAGATATTAGTATTGCAAATTCTGCAGCTTTACTAGGCTGGCAGNCTGAAATCCTGACACCAAAAAAATATAATAACAATGGTGATTTTTGGATTCGACCNGGTATTTCTCTTTATGGTATATCACCATTTACTGATAAAACTTCAGCTTCTCTTGGACTGCAGCCAGTTATGAAATTTGAAGCGGATTTAATAGATATAAAATCTGTTTCTAAAGGAGATTCTGTTGGATATGGAGGTACCTGGACATTTTCATCTAATAGTAATCTAGGGATAATATCTGTAGGTTATGGCGATGGATATTCAAGGTATCTTCCATCTGGAACACCTGTTTTGCTTAATGATCGAAAAGTGACTTTAGTAGGTTTGATATCTATGGATTTGGCAGCTGTTGACTTAGGTTTAAATAGTGGCGATAAAATTGGGGATAAAGTTATTTTATGGGGTNAAGGATTACCTGTTGAGGAGATTGCTGCTTATGCNAAAACAACTTCCTANACGCTGGTCTGTGGTCTTTCTCAGCGTGTAGAGCGAATTATAGATTGACCAAAAATTAGTTAGGATTTATTTGAGATCTTTTCCTTTTAGATTGTGGTGTAAAAACACGAGTAGTTTTTACATGACTGTCATTACTTCGAAGAATTTCTATTGAATAATTTCTAATTTTCAGGTTGGCGCCTGGTTTTGGAATAGTTCCTAGTTGTTCAAGTATTAGGCCGTTTAATGTTTTTGCCCCATCGGTAGGTAGCGACCAATTCATAATTTTGTTTGTTTGACGGATGTTGACTGAACCATCAACAATAAAGCTATTATCATTTTCTTTTTTGATGTCCTTGTTATTTACTGACGGATCGGTTGTAAATTCACCGACAATTTCTTCAAGTATATCTTCCAATGTTACAATTCCTTGAATATCACCATATTCATCAACCACCATGGCAAAACGTTGTTTTAATTTTTGGAATTGACTAAGTTGAATGTTTAGAGGTGTTCCTTCCGGGATAAAGTAGGGTTCGCTAGCGAGTTTTCTAATATCTTCTTTGTATATATGAGATTTATTTATACTAGTAGCAAGTTTTCGGAGATGTAACACACCTTTTACTTGATCAATATTTTCTTGAAATATGGGCAGTCTTGTATACTGACTTTTTTGAATGACTTGTTTTATCTTTTTAATATTATCATTTAAGTTTATTCCAATTACCTCAGTATGGGGCACCATGACGTCGTCAACGCTCACTTTTTCAAGATCAAGAATATTTAGTAACATGCTTTGATATTTTCTTGAAATAAGGCTGCCAGCTTCATAAACAATTGTCCGCAATTCTTCATTACTGAGAGAATTAGATTTTGTTTTCTCTTCTCGTATACCTAATAGCCATAAGATTCCATTCGAAGTAATACTGATGAGCCATACAAAAGGACGCATAATGAATAATAATGGCATATAAATATAAGCTGCAGGAAAAGCAACTTTTTCTGGATATAATGCTGCCAANGTTTTAGGAGCTGCTTCAGCAAATATTAGTACAACAACAGTTAGCAATAATGTTGCGAATGCAACAGCAGCTTCTCCGCCTATTTTTAAGGCTATTAAAGTAACAATTGCAACAGCAGTAAAATTAACAAGGTTGTTGCCAAGGAGTATCAGCCCAATGAGTTTATCTGGTCTTTGCAGTAGTTTTTCAATAATTTGGGCTGCCTTGTTACCATTTTTTGCTTTATGCCGAAGTCTATACCTATTCAAGCGCATAAGCGCAGTTTCAGACGCAGCAAAAAAGGCCGAAAGTATTAGTAGCAGGATTAGAGCACTTANAAGTGCAATCAGTGAAACATCATCGCTCAANGAATGAGCACCTCTTTATTTTCATAATATTTNATCAGTTGAGCAGTCTAATACCTTTCTGTCAAGGATTCTTTGCATTATTATTTAACTTTAAATTTTAAAAAAATAAAANTAGTTATCAATGTTTAAAAATCTAACTGAAAATCTAAGTAGTGTTATAAGAAATCTTAAGGGCAAAGGAAGATTATCATCTTCGAATATCAAGGATACTCTTAGACANGTTCGTCTAGCATTACTCGAAGCTGATGTCGCTCTTTCAGTNGTAAAAATATTTATAGAAAGAATNCGNGAAAAAGCCATCGGTAAGNNAGTCGAAAAAAGTCTTACGCCTGGACAATCACTGGTAAAACTAATTCAATCAGAATTAACTAGNCTACTTGGTAACGAGTTGATTGAATTAGAATTTAAAGCTCAACCGCCATTCATAATATTATTAGCTGGTATGCAGGGATCTGGTAAAACTACCACTGCGGCAAAACTTGCTTATCTAATAAAGAAAAAATACAAAAAGAGAGTTATGTTAGTAAGTACCGATATTTATAGACATGCCGCAATATTCCAACTTAAAACTCTAGCTAAACAGATAGGGGTGATGTGGTGCGAGAGTACTGAAAAAGATAATCCAAAAGAAATTATAAAACGCTCACTTAACGAGAGTAAAAAATTACACGCAGATGTTTTAATTGTAGATACTGCCGGACGCCTTCATATCGATGAAATTATGATGAAAGAAATTTCCATCATTCAACAGAAACTCCAACCTAACGAGATTTTTTTTGTTATAGATTGTATGGCGGGACAAGATGCCGTGAATTTAACAAAAACATTCAATGAAAAAATAAATATTACTGGAATCATTTTAACTAAGACAGACGGAGATGCTAGGGGCGGAGTTGCATTGTCTGCCAGAGAAGTAACAGGAAAAGCGATAAGATTTGTTGGTGTAGGAGAAAAAATTGAAGATTTTGAAATTTTTTATCCTGATCGAATGGCATCAAGAATACTTGGTATGGGAGATATGTTGTCCTTGATTGATGATATTGAAGAAAAAGTTAATAAAGAAGAAACACTTAAAGTTACCAAAAAATTAAAAAAAGGGAGTCGTTTTACCCTTGTTGATTATCGGTCACAATTGGAACAAATGCTAAATATGGGAAATATTTCAGAAGTACTAATGAAGTTACCACTTGATGCAAAATTAAACTCATCAGTAATTGAAAAAAATATTAACGAACAGCAGATTAAGCGACAGATCGCTATTATTGACTCAATGACGTTAGGTGAAAGGAAGTTTCCAAAGACCATCAATGGATCCAGAAAAAAAAGAATAGCAAAAGGATCTGGACAACAAATTCAGATAATTAATCGTCTACTAAAGCAATTTTTGCAAATGGAAAGGATGATGAAAAAATTATCAGGAAAAGGAATGAATAGATTTATGAATAGATTTTTAGGTGATGGCTCTTCTTCCAAATTTCACTAGCTCCCCACACATGATCAAAAATGTATAGTAAAATCGTTTCACATTCCTCTGAATACGCGTACAATGCTCGGTCTATTTAGGTTGGGTTTATATAAACATATACCTAAAAATTGTAGGTAAATAATCGAAATTTTATTATGGTAACTATTAGACTTTCAAGAGCAGGTGCGAAAAAACGTCCCTTTTATCATTTGGTTGTAACCGA
>PBBK01000006.1 GCA_002717685.1 Gammaproteobacteria bacterium | reverse complement strand
GATTAGTTTTAAACATTAAATTAAAAGGTCTTGGTTCTGTTAAATTTTGAGAACCGCAAGAAGGGCATTTTTCTTCTCGGAGATAATCTGTCCGCCATCTGGAATTACAATCCTTGCAATCGACTAAAGGATCAGAAAATGTATCCTCATGACCCGACTGTTTCAAAACTATAGGGCTGGTAAGAATAGCCGCATCTAGACCTTCTACATCATCTCTTTCATGGACCATGGAGCTCCACCAAGCTCTTTTTAAGTTATTTTTAAGCTCAATACCTAAAGGGCCGTAATCATATATGCCTTGTAGGCCTCCATAGATCTCATTCGATTGAAAAATAAAACCCCTCCTTTTACATAGAGCAGCTAATTCTTCCATTGTTTTTGCGGTCATATTTATTAAGTAATTATTTACTTTTATTTAAATTCTTTTTAAATAAGGATCATTAATATTTGAGTGTTTATATTTCTTGTATTCCCGATTATTATTATTCATTTTTATGGGTAAAAGAATCTATTTATGGAAATCGTATATTTGGCGCTCCAAAAATATACAAATATAGTGCATAATCCACAATGGTGAGCGCGCCCCTATAAACAGGTAAATTATAAACCCAATCAGGCACATTTAAAATTAATTATTTACATAGAATGATTAGTGAGTAAACTCCTTATAAAATGAAAATTCTTTCCTAAGGAAAAGGATCTAAAAACTTTAGAAAAATCTTAAATATATAAATGAATTTTAAAAAATATCATTTCAACAAACTAATGGAGAAATTTTTATGGCCCCTTCAGACGTAATGAATCTCATTAAAGAGCAAGAGATAAAGTTCATAGATTTTCGTTTCACAGATACTAAAGGCAAAGAACAGCATGTAAGCATACCCGCGCATAGCGTTAATGAGAAATTGTTTGAAAAGGGTAAAATGTTTGATGGTTCATCTATTTCTGGATGGAAAGGTATAAATGAATCAGATATGATTCTCATGCCAGATCCAGCTTCTGCAGTTGTAGATGTTTTTACTGAAGAAGCCACCCTCAATTTGCGCTGTAATGTTATAGAGCCATTAACAATGGAAGGCTATGTTCGTTGCCCAAGATCATTAGCTGATCGAGCAGAATCCTATCTAAAATCTACAGGGTTAGGAGATGCAGCATACTTCGGACCAGAAAATGAATTTTTTGTTTTCGATGATGTCCAATGGGATTCAGATATGCACGGCTCTTTTTGTTCTATTGATTCAATTGAAGGAGCTTGGAATACCGGGAGAGAATACGAAGATAATAATAGTGGTCATCGCCCCGGAGTTAAAGGGGGCTATTTTCCTGTGCCACCGGTTGATTCATTACATGATATTAGGTCAGCTATGTGTTTAGCCATGGAGGATATGGGCGTTGAAACTGAAGTACACCACCATGAAGTAGCAACGGGCGGACAATGTGAAATTGGGGCAAAATTTAATACCTTGAAAAGAAAAGCTGATGAGGTTCAAATTTTCAAATATGTTGTTCACAATGTTGCGCATAGCTATGGAAAAACAGCAACTTTTATGCCAAAACCATTGGTTAATGATAATGGAAATGGTATGCATGTTCATACGTCTTTATTTAACAAAGGAAAAAACCTTTTTACTGGAGATGGTTATGGAGGTCTTTCTGATACAGCACTCCATTACATTGGAGGAATAATTAAGCATGCAAGAGCTATTAATGCTTTTGCCAATCCAGCAACCAATAGTTACAAACGACTGGTTCCGGGCTTCGAAGCTCCTACGATCCTGGCATATTCGGCAAGAAATCGTTCTGCTTCTATTCGTATTCCTTTTGAATCAAACCCAGAAGCTAGGCGTATTGAAGTTCGATTTCCTGATTCTATGGCAAATCCATATTTTGTTTTTGCTTCATTGTTGATGGCAGGGTTAGATGGCATACAAAATAAAATACACCCTGGGGAGCCAATGGATAAAGACTTATACGATTTGCCTCCTGAGGAAGAAAAAAAGCTGAACCTTGTTGCATTTTCATTGGATGAAGCACTAGATGCTCTTGATAAGGATCGAGAATTTCTTACCGCAGGAAATGTATTTAGCGATGATCTGATTGACACTTACATTGGCCTTAAAATGGAAAATGTTACAAGACTCAGAATGACGACTCACCCAGTTGAATTTGACATGTACTATAGTCTCTAGATGTTCGTTGATAAATATTAACCATTTTCCAGTCTAATATGGCTAGCAAAACACAAATAAGCTTTCGTGAATCCGTTGATACAATGTATGGGCGGGCAGCATCTTTGCTTGATTTGCAGCCAGGAATGGAAGAAAAAATAAGAGTATGCAATTCCACATACACCGTTAGTTTTGGTGTCAGACTTAATGGAAAAATTCAGACTTTTACTGGTTATCGTTCAGTTCATTCAGAACATATGGAGCCAGTTAAAGGAGGAATTCGTTACTCAAAATCTGTAAATCAAAATGAAGTCGAAGCTCTTGCTGCATTAATGACTTATAAATGTGCGTTAGTTGAGATCCCCTTTGGAGGAGCCAAGGGCGGTCTTTGTATTGATCCAAAAGAATTTGAAGATCATGAGCTTGAGTTAATCACTAGACGTTTTGCATATGAATTAGTGAAAAGAAATTTGATTCACCCTTCTCAAAATGTACCGGCTCCTGATATGGGAACGGGCGAAAGAGAAATGGCTTGGATTGCAGATCAATATACCCGTATGAATACAACAGATATTAATGGACGAGCCTGCGTAACTGGAAAACCAATTAATGCTGGCGGTATTGCTGGCAGAATTGAAGCCACAGGACGCGGTATTCAATATGCTTTGAGGGAATTTTTTAGGCATCCTAAAGACCGCGCTGCAGCAGGGTTAAAGGGAAATTTAGAAGGCAAAAACATTATCATTCAAGGCCTTGGCAATGTCGGCTATCATGCATCGCATTTTTTGTCGACAGAAGATGGCGCTTTGATTACTGCGATTATAGAAAGAAATGGGGCCTTATTAAATAGTAAGGGTATGAATGTGGATGAGGTTTATGCTCATAGGCTGGAAACTGGTAGCGTCAAGGGCTGCAAAGAAGGAAAATTTGTTAAGGATAGCGCGCTTGTTTTGGAGAATGAGTGCGACATACTTATTCCTGCCGCTATTGAAGGTGTTATTAATATGAGCAATGCTAAGAACATTAAAGCGCCATTAATTATTGAGGCTGCCAATGGTCCCGTGACTGCTGAAGCAGATGATGTATTACGTTCAAAGGGCTGTGTAATTATTCCAGATATGTATGCAAATGCTGGCGGTGTTACAGTTTCATATTTTGAATGGGTAAAAAATCTTAGTCATATTCGTTTTGGACGTATGAGGCGAAAACAAGAAGAGTCTCGGCAGAGGTTATTAATAGATGAATTAATTCGAATAATGGGTGAAATGGATTCAAAAGCTAAACTCACAGAAGGCTTTATAAACAATTATCTTCGTGGTGCCGGAGAAATTGAGTTAGTCCGCTCAGGCCTTGATGACACCATGTGTACTGCTTATCAATCCATGAGAGAAGTATGGCATGCCCGAGAAGATGTAAAAGATCTACGAGTCGCAGCTTATCTAGTTGCTATTGAACGTATTGCAAAAAGCTATCNGACAAAGGGACTTTAGTAATATTAGATTTTTAGCGTGCCTATTAGCTGTTCTATCGATTGCAAATCATTTTTGTCCANATAATCACATATATTATGATTGATTTTCTTGCACAATAGAGGGTCATAGAAGAGGGCAGTACCTATTCCAATCATAGTTGCTCCTGCAATAATAAATTCAAGAGCATCGTTTGCTGTAGNAATTCCNCCTTGCCCAATGATGGGGATGTTTAATGGTTTNGCAACTTCATAAACTTCATGAACTTTTAATAGTGCTATTGGCTTAATTGCGGGCCCAGANAAGCCTCCGNTTATATTTTCGATTATGGGTCTNCGATTTTCAACATTAATGGCCATTCCTCTAATTGTATTTATTACAGCAAGAGCATCTGCTCCTGCTTCAATACATAAACGTGCATTTTCCTTTATGTCTGTTTGGTTGGGNGAGAGTTTAGCAATGATAGGTTTNTTTGTTTGTTGNCGACAAGCGGCTATTACTTTTGCAGACATTTCAGGATAGTTACCAAAAGAAGCCCCTCCCTGTTTTATGTTTGGGCATGAAATGTTNACTTCAATTGCATCAATTAGAGAGTCATCAAATTTTTTTGTTACAGNTGAATATTCTTCAATTGTAGAGCCNCACACATTTGCAATAAAACATGTTTCTGAGAAGTTCAATGACGGAAGAATTTCATTAATTACAATATCAGCTCCTGGGTTTTGTAGTCCTATTGAATTAAGCATACCCATGGGCGTTTCACAGANCCTGTGAGGGCTATTGCCAAGACGTGGNTCCAGTGTTGTNCCCTTTAATANAATTGCTCCAACATCGTTATTAGAAAATTCATTTATACGTGTATATTCTTCTCCAAAGCCGACACATCCTGACAGTAATGCTATTGGTGNATTAAGTTCTAAATCGAAGATCTTAGTTTTTAAAAGAACTGTTTCTCTGGTATTTTTGTTCGTCATAAAATTTAAGTTACCGTAATTNAGTTAAGATCTATTGGNGTTATATTCCTTAATCATGCATTCTACAACTAACAGATAACATTCCACAGCTAAATGTTTAATATCATTCTATATCAACCAGAAATCCCACCAAATACTGGCAATATTATTCGTCTATGTGCCAATACCGGNGCACANNTGCACTTGATAGAACCNATGGGCTTTAAACTTGATGANCCNAGATTAAAGAGGGCTGGATTAGANTACCGAGAGTTTGCAAATATNCATGTCTATNCCAGTTATTCTGCGTGCCTTACAANCCTTAAATCATCACGTCTATTTGCAATTAGCACCAAAGGTCAAACAAACTACACAGAGCCTAAATACAANCCNAGTGATGNCTTTATGTTTGGTCCTGAAACTCGAGGNTTNCCTGAAGATATTCTTGATAGTGTGCCAGAAGAGCANAAAATAAGATTACCAATGTTACCCAATAGTCGTAGCTTAAACCTCTCTAATGCAGTTGCTGTNCTTGTTTATGAGGCTTGGAGTCAAAGTAATTTTAAAAAAGGTATTTGATTTATTCTGTCCTAATNTCCCTNAACATTAAGGATTGAGCTACTTCTCTAGGCGAAATGTTTTTATAAAGTATTTTATAGACTGCTTTGCAAATAGGCATTTCTATTTCAATTTCATTTGCTAATTTCCAAACAGCCTCAGCTGCATAGAGACCTTCCACAACTTGTTGAATGTCTTGCTGCGCTTCTTTAATTGTTTTTCCTTTTGCAAGAGCAAGACCCATTTGTCTATTTCTAGAAGTATCACTAGTGCACGTAAGAACTAAATCACCCATGCCAGAAAGCCCCATAAAAGTTTCTTTTGATGCGCCTAACGCAACTCCAAGACGAGTCATCTCTGCTAATCCTCTATTAATTAAGGCAATTCGTGCATTTTTTCCAAAGCCAAGACCATCAGAAATACCTGCCCCAATGGCCACAACATTCTTTGTTGCTCCCCCAACTTCCACACCAGTTATATCTTCGGCTGTATATGCACGAAAGTGTTCATCAGATAACGATGTAGCTAAATCTTGAGAAAATGCTTTATTATTAGATGCAATAGTTACGGCTGTTGGTAATTTTCTACCAACTTCCACTGCAAAACTTGGCCCTGAAAGAACAGCCATGCTATTTTTTGTACCAAGTAATTCCTCAATAATTTGATGAGGCAGTTTTCCTGTTTGAGATTCAAATCCTTTTGTTGCCCAACAAATTCGGTGTTCTTTTGTTAATTTTTTTTTTAATAAACTAATTATATGTCTAAAAGCATGGCTTGGAGTTGCCACTAGAATATCGGTCGCTTCATCAATACATTTTTCAAAGCATGTTTCTATAATCAAAGACTCTGGCAATTTAACATTCGGTAAATATTTTTTGTTTTCACGGTTTTTAATCATCTTTTTAAGACAATTTTTATTTCTACCCCATAACAATGTTTTTCGACCCGCTAGAGAAAATTTAAACGCAAGAGCTGTTCCCCAAGAGCCTGAGCCAATGATCGCGATGGGAGCATCATTTTTTGATGGTTTCATACAATTCTAGTGGCTTGTTTTTTTAGAATCGTCGTCATTAGATTCTTTGTGAATTTGTTTTTTAGCTTCAGCAAATAAAGCATCAAAATTGATTGGTTGTAGAAGAAATTCTGGAAAACCCCCTTTTGAAATAATTCCCCCAATCGTCTCTCTGGCAAATGGGAACAATTGGCTTGGGCAAAAACTTCCAACAATTGCTTCAACTTCTTCTTCGGTATATCCGGTGATATGAAAGAGACCTGCTTGTTGTATTTCTACGAGGAAAATGGTTTTATCTTCGTCCTTCGCCTCAACTGTAATGGTTAATATAACTTCGTGTAGATCGTCTTCACTCACATTATGAGAACTTCGTAGATTTAGATTTGTTTTGGGATTCCATTCGCCGCCTGAAAAAACATCAGGCGTATTTGGGGATTCAAAGGAAAAATCCTTTACATATAATTTTTGGATAATTATTTGTTTTTCAGTTTCATTTTTTTTTGCCATAATTTTTTCCTGTAACTTTAAGTCTTTTAGGATTTTTCTAACATACTCTCTAAGAAACCATTTTCTTCTAACGAAAGCAGCTGATCAAATCCGCCAATAGGTTTACTATTTATAAAAATTTGCGGAACAGTTTTTCCACCACTTAAAAGTTCTAATTCTTTTCTTTTATTAGCATTAGATACAATTATATTTTCATATTTAATCTTTTTATTTTTTAATAATCTACGAGCTGCAATACAATAGATACACCATTTTGTCCCATAAACAACAACTTTAAATTTGGTTTGCATGTATAAATTTGCTTTGTTATGAATTAGGATTTTGTTTTCTTAGATGTCACCAGCGGCAGGTTTTTCTCAGACCATGCAACTATACCGCCGTGTAAGCCGTATGTTTTTTCAAAGTTAGCTTTTCTTAATTTATTTGCTATTCGCGACGAAATTATGCCATTTTCACAAACTACAACAATTGATTTGGNTTTAAAATTTTGTAATTTGACATAATTTTCTCCTAGTTCGTCGTTCGGAATATTTTTAGACCGGACGATATGCCCGCGTCTAAACGATTCTGTATTACGCAGGTCAATAATTTCNGCCCCATTATTCATTAATGTTATTGCTTGGCTTTGATCTATGCTGGCAATGCCTTGAGCTTTCTGTTGCAGTTCAGTAAAAACAACAAATCCTATACTTAGCATTAAAGCAATAACTAGAAATAAATGATTACTGACAAATTCTGAGTACATTTCCATGATAAATTTTTTTAACATTCAAATTAGCGTAACTTAATACTGTTGTATTAATTATATTATAGCAGCACAAACCAAAATAAGATCTTGAAAAGAAAACAAGGACATGACTTTTCATAATGGAAAAAATCTATTTAGGTTTTATATCTTTTTAAAATATAAGAATTATTTTATCAATTTATCCTCTAATTCAGTATTTTCAAAACCTTGACATACTAGTTTCATTGCGTTCAACTGGGGTGTTCTTCTATCATCTTACAAAATTTTTGGTTTATGAAGTCTTTAAAATTTCGCATTTTGCTGGTTTTTATTATTGCTGGAACACTCAGTTTTGGCATTTCATTTAGCAGTAGATTTTTTATATCTGAAAATCAAATAACAACTAAGGCGATCGAGCAAAATGAAGCATTAATAATTGACGAGATAATGCAGCGAGTTAAACAGGACTATTTTCAATCCATAGAAGATAAAGATCTTATAGAAAACGCGATAAGAGGAATGTTAAAGGAACTTGATCCCAATTCTGATTATATTACTGAAGAAGATTATAAAAACTTGCTTACAACTAGTATGGGCCTTCTTCTACCAACAGTAAGATATAAATTTCTTAGTACAAATCTAGGATATGTTCGCATCAATCAATTTTCCGGAAATACTGCTACTGAATTAAGTGATGCCATTAACGAAATGATAAATGGTTATAAAAGCAGAGATACAAGATTACATGGCCTGATTATCGACCTTCGTAACAATTTGGGAGGTATGTTTAATGCAGCGGTAGATGTTTCTGACTTATTTTTGACAAAAGGAATTATTGTAAGTTCTGAGGGACGCTCTCCACCATCTTCTTTCATACGCAAAGCAAATAAAGGGGATATTATAAATGGTACTCCGATGGTAATACTCGTTAATGCCAACTCGGCGTCTGCTTCTGAAATTGTAGCTGCAGCGTTACAGCATCATCATCGGGCATTAATTGTAGGTAAAAAAACGTATGGTAAGGGACTGGTACAGACTGTGCTCCCATTATCACAAGGAAGCGCGATCAAACTTACCACTTCCCGTTACCTAACTCCTAGTGGCCAATCAATTCACAAAGTGGGAGTCAAACCAGATATTCTGGTTGAAGGATCAAGGCAATATCCTGGTAAAAAACTCAATGCAGAAATAGACCAAAATAATGATGTTCAGCTNCATGAGGCTATGAANCTTCTAAACAATTACCCAATAATGCATAGTAAGCATTAACATATCCTCATGAATTGTTATCAAAATTATATTCTGCCTTATTTTATTAATGGAATATGTTCAAGTAGCCCTATCACTAAACAGCGTGAAAAAATTGTNCCTCTTGCTAAAGGCGAAGTTCTTGAGATTGGTATAGGGAGNGGACTAAATTTACCATTTTATGACGAATCAAAAGTAAATAAGATTTGGGGGCTTGAACCCTATGAGGGCATGAGAAAACTGGCAGAAAAAAAGATAAAAAAAACTAAACTAAATGTAGAATTTATCGATTTACCAGGCGAGGAAATACCATTACCATCTTCTAGTGTTGATACTGTTCTCGTTACCTATTCACTTTGTACAATTTCTGACGTTTNTCTTGCTTTGGAGGGTATGCGAAGAGTATTAAANCCTAATGGAAAGTTATTGTTTTCTGANCATGGTTTNGCTCCTGATAGGAATGTAAGAATATGGCAGGANCGTTTGAANCCATNCTGGAGAAAAATAGCGGGAGGTTGTAATTTGAANAAAAATATACCCCAAATTATAGAATACAGCAGGNTTTCAAATAGAAGGAGGNGNAGAAATGTATATCCCNGGTATGCGTTTNATATCATATAATTATTGGGGNAGNGCTGTAATTCGATGAATATTAAAATTTTTTAATGACGTTTTTCATAGAAAAAAATTTATTAATCCCATGAAATATTTTCATCTCAAATGGTTAGCNTTAGTTCTGTTATTTATTTCAACTAATAGNACAGGACAAGATCAAAATGATATTAATTGCNNTGANAATTTTAATCCTGTTTGNGGNAAAGATGGNAATACTTATCAAAACGNATGTCTTGCAGAATTATCTGATGCAAGTATCGATTTTGANGGAGTATGTAAAGATGAAACATTAGTGTGTAATGATGATTTTAATCCTGTTTGNGGNAANAATGGCGTTACTTATCATAATTCTTGTTTTGCANCGATTGCTGGNATAGAAATTGATACACTNAANGCTTGNGTCGACGATAATGGNTGCNCAAATATATTTGAGCCTGTATGNGGNATGAACGGCCGNACCTATAAAAATCGATGTGAAGCAAACATTGATCGGGTGGTCGTTCAGCGAATTGGAGAATGTGACATTAATAATTGCCCAGCAATATATTCTCCAGTCTGCGGCCAAGGAACAACATATAAAAANGCATGTGTTGCNCAAAAAAATGGATTAGNAAGNTTCNCTGAAGGCGCTTGTAATGCNCGNGTTTGCCCAAGAATTTATGCTCCCGTCTGTAGNGCTGATTTATTAACATATGCTAATGCATGTGAGGCTGAAAGAGCAGGNGCAAGGATAAAATACGCAGGACTGTGCGAGGAACAAGGAAAGAATTGTCCTAATGTCTATCAACCTGTTTGNGGCATTGATAAGCACACCTATGATAATAAATGCTTACTTGAAAATGCAGGAACTNANCTTGCATACGCNGGAATGTGCTTGGGACAATAAAATATATGCAATATAAATTATTTCAAATCAACATCAAACGCTAANTATTTACTTGTGAAAAATCAGNGNTCTCAACAATTNACAGAGCGNACAGCTTTTGATGATTGGAGNTCTATATCATTATCNCTTTTTATGACGCTTGTGGGTTATGGCGTTATGGTTGNAATNCCTGTTATTAGTACCGCTTGGTCNGAACTTTTATNTTTCAGTGANGAACAAGTTGGACGAGTTGCCGGCGCAGATCTAGGNGGNNTGTCTTTTGGNGCAATGATAACNGCACTAACAATANCCAGAGTTAATAGAAAAATACTTGTTTTAACAGGAGCCTGTCTTGCTATATTTGCAAATTATTTATGTACAATTTTTTATCAATATGAATTTGTTTTATGGTTAAGAGTTCTTGCGGGCATAGGTTCTGGAATTTATACAGCGGTTGCAGTTGCAGCATTAGGNGCCACNATTAAACCTACGCGCGCTTTTAATTTAATGCTCTTTTTATTTGCTTTTTCCCAAGCATTTGAAATGAGAGTTCTACCTATGCTGACTATGAATGGTATTTATTATTTTTTTATTGGTGGCTTTACTTTGAGCCTTATTTTTATTCATTGGGTGCAACCGTATGCGATTAAAACTGAAACAACTTCTCAAAATAAAAACAAACAATCAGGTTTAGTATTGCCGTTATATATACCCTGGTTATGTATGGCGGCAATTTTTTTTACATATATCAATATTGGGGCGTACTGGACATATATTGAGTTAGCTAGTTTAAATGCAGGTATTGATAAAAATTGGGTAGGAGGGGTTCTTGTTTGGTCTTCACTATTAAGTATTGTTGGCTGTGCTTTTGCAACGATTGTAAGTGATCTTTTTGGATTAGCTAGACCATTATTGGTGGCATTAATAACTATGGCAATAATAGTTGGTATGTTGGCGTTGGGGATAACAAATATAAATCTTTTAATAAGCGTGTTTATGTTTAATTTTCTTTGGATTTTTATTGATGTTTATCAATATTCAACGGTTGCAAGTGTCGATTCAGCCGGTTCGTTTACTGCGTTTATAGTATGTGCTCAAGGATTAGGTAACATTGTCGGTCCAAATATTGCCGCATCGATGTTAGGAGGCGGTTTTAGTTATAGCACGGTGTTTTTTATGTGCGCAATGTTTGCTATTGGCGGAATGCTAGTTTATATGCTTATGGATATTCGTTTGCGTTATTATAGGGATACAGTTTATTAATCAACTCCGGCCATTAATTGTTTGAGTGGTTTTGAAAAAATTAGCAAGATAATTCCAGCACCTACTGATGTTAAAACGATGGTTGCATACTGACTTGGAAAAGAGTCGATGTTCATTGGATTAAAATCACCAGCAATCTGGCCCGCTATTAGATTTCCCAAAGCTGATGCTACAAACCACATACCCATCATTTGGCCAGCAAATCTTTTTGGAGCAAGTTTTGTGGTTGCCGAAAGCCCAACTGGTGACAGTGTTAATTCGCCAAAGGTATGAAAAAGGTACGTCATTACTAGCCAATAAGGCATAACTTTTTCTCCAGTTGCTACAATTTGGGACGCAAGCATCATTATGAAAAAGCCTATTGCTAAAAAAATCAATCCAAAACCAAATTTTGCAGGGGTCGAAGGGTTTAAATTTTTTCGTGCAAGAAATATCCAAAAATATGCAAATATGGGTGCAAATAGGATTATGAAAATAGAATTAAGCGATTGGAACCATACTGAATATAATGTAATCCAGTTAAGCTCAAGATGAATATAACGATCCGCAAATAGATTCAGCGAGCTTCCGGCCTGTTCAAAACCTGACCAGAACATTGCTGCACCAAAAAAGAGCGCAATAATAACTACTACTCTTTTCTTTTCTTGGGTATTTAATTGTCCATTAATCAATACGTGAGCAAAAAATCCAATTGTAGTTATCATTATTATGTAAGTTGATTTTTTAGCGATTTCTATCGGATCCAACAAAAACACACCATTTATACTCAAAAGATAGGTAATTATAGTAAGGCTCATAAATATCCCTACAATTACCCAGCCACGCTTACGATTGATAGTATCTAGTGATGTATTTCCCGATGATATTGGCTTTATTCCTATGGCTCCCAAATATTTTTTTGTTTTCCAGAATTGTATGAGACCGAATAACATTCCGACACCCGCGGCTCCAAACCCATAGTGCCAACCATAATTAGGGTGCTGCCCAAGAGAACCGCAGACTAAAGGCCCCAACATTGCTCCAAGATTAATTCCCATGTAAAAAATAGAGAAGCCCGAATCTCTTCTTGGGTCACCTGGGCTATATAGTCCACCTACAATTGCACTTACATTTGGTTTAAGAAGCCCTGTCCCAATAATGATTAATAATAAGCCGAGGAAAAAAAATTTTGTTGAAGGTATGGCAAGAGTAAAATGACCACACATAATAATAATGCCACCGTAGAATATTGCGCGTTGCGCTCCAAGAAGGCGATCTGCAATCCATCCTCCAGGCAAAGCCACCAAGTAAACAAGGGCAGTATAAATACCATAAATGGCGGTTGCTTTTACATCAGTAAGTTCCATCCCTCCATTAATTACTTGATCTGTCATGAACAAGACGAGCAATGCTCGCATACCATAATAGCTAAGGCGTTCCCACATTTCTGTGAAAAACAATGTGATGAGACCGCGAGGGTGACCAAGAACAGTGTTTCCTACATCTAAAGAGGCTACATTTGTCATGTTTTTCTGCAGAGTAATTAACTTTCTAAGATTATAAATTTTTGAGCTTAATCAGGTTCATCCCTAGATTTTTTCCTGTTTGTGACGAATATTTTCGACATGATAATACCAAGCTCATACAGCAGATAAACTGGTACAGCTAACAATGTTTGACTAATAACATCTGGCGGGGTTAAGAACATACCCATTACAAATGCCATCAAAAAAACATAAGGACGCGCTTTCCCCAATTTTTCTGGGCTTGTTAATCCTGTCCATGTAATAAGAACTGTTGCTATTGGGACTTCAAAAGCTATACCAAAAGCGAAAACGATTGTCGTTATGAACTCTAAAAACTGACTGATGTCAGTTTGAACCTCAACGCCTTCAGGGGCTACTGATGTAAAAAAGGTGAATATTAGTGGAAAAACAACAAAGTAAGCAAAAGCAATACCGAGATAAAACAAAACAACGCTTGATGCAAATAAAGGCACGGCAAACTGCTTTTCATTTTTATAAAGGCCAGGCGCAATAAAAGCCCATATTTGAAATAGAACAACTGGCATTGCAACGAAGAGGGCAGTAAAAAAAGTTAATTTAAATGGCGTCATCAAAGGAGACGCAACAGCTGTTGCTATCATTGCATTACCTGGTAATACGTTACGCAATGGTTCAGAAATGAGTGAAAAAATGTCTCGAGAAAATGGAAGTAATATTATAAATACTGCCACTACTGAAACCGCGATAATCAATAATCGTCTACGTAGCTCAACAAGATGAGAAAGCAATGTACCTTCTGCAAGCGGTTCTTTTTTTTCAGTACTTTCTTTTTGTTCAGTCACTAGGAATTCTTTGTGCTGTCATGATCAGTAGATTGGTCACTAGGAGGTTCAGCCCTTTCTCCTTCATTTTGTGTTTCGCTTATTGACTTATTTTGAAGATCGTTATTTTCTTGAACATACTGAGGTTGCTCAATACCGCGATCATTTGTTGACGGTGTTCTGATATTTTGGTTGGAGTTTTTTTCAAAATTAAGCTCTTCTTCTAATTGTCTTTTCATTACACGAGTCATTCGCCTAGCTTGACCCATCCAGCTGCCTAACTGATTAGCCACACTTGGTAATCTCTCGGGTCCCAGAACAATCAGACCGACAAGAAATAGAATTATCAGCTCCCAAAATCCGATTCCAGACATAATGTTCCCTGGCTATTCGGTAGAAGTTTCTTTATTTGATTCTTCGTTTGGAGTTTTTTCAAAATCAGCATCTTTTGAAAAGTCACTAATTTGATCAGTTGTTTCTTTATCTGCATCACTCATTGCAGAACGAAACCCTTTTACAGCACTTCCAAGATCGGAACCTAACGTGCGAAGACGTTTTGTGCCAAATATTGCTAGAACAATGACGAGAACTATTAGTAATTGTACCGGACCGATGTTTTGCAACATCCTAAACCCCCTGGGAAAATCCCATCAATAATATTATCTACGAGAACTTATGCCAATTTTTGGCTAGCCTCCTACATTATAAACATTCGAATTATACAAACAAAATCTGGTTTTCACCGCGGTCTGCAATGAAGCTGCTTGTTTATGACCGTATGTTTTTAGTTACTAATGATTATATTATTAATTAAAACAATAGGCTAGTTAACTTCTAACCAGAACGTTGCGGGACCGTCATTGGTTAAACTTATTTTCATATATTCACCAAATACGCCGCAATAGGTTTTTTTTACTCGTTTGATACAGTTTTTATATAATAAATCAAAATATTTTTTACCTGTTTCGGGGTTAGCTGCATGTGTAAAACTAGGACGTGCTCCTTTTGCTGTATCTGCTGCCAGTGTAAATTGTGGGACAAGCATTAGTTCGTAATTTTTATCAGTTATACTTTTGTTCATTCGATCATTTTCATCCGGAAAGATTCTATATGTCGATATTTTTTTAGCGAGCCGTTCAGCAATATCTTCATTATCATTTGGTTGGACAGCAACCAACACTAATAATCCTGTTTTTATCTTACAAATGCTCTGGTCTTCAATAGTGATTTTTGCTTTTGCAACTCGCTGTATTAGTCCAATCATTTTGGGGTCTTCGTTATATTTTTAATTTACATTAACAGTTTTTTATCAAAAAAACAGTAGAATTCTATTTTACAAAGTTAATATAATTAATACACATATCTAAATATTTTAATATTAAAATGACAAAAAATCCCACTTTATACCTTATATACCCATTAAAAAGAACATAAAAAACCAATAATCTTAAAAAATAATAAAAGTAGGAAAAATACTATTTTTTTTATAAAAAAAACAAGATAAGTGGAAAAATTACAATATTAACTAATAATTCTTTTCACTTGTTAATTACCCAACTACACTGATACGTTTTATTATTAATTTTAAAATTATTGATGAAGGATTTATGAAAAGAAGAGATTTTGTAGCAGGTACACTATTTGCTGCTGGAATGTCTGCCTGTGACACCCAAAACCCAGCAGAGGAAATAAATCTACCAGTTTCTCAAGATATTTTTGAATGGAACATGGTGACTTCATGGCCACCAGGATTGCCAGGCCTTGGTATTGGCGCTACTAATTTTGCTAAAAGAGCTGAAAAAGCCAGCGGAGGCAGATTAAAAATCAAAGTTTTTGCTGGGGGTGAACTTGTTCCTCCACTAGAAGTGTTTGATGCAGTTAGTCGTGGTACNGTTCAAATGGGACATGATTCGTCTTATTACCACCGCGGGAAAGTTCCCGCGGCTCCCTATTATACAACCGTTCCTTTTGGCTTAAATCTTAATGAGATGAATGCTTGGTTGTATTATGGAGATGGGTTGGANTTATGGCATGAATTGTATGCTCCATTTAATCTTGTGCCTTTTCCGGTTGGNAATACCGGAGTTCAAATGTTGGGATGGTTTAACAAAAAAATTCAAACAATTAATGACTTATCTGGAATGAAGATACGAATGCCTGGTTTAGGAGGAGANATAATGCAAAGGGCAGGAGCTATTCAAGTAACNGTTCCAGGATCTGAGATTTTTACCTCACTAAAAACAGGTGTTGTAGATGCTGCAGAATGGGTTGGCCCATATAATGACATTGCCCTGGGTTTGCACAAAGCAGCTAGATATTATTATTATCCTGGATTCCATGAACCAGGCCCTAATATTGAATGTATTATTAATAAAACGGCATGGAATACTCTGCCAGAGGATTTACAAGAAATAGTTCGTGTTGTTAGNCAAGCATGCAATCTCGATATGACCTCAGAGTACATGTGGGGAAATGCTATAGCGCTTGATCAGCTAAAAATGGATCCAAATGTTGAATTAATACAGTTACCCCAGGAAGTATTTGATGAATTAAGAATGCATTCTATTGAAGCTATCAATGATTTATCTCAAAAAGATGATTGGGCAAAAAAAATAGAACAGTCAATATCTAATTTTATGAAGAAATCATCTGCCAATCAGAAAATTACAGAATTAGCTTATTTGAATATGCGTATCAATAATACTTAACATTTAGNACAACTTTCTGATACACAATGATTCTATATGTTTGATTTAAATTACAATTGATTTGGCAGCCAGGTAACNAGTNCTGGAAATAATGAAATTATCATTAGCATTAATATTTGTATGCCTACAAAAGGCACTACTCCCTTGTATATTTGAGCAGTTGATATTGAAGTTGGAGCAATTCCTCTTAGATAGAATAAAGCAAACCCAAAGGGCGGAGTTAAAAAAGATGTTTGTAAATTAATAGCGATCATTATGCCTAACCATATAGGGTCCAGCCCCATGGATAAGAGTACGGGCCCAATAATAGGCACCACAACAAATGTAATCTCAATAAAATCTAGGACAAAACCTAGTAAAAACATAACNACCATAACAACTAAAACGGCAGTAAAAATTCCACCCGGAAGATCAATAAGGAGAGATCTNACCAGATCATCTCCTCCGTAGCCTCTGAAAACTAGAGAGAATACTGAGGCACCAATTAAAATCATAAATACCATNCTACTGATTCTGAGAGTAGATCGCATAATTCCTTGCAATTTTGAAAGTGATAATTGTTTTTTATGTATCGCAATTAAGAGCGATCCTGATGCTCCAACACCTGCTGCTTCTGTTGGGGTTGCAACTCCCCCTAAAATGGATCCAAGCACGGTAATTATAAGGGTTAGGGGAGCAATAAGAGCTTTAAAAATATTCTTTATNTAAATTTTTCCTGAAACANTTACAGTATGTGCCGGCATTTTTGAAGGCTTGATAAATCCAATAACTATTAAGTAAGTTATGTATAAGAACACGAGTAACAAGCCAGGTATAAGTGCTCCAGCGAAAAGATCCCCCACAGANACTGTTTTAGGAGAGAAGACACCTTGTGATAATTGTGATTGTTGATAGGAAGAAGAAATTACATCTCCAAGCATGACCAGTATGATGGAGGGTGGNATTATTTGCCCAAGCGTTCCAGATGCACAAATTGTTCCNGCTGAAATAGATGGCGAATAACCGTTTTTTAACATTGTTGGTAATGCAAGCAAACCCATTGTAACAACGGTGGCTCCAACTATTCCGGTGCTAGCAGCAAGTAGCATACCAACAATAGTCACTGATATACCTAGTCCCCCACGAATGTTGCCAAATAATTGNCCAAGTGTATCTAATAATTCTTCGGCTATACCGGCTCGTTCGAGCGTAATACCCATAAATACAAAAAGAGGTATGGCAAGTAAAGTTTCATTCGTCATAATGCCGTAGATTCTATTTGGCATACTCGAAAGAAAGGCAGCATCAAACGTACCTCCTATGATCCCAAAAATGGCAAATATTAACGCCGCCCCTCCTAGTGAAAATGCAACGGGAAAACCGATGAGTAGAAAAATTACTGTAAAAAGAAATAATAAAAGGGCAAGCCATTCCATTTTTAATTTTTCCTAATAGCTATGAGTGATTTTAGAAACAACGAAATACCTTGAATCATTAGCCCTAGTGGCATCAACAGTAACATTGATTTAAGCACGGGTATTGCTGGATAGGGCAGGCCTCCTGTATTTCTAGAAATTTCTTTCAACAACCAAGAAGAGGCCACATAATTCCATGCTTCGAGAAAAAACATAAAACAAAGTGGCAGCAAAAAAAGAGTGACTCCAAAAATATTAATCCAAGCACGTTTTTTTGTATCTAGATCACGATAAAAAATATCAACACGCACATGTTCTTCTTGTTGTAATGTATACGCTGCACCGAGCATGAAAACGGCAGCATGCATCCATACTAATATTTCTTGTAGCCAAATAAATCCCCATCCAAAGACATATCTTAGTACCACAATTGCAAGTGTAGTTATCACCATAAATATGGTTAACCATGAGATAATTTTTCCTGAAGATATACTGATTTTGTCAATTGCATCAGAATATTTTTTCATATCATTTATCATCTATATCCAGAAAATCAGATTGTCTAAATTTATTGAAAAAATATTTTTAATGCCGCCAAAAGGCAGGAGTTATAAGGACTAAAAGGGTAAATATCTCAAGCCTTCCAAGTAACATTCCTATGATAGCTATCCATTTAGCACTATCAGGTATTGTTAAAAATCCATGTGCAACTTCGCCTAAACCTGGGCCAAGATTATTAAGCGTAGCTGCTACAGCAGAAAAAGCTGTGATTTGATCGAGGCCTGTCATCATCATTGAAACCAGCATAATTCCAAAAACGATCAAATAGACAGCAAAAAAACCCCAAACTGCGTCAACAGTTCTAACCGGAACAGCAACATTACCTAATTTAACAGCAATTTCAGCACTTGGATGAATCAAGCGCATAATTTCACGTACTCCTTGTTTATATATTAATAAGCAGCGGATGACTTTAATGCCTCCAGCCGTTGAACCGGCGGAACCACCAATAAAACTTGCAAGTATTAATAGAAGTGGAATTGCTCCGGGCCAGTTGGCATAATTTGCCGTTGAAAACCCCGTCGTTGTGGCAATCGAAACAGCTTGAAACAAGCCTTTTATTATTGTATCACTCGTGTTGTTGTAACTATTAAATATGAAGAGTGACAATATAACTATTATTGATATAACAATTAATAGAAATAGGTAAGCTCTAAATTCATGATCATTTTTGTAATGAGAAAGCTTAAGGTTTCTCCATGAAAGAAAATGTAATGAAAAATTAATTCCTGCAGCAAACATAAAAAAGATTGCTATTAAATCTATGGTTGAGCTATTGAAATATCCAATACTTAAATCATGTGTTGAAAAACCCCCGATTGCTACCGTAGAAAAGGCATGGCAAATTGCATCAAAAACTGACATACCTGCTAACCAATAACTTAAACCGCATAAGATTGTAAAAGCTGTGTACACATACCAAAGCGCCTTGGCCGTTTGTTTGATTCTCGGGGTTAATTTATTATCTTTGACAGGTCCAGGTGTTTCTGCTCGGTATAATTGCATTCCACCTACACCTAGCATGGGTAAAACAGCAACAGCCAGCACAATAATTCCCATACCACCCAACCATTGGAGTTGTTGCCGGTAATATAAAATGGTTTTAGGCAGGGTATCAAGGCCGGTTAATATAGTAGCACCAGTAGTTGTAAGTCCTGATATTGATTCAAAGATTGCATTTGTTAAGGACAATGATGGAATTTCTGCCAGGTATAAAGGAACGGCACCAAATAATCCCAGAACAGTCCAAAATGCGGCAACAATTATAAAACCATCACGTAATCTTAAATCATTTTTAGATCTTCTAGATGGAATCCACAACATTGATCCAGCAATTAAGGTTAGAAAAAACCCTTGTAAAAAAGCTACCCAAGATGGTTCTTGATACAAATAACTAACAAATATTGGGGGTATCATTGTCAGGCTGAATGTCATCAGCAGTATTCCAAGTATGCGCTGTACTACCATCCAGTTCATTATTCTATCCTCTGAGCAGGGCTATTAATGATTTTAATTATCTACTCGGAAATAGTCGGATTTAATTGAAAAAGAGTTTCTACTTCTACAACTTTTCTTTTATCAGTTAAAAATAAAATAATATGATCATCTGTTTCTATGATCGTATCATGGTGTGCAACTACTATTTTATGATTACGCACGATGCCTATAATGTTGCATCCGTCGGGTAACATTATATCTTCTAGTTTTCTACCTACTACCGGAGATGTTTTGCTGTCTCCGTGTGCTATTGCTTCAATTGCTTCTGCTGCCCCTCGACGAAGGGAGTGCACTTTTACTACATCACCTCGTCTAACATGGGCCAAGAGCGATCCAATGGTTATTTGCCGAGGAGATATTGCGACATCAATTGATCCAGATTCAACTAAATCAGCATAAGATGGCCTATTAATTAGCGCCATAACTTTGTGCGCGCCAAGGCGTTTTGCCAACATTGCAGATAATATATTGGCTTCTTCTGCATTGGTGACAGAACAGAATACATCTACATTGTCGATATTTTCTTCTATAAGTAATTCTTCATCAGCTGCGTCGCCGACAAGCACTATGGTTTTACTAACTTGTTCAGATATAATTTTTGCCCTTTCAGGGTCTCTTTCGATAAGTTTAACCTGATTCGTTTGTTCTAGAGCAATGGCTAAGCGAATTCCTATGTTTCCACCCCCTGCAATGACAACGCTTCTTACAGGGTGTTCGAGATGTCTCATTTCGATCATAATTGCTCGAATGTCTTTACGCGGTGCGAGAAAAAACACCTCATCGTTTTCTTGCAGGATGGTGTTTCCTTCAGGCTGAATTGCATCTCCATCCCGATAAATTGCAGCAATTCTACCCTCTGCATTTGGAATATGATCCTTGAGAGCTGAAATTTTTTGACCAACTAACAAACCATCTTTATCTGCTCTTGCACCAACCAAACGAATTTTTCCATCGGCGAATTCAAGCGCTTGCATTGCTCCAGGAAAATGTAAAAGTTGTTCAATGTGTTGACAGACAAGTTTTTCTGGGCTTATTCGAACATCAACTGCAAGACCAAGTCCATTTTGGGAGAACAATTTTTTTGTCCGCATATATTGATCTGCCCTAATGCGCGCGATTTTTGTTGGCGTATTAAACAGTGTATAAGCGATATGACAAGCTAGCATGTTAGTTTCATCTTTGTCTGTCACAGCAATTATGACATCAGCTTCCTCTGCACCAGCTTTTTCTAGCACGTCCGGGTGGGCAGCATTACCCAAAATAGTGCGAATATCCAATCTATCCTGCAGATCTCTCAAAAGTTTAGGCTTTGTATCTACGACAGTTATTTCATTAGATTCTTCACGCGATAAATGATCCGCAGCTGATGATCCTACCTGGCCTGCCCCTAAAATTAGTAATTTCATATTGTTGCCACTGGTCTTATATTCAAAATAAGTGTGTCTTACATGCTTTTTTATGTAAGGTTAATATTATTCTATAATAGGTCAAGGTTTGCATAACTGAGAACAAGCCATTTTGTTCCTACACTTTCAAAATTTACATGAACACGTGCATGCGCTCCTTCTCCTTCATACGCCAAAATTATTCCATCTCCAAATTTTGTATGTCTTACAAGTTGGCCTAGTTTTATACTCCTCTGTGAACCAGAAGTGTAGTTTTCTTTTTGATTTTTTGAAGGAAGAGAAAGACTCTTAGATCTATAAGTCAATGCCGTGGACTTAATTGGTTCTATTAGATTATCTGGTATTTCAGAAATAAATCGTGATGGAGGGGAAAAAATATCGACCCCATGAAGTCGTCTTTGTTCTGCATATGTTATGAATAAATTTTGTTTTGCTCTTGTAATTGCTACATAACAAAGCCTACGCTCCTCTTCAACTCCGCTACTATCATTTATAGATCTTTGGTGAGGAACCAATCCATCTTCCATGCCAGATATGAAAACGAGTTGAAATTCTAATCCTTTTGCAGCATGCATGGTCATTAGTTGAACACAATCCTCCCACTCTTCAGCTTGGCCTTCACCAGCTTCAAGTGCAGCTTGGGAGAGGAATGCATCTGTTTGAGATATTTCATCGTTTAAATTGTACGTAAAACTTCTTGCTGCGCTCACAAGTTCTTTTAGATTTTCGATTCTGGCTTCACCTGTTTGATTTTTTTCCTTCTGAAACAGTGTAATGAGACCGCTTTGTGAAATAACGTAATCAACTTTGTTATGCAGCGATAAATCTGTTATTTCTCTATTTATTCGTTCAATTAAAGTTATAAAGCCCAACATTGAAGCATTTGAGCGAGCATGAGATTTTTTGTCAGCTATTCCTTTAATAGCCTCCCACATGGAACAGTTGTGATTTTTAGCATATTGACGAAGTATTTCCAGGGTTCTAGCTCCAATACCTCTTGTTGGTTTATTTACAATGCGCTCAAATGCACTATCATCATTTTGATTGACTGCAAGCCTTAAATAGGCAAGTGCATCTTTGATTTCAGCCCTCTCAAAAAAACGAAGCCCACCAAATACACGATATGGAATATTTTTATTAACCAGTGTTTCTTCTAAAACTCTAGACTGAGCATTAGAACGATAGAGAATTGCAACTTCAGAGCGAGGATTTCCCATACTGTTCCAGTCAATAAGCCTGTTTATGATGAAATTAGCTTCATCTCTCTCGTTAAAGGCAGCATAAATTTTTATAAGTTCTCCCTGAGAATCATCAGTCCAAAGGCTTTTACCCATGCGAGATTCGTTATTGGCGATAATGGCGTTTGCTGCTTCCAATATTGTTCCTGTTGAACGGTAATTTTGTTCAAGCTTTATTACAGATGTAGTTGGGAAATCATTTTGAAACTGTAATATATGCTCCACCCTGGCTCCTCGCCAACGATAAATTGATTGATCGTCGTCACCTACTACAAATGGAATTCCTTTTTTACCGGCTAATAATTTTAACCACTTATATTGAATAGCATTGGTATCTTGGAATTCATCTACAAGAAGATATTTAAATTGTTTTTGATATTGTTGAAGTACATTAGAGTTATTTTGTAAAAGTTCATATGCTTTGAGTAAAAGCTCTGCAAAGTCAACAAGATTACTGTAATTACATATTTCTTGATATTCACCATAAATGTTAATTTGGGTCAGCCGATCTAATTGACCCTCATCATCTAGATCTTGAGGCCTTAATCCTTCATCTTTTTGCTTATTTATGAAGTATTGAACATTTTTTGCTAGCCATTTATTTTCATCTAACTTTAAACTTTTTATTACTTTTTTTATAAGTTGAATTTGATCCCTTGAATCAATAATTTGAAAACTTTGAGTAAGTTTAGCTTCCTTCCAGTGACGCCTGAGAAGACGGTGAGCTAGACCATGAAAAGTTCCAATCCATAGGCGATCTACTGAGGTATTTAGAAGATTTTCGACACGATTTTTCATTTCAGTAGCAGCTTTATTCGTAAATGTAACTGCTAGTAGATTATGAGGTGAGAGACCTTCCACATCTATAAGCCATGCGATTCTATGGGTTAATACTCTCGTTTTTCCACTGCCAGCTCCAGCTAGTATTAGTAGTGCATTCGGTGGCGCGGTAACTGCTTCCCGTTGTTTTTTGTTTAAATCATCGAGGATGGGGGTAATATCCATTTTTAGTTTTTAGTTAAAAAAAGTGAATCATTTTTATGGCTAAAAGATGAAAACTTTACAGCGGAAAGTTGAGCCGCATTATAAAATAGTGATCAATAAGAAGGGCAGCAAAGAGAATCATCAAATAATGTATTGAATAGCGAAATACACGCATTGGTAATTTTAATCCCTTATCTTTTTTGAGTTTGAAGGCATACCAAATAAATATTAATCCTAATGTGATAGCAGTTAGTAGATAAATGAGACCGCTCATCCCAGTTTGATAGGGTAGTATTGTAACTCCTACAAGAAAAATGGTGTATTGGATAATAAAAAGACGCGTAAATGCATTACCATGAGTAATAGGTAACATTGGTAATCCAACTTTTTTATAATCTTCCTTTTTTGCAATTGCTANCGCCCAAAAGTGGGGGGGCGTCCATAAAAAGATAATAAGAAAAAGAATCATCGCGTTGCTATGAATTTCACCAGTCACTGCGGCCCACCCAAGTACGGGAGGCGCTGCTCCAGCTGCACCACCGATAACGATATTCTGTGGTGTTGTTCGTTTTAGATAGATTGTGTAAATAATTGCATAACCAATTAATGATAGGAAAGTTAAAATCGTTGTTAANGGATTAATTAATAACCATAAAATTAACATTGATGATATACACAAAAGGAGAGCAAAAATTAATGCTTGCTTTTGTGTTATCTTTCCTTGAGGNAGGGGCCTTGATAAGGTACGAGACATTTGTGCATCAATACGGGCATCAAGGATATGATTAATTACTGCGGCGGATGCAGCCGCAAGCCCAATTCCTAGACTNGCGAAGCATAATATACTCATTTTGGGAATATTAGGAGTGGCAAGGAACATTCCTACCACTGCNGTAAAGATAAGTAGAGCGACTACTCCAGGTTTTGTCATTTCTAAAAAATCACGCCAGTCTAGGTTTTTTATCATAATTTATAGTTAAATCTTCAGCTTAAAAAAAATACTATTATAGAATTTTATATGTTTTAAAATCTTATNAGGTTCGTTAATAGAATAAAACAATCGCGTATTTAAGTTTCGTTCAAAATAAATATTTTTACTATTATTCCAAGTTTTTTGATTTGAATATAGTTTTTACTCGTTTAACACTAATGATTAATAACACTAGAGCCATTAGAAACCATTGGANCGCATAAAAATAATGTGTTTTTGGTCCAGANTGAATAGGTTTCCATTCTCGTTTAAAGCCATCAGGATCATCGGAAGAGAGTAGTAATATAAATGGGAATGTTTCTCTTTTGAGTTCAATAGAAATTTCATCCAAGGTGGGAAAGTGCGTGATACGCGGCCAACTTTTATCATTTGAAAATATTTGAGTGTTCCGTATTCCTATTTTTGGCAGTTGGCCTATTCTTCCATTTATTGTTCTCCGTAAATTATCTACTGTTATATCTGTGACATGGTCTACCGATTTTAGTTTTTTTATCCATCCACGATTTACCATAAGCAATGGTTGTTTTTCGTCTAACTCAAAAGGCGTAATAACGAATTGCCCAATTGCCCCTTGTNGTACAATATTGTCTATTATAATTTGTTGAGTATTATTAAACTGCCCTTTAGCTTTAATTGGTTTAAATTTTTTAATTTCTGATATCTCTTCAATATTTTTGAATGTTGAATGTGTAAATTGTTCACTAATTNTTTCTTTTTGTTTTGCTCGATCCAGTTGCCATATTCCTAATGCTACTAAAGCTATTGTTGTTACACTTAAGAGTAATAAAGACATGTAACGAAAATGGAAGATTTTTTTTATTAGGTATTCCATGAAGGTTATTGCCGTTTCTTTATTTGACTGATATCTAAATAGTATTCTTGATTTGTGTTAGATCTTGCAATACTCCATGCGTGACCAAAGATAATCTGTAAATTTATTTCAATGCGATTTTGCGTGTTATTTCTAAGCTTATTTATTACACGATTAAATTTATTTTTTCCGATTAGTGATGGAACTCTGTCCCGCATGCAATTACGTGCTCCCATTGCCGTTATATCTCTATATAGTTTTGCAATGTTTTGGTAAGTAATATTAAGATAGTCCACATCAAGAACTGCATCTAGTAGCCCTGATTTGTGAAGTGCAGTGGTAATTTCGTCAGCATGGAACAAGGGATTTATGTGTTTATACTCATCTTCTTTTTCCCATGCTTGTGTGAGAGTCACAAAGCTTTTTGGNCCAAGAGTGGAAAAAATAAATAAGCCATTATTTTTTAGAATTCTTCTGACCTCATGAAAGAGTGCATCTATATCATTAATCCATGGCAATAACATATTTGAAAAAACAATATCCATGCTGTTGGCTTTAAGAGGGATCTTGTATGCATTTGCTTGGAGGCCAAAAACATTCGAAGAAAACTTTTGATTTTTCTTCGCTATTTTTAATGTTTTGTGTGATAAATCAAGGTTTATGAGATTACATCCCTTATATGAATTTATGAAATATTTATTCATAACACAAGTAGCACTTCCTAAATCCAATATGTTTTTACTCTGGATACTAATTGGTTTTAACCGTTCTATTAATTCATTCGAACAATGGCGATATATAAAATCATTTTTATTAAATGCAAAAGCAGCATTATCAAACCGACGTTTTATATCACGCTCAATAAAATATTTTTTTTGCTTATAAGACACAATTTTTTCAGCCTATAGNGTTAGCATATAATCTGCAGAAATACCGATAAATATGGNCATTCCAACGTAGTTATTGTTCATGAATGCTGCAAAACAATTTTGACTTACCCTATCTCTTGCTAGCCATTGTTGATACATCATAAATATCGTCGCTACTCCTATGGAAATGTAAAACAAATAGCCCAATTCTGCTATTTTTCCAATGTATATTAGGTTAATAATCATGAGTAGCTGTGCNCCNAAAATTATTAGTAAGTCATGCTGACCAAAAAGAATTGCGGTTGATTTTATTCCAATTTTTAGATCATCTTTTCTGTCAGACATAGCATAAAATGTATCGTATATTACTGCCCAAATAATTGCGGTTGAAAATACTATCCACCCCAATTTAGTAACATTACCAACCTGCGCAGTGAATGCCATTGGGCATGCCCAACCAAAAGCAATTCCTAATATTAATTGTGGNATTGAAAAAAAACGTTTTATAAATGGNTAAATAATCGTTATACATCCNCCAGCAANTGCAAATAGCTGNGTTTTATAATTCAATTGTANTGCTAAAAAGATTCCTATGAGTGATAGACCAGTAAATAACATTAAAGCTTCAAATGCACTTACAGCACCACGAGCAAGCGGACGATTTTTTGTTCGTTCTACAAACGGATCAAACTTTCGATCTGCAAAATCGTTTATAACGCAACCAGCNGATCTCATAGTTAATACACCAAGTAGAAAAATAATAATAATTTTTGCTTGTGGCTGACCTTCGCTAGCCAACCAAATAGACCATAATGTTGGCCATAATAATAAAAAAGTACCAATGGGTTTATCTAGACGCATTAATTCTGCATAATTTTTCAGTCTTTTTAGGATGTTTAAGNACATTGTTTTTTTGCGGTGATCAGAATTCATTATATTGTGGTATTTAAACTTTTACATAACGATCAGAGTCGCCAAGCCATCGATACATAATTAATGCTGCTTTTTCTGGATTATTTTCCAACATTTGTTGNCCAATATTTTGCACTTCTGGCATTATCTTGGCATCACGGANGAGATCAGCAATACGATATTGAGGTAATAANCCGGTTTGTCGTGTACCAAGTAGTTCTCCAGGNCCACGTAATTCAAGATCTCTTTGTGCTATCAAAAAACCATCGCTACTTTGACGTAATACCTCAAGNCGACTATGAGCTATGTTTCCAAGAGGAGAGCGATACAATAAAACACAATGNCTTTGGCTACCTCCTCTGCCTACTCTGCCTCGTAATTGATGTAATTGTGAGAGCCCCATCCGCTCGCTGTTTTCTATGATCATAAGATTTGCTTGTGGAACATCAACNCCAACCTCTATTACNGTTGTAGCAACTAACAGATGAATATCACCATTTTTGAAGGAATGCATTGTTTTTTCTTTTNCGCTGGACAACATGCGTCCATGAATAAGNCCTATTTGTAATTCCTGTAATGATGATTNTAGTATGGAAAAAATNGATTCNGCNGATTGAAAATCAAAATTTTCTGATTCTTCTATTAATGGGCAAACCCAATATGCCTGTTGTCNTTTAGAGCACATTATCCGAACTCTTTCTATTACTTCGTTTCTTCTTGTATTAGGTAAAACTATTGTTTTTATTTGTTTCCGACCAGGAGGTAACTCATCAATTATAGATGTATCCAGATCAGCATAAGCTGCCATTGCAAGAGTTCTTGGAATGGGCGTAGCTGTCATTACCAGTTGATGTGGATATGCAGATGTTTTTATTCCTTTATCTCTTAGAGCCATGCGTTGAGCNACNCCAAAACGGTGTTGTTCATCGATCACAATTAAGGCTAAATTAAAAAAATTAACTTTTTCTTGAAATAAGGCATGAGTTCCAATAATTAATTTTGCATTACCGCTCGCAATATTTTGTAGCGCTTCATTGCGATTTCTTTGACTCTGATTTCCACTTAACCAGGCTTGTTGTATATCAAAATTTTTATACCAGCGCGAAAAATTTTCCCAATGCTGTTCGGCTAGTAANTCGGTAGGCGCCATGATTGCCACTTGTTTTCCACTACTGATCGCTTTAAGACAAGCTATTGCCGCTACTATAGTTTTTCCAGATCCAACATCGCCTTGGATCATTCTCATCATTGGATGAGGTTTTGATAAATCTCCTAANATTTCTTGGTTAACTTTTTTTTGTGCGTTGGTTAATTTGAAAGGAAGGGATTTGATAAAATCTTTTATTCTGATTTTGCCATTAATCAGTGCATCTGATTTGTCATGATTCGATTGCAATCTTATCTTTCTTAGACTCATATAGTGGGCAAGCAATTCTTCAAATGAAAGTCTTAATTGACATTTGTTTGTTCCTTGTTCTATTTCAATTAAATTTGTTTTTGCAGGGGGNTGGTGTAAAAACAGCAACGCTTCTTCTAGAGAAGGTAATTGTAGTTTTAGAAGAGTTTTTTTAGGTAATAAGTCATCAGGAGATGTATTACGCATTATAGTAATTGCCTGATTAACTAAATTTCTTAAGCGACCTTGTTGTATNCCCATAGTCGTTGGGTATATTGGAGTTAATCTTTTGCTTACACTTGGGCGTTGATTAGGCCGTAATATTCTATATTCTGGATGGATTATTTCTAGTGTATTTTTATTCCTACGGATTTCACCATAACAAGTTACATTTGTTCCTGNCTCAAATTGTTTATATTGTTTGCGAGAGAAGTAAAAAAAACGAAGTGTTAATACTTCTGTACCATCGCTTATTTTTACAATTAAGTTCCTTCTTCCACGAAATGCTATCTTGGCATCAAGGACTTCTCCTGTAACTAGACTTCGAATACCAGGANTAAGATCTTTTAATTTAATTATACAAGTNCTATCTTCATATCTTAATGGAAGGAGAAATAATAAATCTTCAACTCTATATAAATTAAGATTTTGAAGTTTTTTTTCAATTGCGGGNCCTACTCCTGATAAAGTTGATAAAGGAGCACCAAGTTTTTTTTCTTGCTCTTTCAANCAAAAACAACCATTTTATAAAGCAAGTATGCCTTCAGCTTCAACATCTGCTTCTTTGGGTAAAGTAGCTACACCGATAGCNGCACGAGCGGGGTATGGTTNGTCAAAATACTCAGACATTACCGAGTTAACCATCGAAAAATTTTGTAGGTCAGTTAAATAGATAGTTAATTTAACTATTCTATTCAAATCACCTCCAGATGCTTCTGCCACAGCTCGAAGATTTTTAAACACCTGATGTACACGAGCTTCAAAATTCCCTGATATTATTTCATTAGATTTTGGATCCAGAGGAATTTGTCCAGATAAAAATACTAATCCATTGCTTTGTATTGCTTGAGAATACGTACCTATGACCTTAGGGGCAGAGNTACTGTATATTGCTTGTTTTATCAAGATTTTCTCCAACTTTATGATGTGTTTGATCTCTGGTAATGTGAATAACATCACTCATGTTACGTACTTTTTTAATTATTTGTGCAAGATGATATCGATTTTGAACAGATAAAATAAAACTCAGATTTGAATGTTCTTCATGGCTTGTGATTAACATTGACTCAATATTTGAATTTAAGTCTGCTATTTTTGCAGCTACCTTAGCTAATACTCCCATTTTATTAATTGTTTTTACTTGAATGTGACTAGAAAAAGCCTGCTCAATATCATCCTCCCAACTGACAGTTAGCCATTTTGATGGGTGTTTTCTAAAATTTCTTAAATTTGCACAACTATTGCGATGAATAACAATGCCTCTATCAGAACTGTGATAGCCCATCACTTTATCTCCAGGAATTGGATAGCAGCATTTACCATAGCTGATCAACATTCCTTCTGTACCACTAATTATCAAGTTAGATATTGATGGTGTATTTTTGTTTTTATCTGTTGTAGCTATTAGATATTGCGCGGTGAGCGGGGCAAGTCTTTCACCAAGCCCAATTTGTTNAAANAGNTCATTTGATTTTTTAAGACCAAGATCTTTTAAAGCTCTACGGAAACGGAGTTTTCCAATTTTTNNGAGCGAAGAATNAAGGTCTTTTAANGATTGATCAACNAAATGTTTTCCGAGATCAATAGAGTCTTCTTGTCGCATGTTACGCATATAATTATGGATAGCTGAGCGTGCTTTTGCAGTTACAACAAAATTTATCCAGNTTGGATTCGGTTTTGCTCCGCGAGCGGTAATGATTTTTACTGTTTCNCCATTTTTTAGNATNGAGCTCAGAGGTNCNGGAGCNCTGTCTATCTCAGCNTCAANACANCGATTACCAACATCAGTATGAACAGCATATGCAAAATCAACAGTNGTTGCCCCTCTACTGAGGGGGATAATATCTCCTTTTGGGGTAAANACATATATCTTGTCAGGGTAGAGATCAATTTTAACTTTCTCAAGAAATTCTTCAGAATTACCTGATTTTTGTAGTTCATNAAGATTTGCTANCCACTCTCTGGTTTTAAGATGATGCATAGATAGTGATTTATCTTGAGCTTTGTACTGCCAGTGAGCAGCAACNCCAGATTCTGCTATTTTATTCATATCAGTGGTACGAATTTGAACTTCAATTGGGATGCCTTGCGGCCCAAACAGGGTGGTATGCAATGANTGATATCCATTAATTCTCGGTATTGCAATGTAATCTTTAAATCGTCCCGGCACGGGTTTATATATATTATGAACAGCTCCTANAGTGCGATAGCAGCTATTTACATTCTCAACAATAATTCTGAATCCATATACATCTGCTAAGTCAGTGAGAGAGCATTTTTTTTCTGACATTTTTTTATAAATGCTATATATATGTTTTTCACGTCCAATTACCTTATGTGTAATATTTTCTTCCTTGAGTGCTTTTGCGAATTGTGAAGATATTTTTTTTACGATTTGTTTTTGTCCGCCTTTTCTTTTTTTTAGTGCATTATTTATCACGCTATAACGAAAAGGGTAAAGTTGTTGAATTCCAAGATCTTCAAGTTCAGTTTTTATNCGGTTAATACCCAAGCGATTAGCTATTGGCGCATATATATCAAGCGTTTCTTTTGCAATCCTTTNCTTTTTTTNTCGAGGCATTGCATCGAGCGTCCTCATATTATGTAAACGATCAGCAAGTTTTATTAGAATGACACGTNTGTCCTCNATCATTGCTAAGATCATCTTTCGNAATGTNTCAGCCTGCGCTTCTGCTTTATTCGTGAAATTAATTTGATCTAGTTTACTTACGCTATCAACTAAACTAGAAATTTCCTTGCCAAATTCTTTTTTTAAGCCAGATATTTTTATGTTTGTATCTTCAATAACATCATGGAGAATAGCTGCCGCAATTGTGCTTCCGTCCATATGCATATCAGATAAAATTTCTGCAACTGCTAGAGGATGAGAAATGTATGGTTCACCACTTATACGTTTTTGTCCTTCATGGGCCTTAGCGCCAAAAGTATAGGATTTTATAATGATTTCTATTTGATTATCTGGCATATAAAGCTCAAGTTTCTTGATGAGCTTAGATAAGTCTTTATTGTGACTTAATCTCNCACCAGATAGTTTTTGAAAAATCTTGTTGAAATCCATGCCTAATCGCAATCAATTAATGACTGTAGCGGTATCAAGATTTGTAAAAGTTGAATTAGTCTTTTTTAACGATAGTACTTACAGGNACTGTTTCTTCNTCAGTATCCGNATATATGAATTCCTGATCACCTGGCTGATCAATTTCTTCAAGAATAGCTGGTGATATGAGGCCAGCGGCAATCTCTCTGAGAGCCACAACAGTAGGTTTATCATTTTCTAGATCAATCAATGGTTCCGCACCATTTTCCAATCGGCGTGCACGTTTTGATGCGACAAGAATCATTTCAAAAACACTATTTATATTTTGTACGCAATCTTCAACCGTAATTCTAGCCATCTAAATTAATACCTCAATAATGTTCAATATAGTTGCAAGTAAAGCAGTTTATATTATTTGTTCTAATACTACACTAGTATATTACGAATACTTTTTCTTAGAAAATCATTATCAGNCTTATTTTTCTGGCCTTCATTAGAGAAAATACATTCTAATTCTTCNACAGTTTTATCTAAATCATCATTTATAATGCAGTAATCAAATTCTTCCCAGTGCGACATATCTTTTAATGCAGATTTTAAACGTTTTTCAATAATGANATCAGTTTCTGTTTTGCGATTACGAAGGCGTTTTTCTAATTCTTCAAGAGAGGGAGGAAATATGAAAATTAATATCGAGCCAGNCATTGATTGNTTAACTTGTTGCGCTCCTTGCCAGTCAATTTCTAAAAGCACATTTTTTCCTTTTGAGAGTTTTTTATTAATTTCTANACGGCTAGTGCCATAATAGTTATCAAATACCACTGCTGATTCAAGAAATTGGTTATCATCTCTGAGTTTTTGAAATTCTCCTGTGTCGATGAAAATATAGTCTTTACCATTGGATTCATTATCTCTGCGTTTACGGGTTGTATAGGATATAGAGAAGCAGAGATTGGGATTTCTTTTAAGCAATGTCTGAACTAAAGTTGTTTTTCCAGTCCCCGAGGGAGCTGCAATTACGAAAAGTTTAGAGTCATTTTCCATGGNGCTTATTTTATATTTTTAATAAATTTCTATCATGTATTACTAAATAATTTTTTAGCAATAGATTAAATTAAATATTTCTGTTTTTATTGNGTAATCTGATGTTAATGATAATGTATTTCGCTNTNTTTTTTTAAAGATTAGATAATTAAATTGCAATAAGATATTAAAAACTATTTGATTGTATAAAGCTCTATTTAAATCAGTCAAAATAACAAAAATTTTTAAGGAATATAATATGCGATTGAATGGAAGGAAAGCAGATGAATTACGACCTTTTCATTTTGAGGCTAATTATACAAAATATGCAGAAGGTAGCGTGCTTGCTGTATCAGAAGGAACAAAAGTATTATGTACAGCCAGCGTAGATAATAGAGTGCCCCCGTGGTTACGCGGAGCAGGAACAGGATGGGTTACTGCTGAATATGGAATGCTTCCGAGATCAACACACTCTCGATCCATTAGAGAAGCATCTCGCGGGAAACAAAGCGGGAGAACACAGGAAATTCAACGTCTAATTGGTCGCTCTCTAAGAGCAGCCATGCAATTAGAAAATCTTGGCGAACATACAATTACTATAGATTGTGATGTGCTTCAAGCAGATGGCGGAACGAGAACAGCTGCCATCAATGGGGGGTTTTTAGCTTTAACAATTGCTGTTGAAAAGCTTCTTAAAACACACGTAATTAATATTAATCCTTTACGTAACCAGATTGCCGCAATATCTGTAGGTATCCTTAATGATACGGTTATTTTAGATCTTGATTATCCTGAAGATTCAAAAGCACAGACAGATATGAATGTTGTCATGAATAAAGACGAAGAATTTATTGAGATTCAGGGNACAGCAGAAGATAATTCTTTTTCTCAAAATCAGCTTCAATCTATGNTAAAACTTGCTAGAAAAGGCATACGAGAAATATTGCTTCAACAATCTCTAATCCTTGAATCATATAAATAAATATGATCATATTTTTTAAAAAGTTTCGAGATGAAAGCGTTTTANATAATCTCGTTAATTTTGGGATTTAAATTTTGTCGACAANTTTAAAAAGAAAAATTGTTTTGGCAAGTAGCAACAATGGAAAGCTACTGGAAATACAAGATATATATCGGAACTATGANATAGAATTTATTAATCAGGACGATCTATTTGTAGAAACAGCAGAAGAAACAGGTAAAACATTTGTTGAAAATGCATTACTAAAAGCTCGTAATGCTTCAATACAAACCGGATTGCCTGCAATTGCTGATGATTCAGGATTGATAGTAGATGTTTTAAATGGCTCTCCTGGNATCTTCTCAGCTAGATACGCAGGCGTCTTAGCAACGGATAAAGAAAACAATGAAAAATTACTTAAGGATCTTGAGGGTAAAAATAATCGAAAAGCTAGTTTTTGTTGCGCGGCTCTTTTTCTGCGTAATCCTGAGGATACAAAGCCCATAATTGTGGAAAAATTTTGGTGCGGAGAGATTACAAAAAAAATAATGGGAAATTCTGGTTTCGGTTATGATCCAATATTTTACGTTCCAAACTTATCTTGCACATCTTCTGAACTATCAACATCAGAGAAAAGTCTCTATAGCCATCGCGGTAGAGCTATGAGATTGNTAGGTAAAATGGTGCTTGAAGAATTTAATTTATTGTAATGGCCTAGTTATATTGAAATTAAATTTATTACCNCCGCTGTCGATCTATATTCACCTACCTTGGTGCATCTCAAAGTGNCCATATTGCGATTTTAACTCCCATAAATTTTCTGGTGAAATCTCAAAACATAGATATTTAGAAGCAATCAAATATGATCTCTTCAGGGAATCAAAAAGAGTTTTAGGAAGACAGCTGAAGACAGTTTTTTTAGGAGGAGGCACTCCTAATTTATTTTCTCCTCATCAGATGAAACAAATAATAACAACTATTAGAAATTTTTATGATATTTCTAATAACGTTGAAATTACTATGGAAGCAAATCCTGGACATCAACAATCACAAAATTTCTATGAGTATAAAGATATAGGAATAAACCGCCTTTCTTTGGGGGGGCAAACTTTTAATAACCAATTACTCAGTAAGCTTGGTAGAATTCATACTTCGGAAGAAATATATACATCTTTTGAAATGGCTAAAAAGGCAGATTTTGATAATATCAACATTGATCTAATGTTTGGTTTGCCTTCACAAAATGTTGCAGATGCACTTTATGACATTCGCGAACTCGTTCAATTAAATCCAAGTCACGTTTCATATTATCATTTAACAATTGAACCAAATACAGTGTTTTGGAACAAACCGCCAGATGATATTCCTGGAGAAGATGAGACTTATATAATTGAAAGGGAATGTAATAAAGAGATTCAAAAAGCCGGTTATAAACAATACGAGCTTTCAGCATTCTCAAAGAAAGGATATGAATGCAAGCATAATATTAATTATTGGTCTTATGGCGATTATATAGGTATTGGCGCGGGCGCTCATGGAAAATTGACTGATAGTTCAAAACGTATATGGCGCTATCATAAACCTTCCAATCCACTTTCATACATAAATGATATTAAAAAAATTAGTTTTTTAGATATTTCTTATCAGCTAGATCAAGAAAATATCATTTTTGAGTTTATGTTGAATGCATTACGATTAAATGCTGGATTTTCAATTAATAATTTTGAAAAAAGAACAGGATTATCCTATGAGTTGGTAAAAAATGCTCTAGAGTCATCTCGAGAAAGCGGCATGCTTAGACAAACCAAGAATAAATTTTGGATACCGACTAGCCTAGGATTTAGGTTTTTGAATGATCTTCAAGCGGTGTTTTTGCCTTCATAAAGCGCATTATAGAGCAGTAAATAAGCGCTAAATAATTGTATCTTCAGGGATAGTTTTATACACACAATTGATTTTTTAATAAAATTTTTTTAATAAAAGAATAGAATTAGACATGAAATATTCATAAATTTTTGTAACTTATTGAAAAATATAAGTATTCTAAATTTGTGCATAAAATAGACAGTTTAATAACATCTCTTAAATATTACCAACTTAGCGTATCCACTCAATTTTCATCCACAGCTTTATCCACAGTTTTTGTGGATAATTTTAATGTTATAATCCAGGGCTTGCGACAAGCATGACTTAGCTATATCCTACTTCACACTTTAATACTTATTTTGATTGGTAAATATCCGATGAAAGCAGACCTCCATCCAAGCTATAATGAAATTAAGGTTACTTGTAGTTGCGGAAACGAGTTTACTACTCGTTCAACTCTTAAAGAAGATCTTACAATTGAAGTATGTTCGCAATGCCATCCTTTTTACACAGGGCAACAAAAAATATTAGATACCGCTGGAAGGGTAGACAAATTCCGTCGCAAATATGGAATGAACTAGATTTGTAACTTCAACAATTACTTGTTGATGGTTGGTTTAATGANNTTNTNNCATNTNATAATAAGACNATCATTTGNGCTTCTNAGTAAAACATTAAGACATAATNNAATTTTATTAAGGNNTGAANNAAAAANNTAAGGNTGCAAAATGACTGAAAAAGTGTGTTNNCTAACAACTCCAGATAGCGAAGAGGAAATTGAATTACCACTATATGAAGGTTCTTTAGGCCCTATGGGACTTGATATCAGTCAACTTTATAATCAAAAGGGTATATTTACTTATGACCCCGGATATGTTTCCACCGGCAGTTGCAATAGTAAAATCACATTTGTTGATGGAAAAAAAGGCATTCTTTTATATCGCGGATATCCTGTTAAACAACTTGCAGAGCACTCGAACTTTCTTGAAGTTGCCTATCTTTTGTTGAATGGAGAATTACCAACAAAACAGCTTCTTGAAGAATTTACATTATCTATCAATCAGCACAAGATGTTACATAATGGCATGTTAGATTTTTTTCAAGGTTTTCGCCACGATGCACATCCAATGGCGATGTTATTAGCAGCAGTTGGATCAATGTCTTCCCACTATCATGACACCATGGGTTCGAACGATGTTAGAGCAGGGGAGACTTTTGTGCATCGTATCGTTGCAAAAATACCGACCATTGCAGCTGCTGCTTACAAGATAACTAAAGAAGAATCTTTTGTTCAACCAAACATGTCTCTAGGCTATTGTGAAAATGTTTTGCATATGTTTTTTTCACTTTCTGATAAACCATCTACAATAGATCCATTAGCAGCTAAAGCACTCGATCTTTTGTTTATTCTTCATGCAGATCATGAACAGAATTGTTCTACATCAACTGTTCGTATGGCAGGCAGCTCTGGCACGAATCCATATTCGGCTATTGCTGCTGGAATATCAGCACTCTGGGGCCCTGCTCATGGAGGAGCAAATGAGGCGGTACTGAAGATGCTTGAGGAAATAGGTCATTCGGCAAATATTAAAAAATATATAGCTAAAGCCAAAGACAAAGATGATGCATTTCGACTAATGGGTTTTGGGCACCGCGTATATAAGAATTTTGATCCGAGGGCTAAGATAATCCGTGAAATGTGCCATCAATTACTACAAAAAAATGATAATAAAAATGCACCACTATTTGAGCTTGCTTTAGAGCTTGAAGAAGTGGCACTAAAAGATGAATATTTTATTGAAAAAAATTTGTATCCTAATGTTGATTTTTATTCGGGTATTATATACCGAGCTCTAGGGATTCCCGCATCTATGCTTACAGTTATGTTTGCCATCGCTAGAACAGTTGGTTGGGCTGCACACTGGAAAGAAATGATGAAAGATGGTCATGTTCGAATAAGCAGACCACGGCAACTTTATACGGGNCCAAAAAAACGTGATTTTGTAATGCTCGATGAACGAGTGTAGAGAAATTTTCAATGGGAAATTTTGGTACTGAAAATATCCCTTAGTTCTTCCCTATCCTCGCAGGTAGGCAGGTGATCTTCTCGGAATATTTCAAAAATAATGTCCTTAATATCTGTTGAAGCATCAGCCGGGCATCCTGTAATTCGTGAAATACTCACTGAAATCATTCCTTTCGGCATAGGTAACTGGTAATCACTTGTACCGTTCCAGGCATTACGTACTGCCTCAATCCAGATTGGCAAAGCTGTTCTAGATCCTTGTTCGCCAGAGCCAAGCGGTTTATTATCATCATTACCAACCCAAACCACAGCAGATATATTTCCGCTAAAACCAGCAAACCATGTATCACGCCTATCGTTTGTTGTGCCAGTTTTTCCAGATAAGTTTCGTTCTCTTCCAAGGACGCGCCAAGCACGAACGCCAGTTCCTCGTCTAATAACATCACGCATTATGTCTCTCATAAGGAAAGCATTTTGTTCAGAAATAATTCGCTTAGCTAACTTAATATCTTGAAATAGTTCTGGAGCTTGATTAGCATCTGGCTGATAAGTTTCAGCAACTTCAGACATTTTACTTAGTGAAATGTACATTTTTTCATCACTATCCTGAATGAATGAATTTTTATCCATTTCAGATTCTAATATTTTTTTATGATCTGGAGTCAATTCGCATTTTCGACAAACTACAGGAGCATCATTACGATATATGACTTCATCATCTATAGTTCTAATATGATCTATAATATGGGGTTTAACGATATATCCCCCATTAGCGAAAACAGCATATGCTTGTGCCATATCCAGAGGCGTTGCACTTCCAGCTCCCAATGCAAGACCACCATTTAAGGGTAGGGAATCTTTTTTAAATCCAAAGGGCTGAATATGATTTATTGCATTTGTAATGCCAGTATTATCAAGTAGAAGTCTTACTGATGCGAGATTTAGAGAACGCACGAGAGCCTCCCTTAGTCGTTGTTCCCCATAAAAACGCCCAGTATAATTTGAGGGGCGCCAATTTTTTTCTAACTCCGAAGAAGGGAGCACTACTGGCGCATCAAGTATTATTGTCGCAGCTGTATTTCCTTGTTCAAGAGCAGCTGAATAAATAAATGGCTTGAATGCTGATCCAGGTTGACGACTACCTTGCGTAACATGGTTAAATTTATTAAGGCTATAATCGAAACCGCCCGAAAGGCTTGTTATAGCGCCATCAAATGGGTCAATTGATACCACTGCACCTTGTGCAATCGGTAACTGCGCAAGAGCATAACCACCGATTGTTATAGGCATTATATAGATTACATCGCCTGTCGTTAGGACGTCTTCTATTGTTTTAGGGTTAGGTCCGGTGTTTTGTCCGTCTATGTATGGTTTTGCCCAACGAATAGTATTCCATAACAATGATGATTGTTCTCCGGAGCGTAAAATAATATTAGCAGAATTATCAGGATTTAATTTCGTGACTACGGCGACTTCTAATACATTAGGATTAGGGTATCTTTCCATTTCAAGCAGAAGATCTGTTAAAGACAATTGTTGTAAATTGTTTACTGAGTTTTCTATTTTTCCTATTGGACCGCGATAACCATGACGCTGAGTATACTCAAGTAATCCTTTTTGTAGGCCGTAGTTTGAATCTCTTTGGATATCAGAATCTATAGTGGTAAAAACTTTAAAACCTTCTCTTGTGACATTTCCCCCGTATTTATTAATCATTTCAATGCGTACCATTTCTGCTACATATGGAGCTGATAATTCATTAGATGTTCCATGGAGCTTTGATATTAGTGGCGAGTCTTTTGAGGCTTTGTAAGATTCTTCATCTATAAAATTAAGGTCATACATCCTATTCAGAACATAACCGCGTCTAATACGTGCAAGCGTAGAGTTACGAACAGGATTGTAATTCGATGGAGCTGGTAAAACACCAGCCAGAGTTGCTGCTTCAGAAAGGCTTATATCTTGTATATTTTTACCAAAAAAAACTTGCGCAGCTGCTGCTACGCCGTATGCTCGTTGGCCAAAATATACTTTGTTTGCATAGAACGTCATTATTTCCTTTTTTGTAAATTCTTGTTCGATCTTGTAGGCGAGAAATACTTCAAGAACTTTTCGTGTGAACATAACTTTACGGTTTAAGAAATATTCACGAGCAAGTTGTTGAGTGAGCGTACTACCACCTCCGCTAATACGGCCAGTAGAAATCATGCGAAACGCTGCTCTAAGGATGCCTCTATAATCTATTCCAGAATGATCAAAGAAACGTTGGTCTTCAGCAGCCACGAAAGCATTGATAAGGTGTTGAGGCATGTCTTCATAGGAGATGTTAATTCGCTTTCGAACACCAACTTCGTCTATAAGCCTTCCGTCTCTACTATAAATTCTTAGAGGCGTTTCTAAAGGAATTTCTCTAATTCTCTCCGCATTAGGTAAACTGGGTTCTACAAAGAAATAGGCGGAAAAAATTACCATTAATAAAGTAATTATTGAGGCTATGCTTAATCCGAAAAAGAGCACGACTCTTGATTGCCATTTTATTTTATTATTTTTTTCGTATTCAAACATAATGAAAAACTTAACCTACCATACAAAATTGTTTTAAGTTTATATAAAACTTTTTTGTTATATATTTTTAAACTAAAATAGTTTTTGGTCAAAATTGCACATAACTGATTTGTTCTATAGCATTTTAATTACAAAAGTGTATATAAGATTCTAAATGTTCGGTATTTACTTAACAATTTTTTTCAATCTCTAACCGTTAGATTATACAAATTTTTATATTTAGATGAATTATCAAGGAAACTATTTTTTAATTGGCCCAATGGGAGCTGGAAAAACTTCTGTTGGTCGTCATTTAGCTAAACTCATCAAACTTGATTTTGTTGATAGTGACACAGAGATAGAAGCTCGTACTGGTGTAGATATAGCTTATATTTTTGAAAAGGAAGGCGAGGAAGGATTTAGGCGTCGAGAAAAAAAGATAATTGATGAAATTTCATCTAGAAAAGGCGTGGTGCTTGCAACTGGCGGTGGAGCAATTATGGATGTTGAAAACCGAAAAAATTTAAGCTCTAGAGGATACGTAATATATTTATATACCAACGTAAAAAAACAAGTAGAACGTGTAAAAAAAGGCCGTGAAAGACCCCTGTTAACCAATAAAGATCCGGAAAAAATTCTTAAAGATTTAATGGAAGTCAGAGATCCACTTTACCGTGAAATTGCAGAAAGTGTTATTACAACTAATGGCCGGCATATTAATAGTATTGCGAAAGAAATTTTTGATACATTGAAGTGAATATTCCTATTTTTTTGCGGTAATATTTAGGAAGCTCGTATAATTTTTAAAAAATAGTTTTATAAAGGATATAAGGTGACGAACCTGCAAACAATTGAAGTTGATTTAGGCGAAAAAAGTTATCCAATCATAGTTGGAGATGGATATTTATCGAATAGATACAAGCTATCGTCGTACATAGATGGTCATGATTGTATGATTGTTACTAACGAAACGATAGCCCCGATATATTTGAAACTATTTTTGGGCAATATAGAAGATAAAGTCATAAATACGGTAATTTTACCTGACGGGGAAGAGTATAAAACCATACAAAGCGTCCAAATTGTTTTAGATAAGCTCGTTGAGTGCGGGGCTAATCGTGACACAACTATTATTGCTTTGGGAGGTGGAGTAATAGGCGATATTGCTGGTTTTTCAGCGGCTTGTTACATGCGAGGTCTTTCCTTTATCCAAGTCCCTACAACTTTGCTTTCTCAAGTTGATGCTTCAGTTGGCGGAAAAACTGGAGTTAATCATGAAGGAGGAAAAAATTTAATCGGGGCATTTCATCAACCTAAGATGGTCCTTATTGATATTGCTTTTTTGGAGACATTGCCTGATCGTCACTTCCGAGGTGGTTTTTCAGAAATCATTAAACATGGCGCTATTGCTGATGCGAAATATTTCTCATGGTTGGAAGAAAATATTGACAATCTTTTGAAAAAAAATGCCGAAAAATTGATAGAAGCAATTACAAGGTCTTGCAAAATCAAAGCATCAATTATTAGTCGAGACGAATATGACACGGGTGTGAGATCACTGCTTAATTTTGGGCATACTTTTGGTCATGCGATTGAAAAATGCTTAGGTTATGGNCAATGGCTCCATGGCGAGGCTATTGCNGCGGGCATGCTAATGGCTGCAAGACTCAGNGCNCTNAGCAATGAGGATCTGGCACGTTTGAAAAATTTANTGACATCTGTGGGATTACCAACAACTCAAACGGAAATTCAAGCCGAAAAATTATTTGAAGCTATGAAGCTAGATAAAAAAATACAAGCTAAAAAACTACGTTTTATTCTTCTTAAATCAATAGGCGAAAGTTATATTGATGAAGCTGTATCTGATGCCTCAGTTATGGAGGTATTGAATTATTCAGATACCTAATTCCACTTTGAATTCTCATCAATTAGCTCCTTTTGCAGCTCATGACGCTTTATCTCGCGGCCGAAGATATCAAGAACCTAAACCTGAATATCGAACTGAATATCAAAGAGATAGAGATAGAGTAATTCATTCAACAGCTTTTCGTAGACTTGTTTATAAGACACAAGTGTTTGTTAATCACGAAGGCGATTTGTATAGAACACGTTTAACCCATTCGCTGGAAGTGACTCAGATCGCTCGAACTATTGCACGCGCTCTTTATTTAAATGAAACACTCGTTGAAGCCATCGCTTTATCGCATGATCTGGGACATACTCCATTTGGCCATGCCGGCCAGGATTCACTGAATGATTGTATGAATGAGCACGGAGGATTTGAACATAATCTTCAATCTCTGAGAGTTGTTGATGAACTCGAAGTCAAATATGCAGAGTTTTCAGGGCTTAATCTTTCTTTTGAAACTAGAGAAGGAATCCTTAAACATTGTTCAATCAAGAATGCGAGAGAATTAGGAGATGTTGGAGAAAGATTTTTAAAAGGAGAACAGTTTAGTCTCGAGGCTCAAGTGGCAAATATTGCTGATGCAATAGCATACAATAATCATGATGTTGATGATGGTTTACGCTCTGGCTTTATCTCTATCGACCAATTGCGAGAACAACAATTATTTCAGAAGTATTACGAAGAAACACTAAAGCAATACAGTAAAATCGAAAACCGTCAATTAAGATATGAAACAATTAGACGTATGATTAATGCACAGGTTAATGACTTAATAAATACAACTAACAACCGACTCAAAGAATTAAATTTAGATTCAATTGATGCTGTAAGGAAGCATTCATCTCCGATTGTTGNCTTTAGTGATGTAATGCTAGAGCAGCATATTGAGCTTAAGAGCTTCCTAATGAAGAATCTGTATCGGCATGAGAAAGTTTTAGAAATGACCAGTCAGGCAAAGGCAGTGATTGAACTACTTTTTCAACAATATATGGAGCAGCCCNAAAAAATGTCTGAAGAGTTTTATCAAAAAGCGTTAATGTGTAAATATAAAAATAAGGCAAGAATAGTAGCGGACTATATTTCGGGGATGACTGATCGGTTTGCTATTCNTGAGCATAAACGATTAGCATAGATATAAATAAATTTTATTAGAATTGATAACACATNAATGTATCGTCTTGAACGGGGTCTAGTACAAAGTGAACAAGTTAATTTCCTCAAATGATCGACTGATTTTCGCAATGGANGTATCTGATTGCGAGCAGGCTCGAAAAATTGTCGAAGAATTAGGGGATGCGGTCAGTTTTTATAAACTTGGTTTAGAACTTATGATGACGGGAGATTATTTCGNTCTTNTNGATTGGATGTTATCCAAAGAAAAAAAAGTGTTTGCTGATTTAAAGTTCTTTGATATTCCTNCAACGGTAGGTGCTGCAGTACATCGACTGAAAAATAGAGGCGCCAGCTTTGTNACNGTNCATGGCAATCAGTCAATCATGGAAGCTGCTGCTGAGAATAAGGGNGATCACCTTAAGGTTCTTGCTGTAACTGCTTTGACAAGTTTAGATCGGGGTGATCTCGATGATTTAGGTTTTGATTGTGATGTAGGAGATTTAGTGCTTTCACGTGCCCGAAGAGCATTGGAGGCAGGTTGTGATGGGGTNATTTCATCTGGTATGGAAGTTGCTAAGCTCCGTGAGCAAATTGATAATAAACTGTTAGTTATCACNCCAGGNATAAGGCCCGTTGATAATAAACCCAGCGAAGATCAAAAAAGAGTTGTCACTGTGACCCAGGCATTCAAAAATGGCGCAGATTATATTGTGGTAGGCCGACCTATTCGTGATGCTAATAATCCTCGAGAATCCGCAGAAGCAATTCAAGCATCGATCGCTGATTGTTTTTAAAATTCTGACTGTTGAGCGGCTCAGGTTTTCTCTGGAATTGACGTGTCCAGGCCACGATCGGCGAGATCTATGAATCCAACTCCGGCCAGGAGTGAAACGCTCCACCATGCACGTAATGGCGAAACTTTGGAGGAGTCAACTTTAGGTTGTTTTNTATTCAACTATCTCTTAGAGCTCTNCTTAAAATCTTTCCTACATTTGTTTTNGGTAATTCTTGTTTGAAAACTATTTTCTTGGGGATTTTATATGGCGTAAGGTTTTTCCTGCAGTAATTGATAATGTCTTCTTCGGTGATAGATTCGTTNTTTCTNACAACAAAAAGCTTTATTGCTTCACCAGATTTCTCAGAAGGCATTCCAATTGCTGCTGTTTCTAGAATCCCTTCCATATTNGCAACNACACCTTCAATTTCATTTGGAAACACGTTAAAACCCGAAACAATAATCATATCTTTTTTNCGGTCCTCAATAAAAACAAATCCTTTTTCATCCATGCGACCGATATCACCNGTTCGAAACCAGCCATCATCAAACATTACTTTTTTTGTTTCTTCNGGGTTATTCCAGTATCCGACCATGACCTGNGGCCCTCGAATACATATNTCGCCNGGTTTACCCAGTTCAATATCATTGCCATTATCATCNCAAATCCGAATTTCCGTTGATGATATTGGCAGNCCAATAGAGCCNGTGAATGTTTCTGCTTCCAAAGGATTTACAACCGCAGCNGGAGANGTTTCCGTTAGGCCATAAGCTTGAATTATCGGTTGGCCAGTAATTTTTTCCCATTTTTTAGAAACCGCTTCTTGGATCGCCATGCCTCCTCCAATTGATAGTCGAAGTGCACTAAAATCTAGATCTTCAAATCCAGGCGTNTTGAGTANTGATGCAAAAAGNGTGTTAACGCCAGTAATATAAACAAATTTATGTTTTGATAATTCTTTAACAAAACCAGGAAAATCTCGTGGATTTGTAATAAGAATATTNTCNCCCCCATCTAGCATCATTGCTAAACAGTTACTTTGAAGNGAGAAGATGTGGTACAGAGGTAAGGCAGTGATAGCAATTATGATATCGTCATCATCAAATGCACCAGCCTGCCATGCTTTTGACTGGTNAATATTAAATAACATATTCCGATGGCTAATCATGGCTCCTTTGGAAAGCCCTGTTGTTCCACCGGTATATTGCAAGAAAGCNATATCACCATAACCAATATTGATGGTTTCAAGTTCTAAATTATTTCCTTTTATTAAGGACTCTTTAAAGGAAATAGAGTTTGAGAAAGAATAACGAGGCACAACTTTTTTGATGTATCGCAAAACAAAATTAACAATGAAATTTTTTGGAAAATCTAACATATCCCCAACACCGGTTAGAACAATGTGATTAACGTTCGTATCACTAATTATTTCTTCAAGTGTAGCTGCAAAATTATCTAGAATAATGATGCATGTCGCTCCAGAATCAGACAGTTGATGCTTTAATTCCCGAGGTGTGTAGAGTGGATTAACATTTACCACTACTAATCCAGCCCTTAAAATTCCACACATTGCTATGGGGTATTGAATAATATTTGGCAACATGATCGCTACCCGCTCCCCTTTTGTTAGTCCTAAAGTTTTTTGTAGGTAACATGCGAATTGCATAGAAAGTTTGTCAAGTTCCTTAAATGTAATGGAAGAGCCCATATTGGAATATGCTTTACGGTCTGCATATTTAATTAGACAAGCGTCAATCATTTGGGTAATTGATAGGTAATCAGGAGTTGAAATTGCTTCGGGAACTCCTTCAGGGTATGAGTTGAGCCATGGTTTTTCCATTTTTTATTCTCTTAATTGGGTAGTAAGTGTTTTTTCTTTATTGATTATACTTTGGATAGCTGGCCAGATATTCTCGAGTAACTTAGGCTGAGCAGCCGCATTAGGATGTATACCATCATTTTGCATTAAGTTACTATTTTGAGCGACCCCATCCATGAAAAATGCTATCCATGGAACTGATAATTCATGTGCAATTTCACGATAGATTTTTTCGAATGTTCTCGTGTATCTTTGACCATAGTTCATTGGAATACGGATTCCGAGTAATACAACGTTTGTACCATTATTTTTGCAAGTATTTATGATTCTTTCAAGATTTGCTTTTATAAGTTTCGGAGGAAACCCTCTTAATCCATCATTGCCGCCCAATTCAAGTATTAGTAATTCTGGATTGAAAGTTTTCAGTGCAATTTCTATTCGGTTAATGCCCCCTTCGGTAGTTTCTCCACTTATACTGGTATTAATTACTTGGTATTCATAGTCTTCATTATCGAGTTGTTTTTGTAACAATGTTGGCCATGAGTCTTCTATATCAATCCCATAACCAGCGCTTAGACTATCTCCAAAAACTAATATGACTGGGGTATCATAGGCGCTAATATTATTAACCAAGAACAATATCAATAGGGTAAATAGAGCTCTCATGTCATTTAATAACAAAATCCTAGTTGCTGAATCGGTAACTAAACAGGTTACCAGTCCAGCGGGTGATTTGACCATACTTTCTGATATATCTTTCGTCATCCAAAGAGGAGAATCAGTTTCTATTACAGGGCCATCTGGGGCCGGGAAATCAACGTTATTGGGCTTGCTTGCAGGGCTAGATATTCCAACTTCCGGAAGAATATTTCTTAATGACAATGATTTGACCGTTTTAGATGAAGATGGCCGTGCAGGCGTACGCGCAAAAAGCGTTGGTTTTGTTTTTCAATCTTTTCATTTGGTTGCTTCTTTGAATGCCTTAGAAAATATAATGCTTCCTCTTGAGTTGAATAAACATCCTTTACCGCGGGAACGTGCAATGGAGGTACTTCAAAAAGTGGGTCTTATTGAAAGGCGACTGCATTATCCGTCACAATTGTCTGGAGGTGAGAAACAACGTGTTGCAATAGCGAGAGCATTTTCTACTGAACCCTCACTGCTATTCGCGGATGAACCCACTGGTAATTTAGATACGGCCACAGGGTCATCAATTATTGACATACTGTTTGAATTAAATTTGAATTCAACAACTACATTGATTCTCGTAACTCATAATCAATCCATTGCTGCAAGGTGTAATAGAGAAATTAGTCTTAATGCAGGTAATTTAGTTTCTAGTCAATCAATAACATAATGAATATATTTTCATATGCATTACGGATTTTTTTTCGCCAAATAAAATCTACCGAGATAATAATATTACTGGTTTCCATTACTCTTGCTGTTGCGGCACTAACGTCAGTAGGATTTCTAACAGATCGAATGAGTCAATCAGTCGATAGACAGGCCAATGAAATTCTTGCGGCCGATATCCGTCTTCGTACACCTGATCCCATTCCTCAGTTTTGGGAAGATACAGCTAAAAGATATGACCTTAAAACTGCTGAAACCCAAACGTTTCCAAGTGTAGTTTTTAATGAAAATCAAAGTGCACTGGCCACAATAAAGGCCGTTACTCAGAATTATCCATTAAGAGGAAAAATCCGTATTGCAAAAGAGTTGTATGCTAATGAATTTGAAATTGAAGGCATACCTGAACAAGGAAAGGTATGGGTCGATGGAACGCTCATTTCTCGCCTTAATGTAAATATTGGAGATAATATCTCGGTTGGACAAACTGATCTTACAATAAGTGCAGTTTTAAAATATAGACCAGATCAATCAATTGGTTTTTCTTCTCTTGCNCCTTCTTTGTTGGTAAACATAAAAGACATTCCTAGTACCGGTCTTGTGGTAGAAGGCAGTCGTGTGAGAAATGCTTTTTTAGTTGCTGGAGAAGAGGATTCTCTCGATAAATTTTATAATATCATTGCCCCGACAATGCCTGAATCAACACGTATTCGCAATCGTGAAGAAAGTTTGGAGCGAACTCAAAACACTGCTGACCGAGCACAACGATTCCTATCTCTGACAGCTGTTATCAGTCTTCTTCTGAGCGCCGTGGCAATTGCCATGGCATCACGNCAATTTGCATATCGCCGAATGGACATGGTAGCTCTCATGAAAAGCCTAGGCGCTAGACAGAGTTTTGTGATTAGTATTACTTGTATTCATATTTTTTTGGTTGGNCTCTTAGGCGTGATTTTTGGTAGCGCTATGGGGTTTGCCATTGAAAAAATTCTTATTCAAATAGTTGGCGATCTTTTTGCTACTCAGCTACCAAATCCCAGTTTAAAACCAATTTTACTTGGTAGTGGTGCTGCCATAATCTTGCTATCGGGATTTACACTTCCTTCGTTGATTCAGTTACGTAATACTTCACCTTTACGAGTACTGCGCAACGATATTACACCACCATCGTTGTCAGTTTTTTTTATTTCTGGATGTTCACTCTTAACTCTAGGTTTTCTTTTGTACTACATTTTGGAAGATGGCTGGATGNTAATAACTGTTTTTACGGGACTTTTAGTTGTATCTGGGAGCCTTTATTTGATCGGCCTTGGTTTAGTAATGTTAATGGGTAAACTTCGCGGCCAGGCAGGCGCTGCATGGCGTTACGGGCTAGCTAACATCTCAAAGAAAGGNAGTAAAAGTGTCATACAAATTGTTGCTTTTGGATTGGGGTTGACTGTCCTTTTATTATTAACATTTGTTCGCACAGATCTAATTANNGGATGGCAGAAAACACTTGATGAGGATGCCCCCAATTATTTTTTAATAAATGTTCAANGAGATCAAAGGCAGTTGATTAATAATCTTTTACTTAACGCCAACCTTGAGGCGCTAACATTCGTTCCCTTGGTAAGGGCACGCATGACAAAAATTAATAATCAAGATGTAAAAACGTACAAATTTCCGGATGAAGAGGGACGATGGATGGCAAATCGTGAAGCTAATTTAACTTGGGCTACGGAATTAAGCTCCTCCAACCACTTAGTTAAAGGGGAATGGTGGNCAAAAAATTATTCCGGCGTACCTCTAGTTTCATTAGAAGAAGAGGCTGCTATGGAAATGGGGGTTGATATTGGTGACCAATTAAATTTTGTTATTGCAGGTCTTGAAATTGAAACCATTGTTTCAAATATGAGGGAAATTAATTGGGATTCGTTTCAACCAAATTTTTTTATGGTACTAACCCCTGGTGCATTGGATGATTTTCCCAGGACATATGTAGCAAGCACACGAGTCGAAGAGCATCAAAAATCAGTTCTGCATGATATCACTCGTAATTATCCCACTGTTTCAATTATTGATTTAAATTCTATTTTGCAACAAGTAAAAAATATTATTGATAAGGCTAGCTTGGCTATTCAGGTAGTATTTTTATTTACCTTNGCTGCTGGNATCGCAGTTTTATTTGCTGTAGTNGAGTCAACGGTNGATGAACGTAGATTTGAAGGNGCATTATTAAAAACTCTTGGACTAAATCGCCGGACTATCATGCTCGGTATGTTAGCAGAATATACGGCNCTTGGTTTTGTGGCAGGGNTTCTTGCTGCNTGNGGAGCATCAATTTTAGCTTGGCTAATATCTGTTTATTTTTTCGAAATTGATTATGAATTCAGTCTAGTGATCTGGGTGTACGGTCTTCTTAGCGGTATATTTTTAGTTTCTTTGAGTGGATTATTAGCTACCAAAAAAGCGATTACTGTTTCNCCTTTNCATANTTTACGCCAAGNCCCTTANTAAATTTAANCNNGCANGATCATATNAGTCTTTAAAGTAATAATTCTTGATGTTATTTATTTNNGAATATAGACTGTTTGCAGTGGTGGTTCTTTGTATTATTGAGATCTACTTTGCAGGGCGCNGATTTGTGTATATTGCAGGCGCTAAATAAATTTGCTAAAAAGCGAACGTTTNTACTCGATGAGCGTGAGCTTATCGGGTTTTTTTATGAAAAAGATTAATGATTTGATGTCTNCNAAAGGTTATTTGCTTGCTGATGGAGCAACAGGAACCAATTTATTCTTAATGGGCCTTGAATCAGGNCATNCNCCAGAATTNTGGAATATNGAGCATCCTGATCGNGTTTTAANGAATCATCGNGGTTTTATNGAAGCAGGATCTGACATCATATTAACCAATACCTTCGGNGCTAATCAATACAGGTTANGCTTNCATAAAGCNGAGAATATGGTTTCTAAGCTTAATTATGAAGCTNCTCAGNTAGCTTATTCAGCTANNAGNGGGTGTGNAAGAGAAATTNTAATAGCAGGATCAATTGGCCCNACTGGGGAAATTATGAANCCNTTAGGNNCATTGGAAAAAGATTCAGCTATTAGTGCTTTTTCTGAGCAAGCTATNGCTCTAAGAGATGGNGGNGTTGATTTAATTTGGATTGAANCTNTNTCATCNCAGCTTGAAATGCAATGCGCTATTATTGCGGCGATTCCAACTCAGNTNCCAATTTTTTGTTCATACAGTTTTGATACTCATGGTAAATCTATGATGGGTCNCGAACCAAAAGAGTTAGTNGCTTTAGTTGAAGACAATTATCCAGAGGTTNNTGGNTATGGTGCNAATTGCGGTANTGGNNTGTCAGAGCTAATAGGNTCCANCATTTGTTTCTCACAAGCAAGNAACGACCAATCCANGCATATCNTNGCAAAAGCAAATTGNGGANTACCTNAGTTCATTGATGGNNAAATTNAATACAANGGTTCNCCGGAGATGATGGCCAAATATGCTTGTTATGCTAAAGATATCGGNGCCACTATTATTGGNGGGTGTTGTGGCACAAAAAAAGAACATGTCGAGGCAATGNACACNGCTTTAAAATNNCANCAACCAAAANACCNANAAGATTTAAATGAGATAGTGGAATCCTTAGGNGANATGACNGAGGGAAATATTTCTTTAGTTAAGCAATNTCTTGATCAAAATTATGTTCCTAAAAGCAAAGTAAATCGTAAAAGAAGACGCCGAAAATAAAAGAAAACAGCTATTTGGTTATTCGATTTTGATAAAGGTCAAAAATTTATACCACTTTATTTTTAATTTTCCCGTTCTGAAAAGCGCCAATATTTTCAGCAAGTTCGTTNATGGCATTTTGCCTGGCTTCTTTTGTTCCCCATGCAATATGTGGAGTGACTATGAGATTATTATCACTGTAATCAAGTAATGGGTTTCCTTCAATAGGCGGTTCTTGCGGTAACACATCAATTGCTGCAGCTTTGATTGTTTTATTTGATAAGGCATCTACTAGTGCATATGAATCAANTAATCCTCCGCGCGCAGTATTAATAAGAATGGCATTTGACTTCATAAGCTTCANCTCATCTGCTCCAATAAGATTTGAGGTTTCATCAGTTAGCGGGCAATGAAGAGATATTACATCTGAATTTTTTAATAAATCTCTAAGAGTTACATGCTCTTTTCTTGTGGNTTTNTTTCTTCCCTTTCGTTTCGCAATAATCACTTTCATTCCAAAGTGTTTTGCCATATTTGCAACATTTTNTCCCAATTCTCCATAACCAATAATACCCATTGTCATATTTGATAATTCATCGATCGGNTATTCAAGCATGCAGAAATTGTTAGATTTTTGCCATTCTCCTTTTTTAACTGCTTTGTTGTGGAGATTTAGGTTATGTGACAAGTTTATAAGTACTCCAAAAATATGTTCAACTACTGAGCGGGTGCAATATGCCCGAATATTGCATACACGAATACCTAACGACTTAGCTGTAGCAATATCAACATTATCGNTGCCAGTAGCTGTTAAACCAATAAAACAAAGGTTTTTTGCACCTTGAAGAGCTTTTTTAGTGAGNTTTACTTTGTTGGTGAGCACGTATTCTAAGTTCTGGATTCTTGAGGCAGTCANNGANGNTGNCGTGTCATCAAACATTTGCAATTCTGGCAAACGCATGTAAAGGGGCGTCAGATCAAGAGTTTTGGCGCCAAAGGTGGCAAAATCAAGGAAAGCTGCTTTCATCTGTTTAGTNNGTAGTTATTATCTTTTTTNNTGACNTNCTTTGTTTGAANATAATATNAAAAAAATTNCACATCTTTTTATATTTAGTGATATTAATTAATGATACAGTTTTTAAGCTTTAAGAAAAAACCGAATAAAGAGATATAATAGCCAAATAACTCTGGGGAGGCATAGTTAATGATAATACCAAATGAACACGGCATTGCTGTTTTGATATTAACAGTTATAGCTTTGGTTCTTTTTGCTCAAGATAAAATTCCTCTCGAAACATCCTGTTTAGTTGTATTGATAGCGCTTGTTTCTGGATTTCAATTTTTCCCCTATTTACTTAGTGATGGTGTTTTATTAAATCCGATAGTTTTTTTTGCGGGATTTGGCAATGAAGCTTTAATTACGATTTGTGCACTTATGATCGTCGGTAAAGGCATAGAAGTTACTGGCGCGCTTAATCCCCTAGCGTCTCAACTTACTAATGCTTGGTCATCTAGGCCATTAATAGCTTTGATCTTAACTCTTTTTGTTGCAGCTATCCTAAGCGCATTTATGAATAATACGCCCATAGTGGTTCTTTTATTGCCTATCTTGGTAAGCGTATCTTTGCGAGTTAAGTTTCCAGTTTCGAGGATCATGATGCCAATGGGGTTTGCAACTATTATTGGTGGTATGTCTACCACAATCGGCACATCGACAAATCTACTCATTGTTGGTATTGCTCAGGATTTAAATGTACATAATTTTTCCATGTTTGACTTTATGTTGCCAGTAACAATTATTGGTGGAATTGCTCTCATTTTTTTAAGTGTTATTGCGCCAAAATTTTTGCCTGACCGAATTCCACCAATGTCAGATACCTCGCCTAGATTATTTAGCGCTCAACTTTATGTAGGTGACAATAGTTTTGCCGCCAATTGCTCATTATCAGAAGTTTTAGAAAAAACGAACAACGAGATGCGCATAGAAAAAATTCAACGTGGCGAAGATTTATTTTTAGCTAAATTTCCTGAAGTAAAATTATTGCCCGGAGATCGCTTATTTGTCCAAGATTCGGTTGAAAATCTAAAGCATTATGAACAAGAACTTGGAGCAACATTATATAATGTTGCCGATAACGAACACCCGGTCGATTCTACCAACCCCTTGGTGGCTGAGGGGCAGCAGCTAGCAGAAGTTGTTGTAACCAGAGGATCTCCATTACATCTTAAAAGCTTATCATCTATACGTTTTTCCTCATCCTTTGGGCTTATTCCGCTAGCCATCCACCGTGCACGCTCAACCACTTCTAACACTAAGAAGGATTTACATTCGATACGATTAAGAGCTGGCGATGTCCTTTTAATTCAAGGTAGTAGCGATTCAATTGAGAATCTAAAGAACAATGAATCCATGTTGGTGCTTGATGGGGCAAAACAATTACCTCATACACACAAAGCAAAACGAGCAATAACAATCATAAGTTTAGTAATTCTTGCAGCTGCATTTGGCATTATGCCTATTTCAATTAGTTCAATTATTGGGGTTGGCATGATGTTAGTATTGGGATGTTTGACATGGAGTGATGCTTTTAAGGCTTTGTCTGCGAGAGTAATAATGATTGTAGTAGTTAGTCTCGCGCTTGGAAAAGCTTTAATAGTAACAGGCATGGTAAATTATTTGGCTGACTTATTCGTACTATCAGTGTCTAATTTTTCAATCCCGATTATGTTAAGCGCTTTAATGTTAATTATGTCTATTTTAACCAATATAGTTTCTAATAATGCTGCGGCTGTGATTGGGGCACCTATTGCTGTTTCAGTAGCTCAACAATTAAATGTAGATCCCGAGCCTTTCATACTTGCTGTTTTGTTCGGTGCAAATATGAGTTTTGCAACCCCTTTTAGTTATAAAACAAATTTACTTATTTTTAGTGCTGGCGGTTATAAATTTTCGGACTTTTTGAGAATCGGGATACCTTTAACAATTATTATGTGGTTAGGTTTTTCCTTGTTATTACCGACACTCTACAGTTTGTGGGGTTGACCTATTAACAAACTGTGGGGATAATCTTTCTTTATGAATATACGCGAAAGAATAAATCTGAGTTGGCAATGGCTATCTAGAAAGGAGTGGGTAGCTTACTGACGCGTAGCTAAAAATATTACTGTTGAAAACCCTGCTCCCTTAATCTGGAGCAGGGTTTTTTTATTGGAGATTTATAATTGATGATAACACTTGAACCATTTGATATTG
>PBBK01000005.1 GCA_002717685.1 Gammaproteobacteria bacterium | reverse complement strand
GTTTTATCTTAGGAATGCTAAAGCTTGTAATTCAGGCTTTCTTTGGTGCAGAAAAAATATCAAATCCCGCTATCCTTTCAATGATTGGTGATTTTAACTTCCTCTATTTCTCAGGCGTTCTATTTTTGATTTCGGTCGTAATTATTATTTTAGTTTCTTATAAAACAAACCCACCTGATCAACAAAAAATTCATGGTCTGACTTTTTCCACAATCGATCATGAGGTTATACGATCAAGTTGGAATACAAAAGATGTAGTCGCAACGATAATCATACTTGGGTTAGTTGCTACCCTCTATATATACTTTTCATTTTGGATTTAACTAACCTTAACCCGTAACAACTAAACCTAGCCATTCTGCGACCAAAGCAGGTTTCTCTTCACTTTCTATCTCAACCGTAACTTCGGACTTAATGAGCCACTGACCAGGATTTCTTTCGGTAATACTTATGGGTTTAACGCCAGTTCTAATTTTCTTACCAACTTGAACTGGTTTAAGAAAGCGAACTTTATCAAATCCATAATTGATACCCATGACCGCACCCTCAGGTAATACTCCGCAAGTTTCGGTAAGGTATGTCAAAAGAGATAATGTTAAGAATCCATGGGCAATAGGAGCCTTAAAGGGACCTTTAGCTGCTTTGTCAACATCAACATGAATCCATTGATGATCAATTGTAGTTTCTGCAAAATGATCAATCCTTTCTTGATCGATTAAAAACCAATCTGAATATCCGATATGCTTTCCTACATAATCTTTTAGCTGATCAACTGGAACAACAATTTTCATAATATCTCCCTTTCAAAATCATTATTTTCAAAATTCATTTATAAGTTTACCCTATGCGTTATTACAAATGGTATTCTAGCTATATATTATAACTATGAGTTATAAAACAATCAGTAATAGAGGATTGTCATGTATACATTGAATTTTGAAAAAAAAGTTGCTCTCATAAATGGAGCTTCACGTGGGATCGGAGAAGCGATTGCCAAAGGTATTGCAGATTGTGGTGCTCAACTAATCATTACAGGCAGAAAGCAAGAAACTATTCAGAATGTTGCTGATGAAATCATAAAAAATGGTGGTAAAGCCCATGCTATCGTTTGTCATGCAGGAAAAATAAATGATATAAAAAATCTCATATCTTTAATACGAGATAAGTTTGGTCAGCTTGATATTCTCATCAATAATGCAGCAACTAATCCATATTATGGTCCCGCTGCAGAAAATCCAATAGAAGCTTTTAATAAAACAGTGGAAGTAAATTTACAAGGTCCATACTTTTTTATGAGCGAAGCTATTCCTTTGATGACTGAATCAGGGGGAGGATCGATTGTTAATGTTGCATCAATAGCGGCATTAAGACCAGCGCCAGGTCAAGCTGTATATGCGATGACAAAAGCAGGGCTCGTCAGTGTTACCAAATCATTTGCAAATGAATATGGAAAACAGGGTATTAGGGTTAATGCAATTTTACCTGGCGTTATTGATACTCGTTTTGCAAAAGCGCTTGTCGAAAATCCATCCATCCAAAAATGGCTTTCAAAGATTCCTGCTGGCCGGGTTGGTCAACCAAATGATATGGTAGCAGGTGTTCTATATTTGGTCTCTGATAATGCGGCCTACACTACAGGAACTACGCTCGTCATGGATGGAGGCGCTTGCATAAGATAGCCACTGTCTTTAATCAAATGACAGCACAACTTTGCCTTGAGCGCGACGTTCAATAATAGCAGAAAAAGCTTTGATATAATCCTCCAAGGAATATTGTTCGGTCACTCTTGGTTGTAACTTTCCATCAATAATTAATTGGGTAAGTTCCTTGATGTTTTGAGTATGGATTTTAGGATTTCTAGCGGCCCATGTGCCATACCATACTCCTTGAATACTGGCTTCTTTAAGTAAGACTATATTGGCAGGAAACTTTGGTATATCGCCACAAGCAAACCCAATCACGAGATAACGACCGTGCCATGCAGTTGCCCGTAAAGCTTCTTGTGCGAGATCACCACCTACCGGATCATAAACAACATCTACGCCTTTACCTTCGGTCAATTCTTTAACTGCTTTATTGAGAGAAACATTGGAATAATTAATAGTTTCATCTGCACCAGCGAAACATGCAAAATCAAGCTTCTCATCAGTACTGGCTGCAGCTATCACGCGTGCACCCTTTGCTTTAGCTATTTCCACAGCAGTAATCCCTACTCCTCCAGCCGCCCCTAACACCAAAACAGTTTCACCTTCTTTAAGATCAGCGCATTGTTGAAATGCGTGATAACTCGTATTATAAGTCACCATAAATCCAGCGCCCTGAGCAAAATCAAGCTCCGGTATCAATGGGATTATGCGAGATTCATCCGATAAACATTTTTCAGCGAAAGCTCCACCGATCGAGGTAAATATCACTTTATCTCCTGGTTTATAGCGAGAGACACCCTCCCCTATAGCTTCAACGATACCGGCAGCTTCATTACCAGGAATAAATGGAAGTTCCGCTTTTACTTGATATTGCCCTGCAATCACCAGAATATCTGGGAAATTAATCCCGGCAGCTTTTACATCAACAAGTATTTCCCCTTTTCCAGGAATAGGGTCATCCATAGTTTCTATGGAAAGATCTCTGGGTAAACCAAATTGTTTACAAACTAGGGCTCGCATTGCACACACCTACAATTAATTAACTGATTAAGTTTAGACAACCTCAAATAATGAAGCTGCCCCCATACCTCCGCCTACACACATGGTTACGACTCCGTATCTGATTTTTCTACGTTTGAGTTCGCGAGTTAAATGACCTACTTGTCTAGATCCAGTCATACCAAAAGGATGGCCAATTGCAATTGAGCCACCGTTAACATTTAATTTCTCAGTTGGCAGATTAAGTTGATCTCGTATATAAACAACTTGAGAAGCAAAGGCTTCATTCAGTTCCCAAAGATCTATGTCATCGACTTCTAAACCGGCTATTTTTAAGAGTTTTGGAATAGCAAAAACGGGACCAATACCCATTTCATCGGGTTCGCAACCCGATACTGTAAACCCTCTAAAATAAGCTAAAGACTCAAGACCCAGTACATTCGCTTTATCCTCACTCATCAACATCGTGACAGACGCTCCATCTGAGAGTTGTGAAGAATTTCCAGCGGTAACAGAGCCGCCTTCAGGATCAAAAACAGGATTTAATCCTGCAAGACCCTCTATAGTCGTATCTGGCCGATTGCAATTGTCCTTATCAACAACCGTTTCTACTTCAGATTCTTCACCTGTTTCTTTATTAACAACTTTCATCATTGTATTCATAGGAATAATCTCATCGTCAAATAAACCTTGATTCTGAGCTTCTGCACATCTTAATTGACTAGATAAAGCATACTCATCCTGATTTTTCCGACTTATATTGTATCTTTTGGCAACGGTCTCAGCAGTGGTGCCCATGGCATGGTAAATTCCTGGGACTTCCTTCGCTATTTTTTCATTTTCAAACATGTATGTATTGATGTGCCCATGAGAAGTGCTAATGGATTCCACGCCCCCGGCTATAACGCAGTCAGTAAAACCACTCTGGATTTGGGTTGCAGCCATAGCAATCGTTTGCAACCCTGATGAACAATACCTATTCACGGTAGTACCTCCGGTTTGAATAGGAAGTTTTGATAAAACTGCTGAAGTTCTGGCAATATTATTTCCTTGAGCTCCCTCGGGGTAGCCACATCCTAGAATAACGTCCTCAACAATTTGAGGATCTACTCCTGGATTTCTGTCCATTAAGGCGTCAATGATATGAGCTGTCATATCGTCAGCTCGAGTTTGGTTAAAACCACCTCTGAAAGATTTTGCTAATCCAGTTCTTACACTATCAACTATTACTACCTCACGCATAATTATTCCTCAACTTTTCTATTTATAAGCAATACCCAATGGGTTACAACGAATTTTCTATTTATCACAATTTTATCCCTAAATTTTTCACTGCCTGTCTAGCAAACTTCTCGGTCTGTTCCGCTCCAGTTTGTAATTCATTCATACCCTCTTCGCTGCTAATTGCGTGCCAATTTTTAGCAACACCTTCAGGATTAAGGCTATCTGGGTGTAAATTAATGCCTTCGGTCTCAAAACCTTTGAAGACTGCAAAACTCCCCCCTCCTGCAGCCAGAACTATTCTACTAGGGGCATCACTACTCGAAAGAAAGACAACGCCAGGGCTAACTGATTCTGGAGACAATAAATCAAAAATTGGTTCTGGGAATAACCCCTCCGTCATAGCTGTACCTGCTGCAGGAGCTAGGCAATTAACTCGAATATCATACTTTATACCCTCTAGATGGAGAGTGTTCATCATGCCTACCATAGCCATTTTTGCAGCACCGTAATTAGTTTGACCAAAATTACCGTAAAGACCTGTACTGGAGGTGGTAAAAACTATTCGCCCATATGATTGTTCGCGCATAATCTCCCAAACTGCCTTAGTGCAGTACATAGAGCCCATTAGATGTACATCAATGACTTGCCTCATATCATCAGTAGACATCTTTAGAAAAGTACGATCACGAAGTATTCCGGCGTTGTTAACAAGAATATCTACTCTCCCCCACGCATCCATTGCCTGGGACACCATATTCTGAATTTCATCAAAATTTGAAACATTAGCACCATTTGCGATAGCTTCGCCTCCATTCTTGCGAATTTCTTCAGCAACTTTCTCTGCATTAACAGATTCTCCGCCAGACGCTCCAAGATCATTAACAATAACCTTCGCCCCCCTTTTTGCAAGAGAGATTGCATGACTCCTACCTAGACCTTGCCCTGCGCCAGTAACTATAGCAACACGATCATCAAACCTTATTTTCATAATACTTCCTTCATTATTATCTAATTTCATCTATCCCTTCCAAACTATTCTTTATTTTTACTACGTTTTCTATTTCTCTTTCTCACTATTTTTTGTTTCTTTTGTATTGGCGGCAAATCAATTTCTTTAGCAAGATTATGGAAAGAATCTTTACTATGAGGAATTGACATAGCATCTACAAATTGTTGCTGAAAATCATCAGCAACTGCTGTTTCTATTTTCTCAACTTTTCTGACCTGATCCTCTATTTGATTTCTAGAAGATCGATTAAGTAGTGTTACTCTCGCGCCCGTCCCTGCAGCATTTCCGGCAGAAGAAACATTTTTAATATCGCAATCAGGTATTAAACCTAACACCATAGCGTACTTAACATCTATGTGGGATCCAAATGCCCCAGCTAATCGAATCCGATCAACTTTTTCTACTCCCAATCTCTTCATTAATAACTTAACGCCAGCGTAAAGAGCTGCCTTTGCAAGTTGTATGGCACGAATATCATTTTGTGTAATTTTTATCGATTGTGAACCTTTATATAAAAGATAGGAGAAAGTTCTATCATCCTTAAGAATACGTTTTGACTTTTTATTATCACCACTAACAATCCTGCCTTCTTGATCAACCACTCCTGCAAGAAAAAGTTCGGCAACAACCTCGATTATTCCTGAACCACAAATCCCGGTAACACCACCTTTCGGTATATTACTAAGAAAATCTGGATGATCCGACCACAAATCACAACCGATTACTTTAAATTTCGGTTCGAGAGTTTTTTTATCAATTCGAACTCTTTCAATAGCTCCCGGTGCAGCTCGCTGACCGGAGCTAATTTGTGCTCCTTCAAATGCCGGCCCAGTCGGGCTCGAAGCTGCGAGAATATGCTTAGAATTGCCGAGCAGAATCTCGGCATTAGTTCCAACGTCAACAATCAATGATACTTTATTAGAGTTGTAAGGTTCTTCAGCTAATAAAACCGCTGATGCATCTGCCCCAACATGTCCAGCAATACAGGGTAAAGCGTAAATATACCCTCCTGGATGAATTAATAAATCAACATCACTTGCTAAAATTTCAACACTGCTATCAACTGCTAGTGCAAACGGCGCTGTTCCTAATTCAACAGGATTTATACCAAGAACAAGGTGGTGCATAATGGGATTTCCAACCAAAGTCATTTCAACAATATCTGTAAGATGACCACCGGCTTTTTTAATGAGATCTCTGATAATGTCATTAATTGCCTCGCGAACTACCCGGATTAAATCAAGCTCACCCTTATCATTCATCATAATGTATGAAACGCGGCTCATTAAATCTTCGCCATACCGAATTTGCGGATTCATAAGACCCGCGCTAGCAAGAACTTCTCCAGTTTTAAGATCACAAAGATGTCCTGCTATAGTCGTTGAACCAACATCAACAGCAATCCCCCATAAAGATTCCTTAAATCCAGGCCAAATAGCAATAATTTCAGAATCTTTACGAACAGCAACCGTTACTGCCCAATCACTTTCTCTCAAAGAAGTTTGTAAGGCCTGCATGACATGTAACTTACAGACTAGGTTTTGTAATCCCCATTCGTTTTCCAATGCTTGAAGTAGACGGCATAGGTCTCCTTCACCTTTATGCATGTCTGGTTGCTCCACCTCAACATAATAGGCACGAATAATTGGGTTAATATCAATATCGTGAGATTCGTGAGGCTTTCTTATTACTTGATGATGAACTTGAGAGCTTATAGGGACATCGATAACCACATTTTCTTTCAGGGTGGCCTGACAACCCAAACGATTACCTGTTAGAAGCCCTATTCTTTTGTTAAATTCTTTTTCTGCTTTACTTATTTTCGATACATTTAAGCTACTTGATCGAATATTATGTTTTGCGAAATCTCCTTCCGGAATAGTTATCTGACATCTGCCACAAATTGCCCTACCGCCGCAAACAGAATCAATGTCAACACCCAAATTGCGGGCAGCATTAAGCACAGACATTCCCTTCAGAAAATGCCCCCTTTTTCCAGAAGGCATAAAGACAACACGGACTTTATTATCTGTTTTATTAGCTTCTCTTTGTTTCAAAGGTACACCTACTTAGAGCGTTTTTTTTATCATACTAGAGACCAAGTAAAAGTTCTTATATAGTCTAATAATAATTAGTTTATAAACTAGTATATTTTTAAGTTGAATCATAAAATAATCATCTAATCGTAATTACAAAAATATCTAGGGAAAATTATGCCCAAATATAAAATTATCATCTCTGTAATAACATTCACAATGTTTCTTGTGGCTTGTCAGCAGCAAAAAAATGCTGCATCGAATAGCGATCAAAACATATCCTATTCAAAAAATGAATTTATATCTTCATCGGCAGTTGAAGAAATCCAAGGCCAATTAAGAAAACTTCCAAAGGATAATATTTGGTGGACAGTTAGCGGCGAAGATATGAAATGGAATAACAAAAACCTTCATCAAATTTTCCCAACAGTTAATGTATATAGAAATGGGCCAGTGAAGCCTTTAGAAAAAAATTTGATGAATGAAATCAATATTTCCCAGATCAATACACCAAATGGATCAATGACATTCGAGTCTTTTATTGAAAGCGATCAATCCACTGTAATGGGGGTTGTAATCGCACATAAAGGTAAGATTGTTTTTGAGAGCTATCCTAGAATGCAAGAACATGAAAAACCGATTTACTGGTCAGTATCTAAAATTTTGCCAGCTACAGTTTTGCGAATCCTAGAAGAACGTGGAGAAGTGGATGTTAGTCGAACAATAGACTCATACATCAAAGAATTAAGTGATTCTAGTTATGCTGGCATTACAATAAGAAATATTTTAGATATGGCTTCCGGCCTTGATTGTTCTGATAATTATGAAACGTTTGAGTCCTGTTACTATCTCTATTCAATGTCAATTGGCGATGGATTTAGGACCGAAGCTGCAGAAGATAATCCTTATGATTTTGTAATAAATACGAAAATTGATAGAGAAGTGCCTCAAGGTGAAATATTTTCATACTCAGGACTAGATACATTCGTACTGGGTTGGCTGGTTGAAGAGATTACTAATATGCCTTTCCAAGACGCTTTAAGTAAAGAAGTTTGGTACCACATCGGTGCAGAATCTGATGCTTCTTACATTGCTCCTCGCTATGGAATAGCTATTACTCATGGGGGTTTTCTAGCAAAAATGAGAGATATGGTTAGGTTAGGCTTATTATTTACACCTAGCTACCAAACCGTAAGTGATAAACAAATTATTTCGAATAGTCATATTGATCTCATTCTCAATGGGGGTAATCCTAAGCTAATGCAAAATCTTTACTCTAAAGTTAATTTTCAAGGGGTACCAGCATCCGCGGAAGCTGTTCCTGGAATAATGGCTATTTCCCCTCTTAATGTTAGTGATGTAAAACACAATGTCTATCAATGGGATGCAGTCTATGAAAATGATGACTTTTTTAAAGGTGGCTGGGCCGGCCAAGGTCTATTAATTAATCCAACCCGAGATATAGTTGCTGTATGGACAGGATATAAAAAGAACGATGGGCATGATGCCAGTGAAATGAGAGTAATAGTAAGAGAAGTATTAAATAACGTTTTTGGAAATTCCCAATAATGGAACCACTTGAACATATCAATTCATATTATGCCGCTTCGGTTAATTCAAAAACAAACTATCCTCCATTAGAAGGAAGTAAAAAAGCAGACGTATGCGTGATTGGTGCAGGATTTACCGGTGTTGCAGCAAGTTTAAGTCTTGCTGAACGAGGATACGATGTATCTTTAATAGAAGCCAATAGAGTTGGCTGGGGTGCATCTGGACGCAATGGAGGGCAAATCATTGGAGGGTTCTCAGGTGAAGAAGAAATGTTCAAGAAATACGGAGAAGAATTTGAATCCGTAATTTGGAATATGCGATGGGAAGGCAATGACATTATTAAAAAACGTGTAAAAAAATATTCAATAAACTGTGATCTAAAATGGGGTTATTTGGATGTTGCCTTAAAAAATAGGCATATAAAAGATTTTTACCAAGAAAAAGAACTAATGGAAAAATATAATTTTCCTCATCAAACAAAAATACTGACACATCAAGAAACAAAGGATTTGATAGGCACGAATGCATACATCGGAAGCTTTTTGAATCAGGGTAATGGGCATGTACATTCTCTAAATCTTTGTATTGGTGAGGCTAAAGCTGCAGAATCTCTTGGTACTAAAATCTATGAGCAATCACCTGTACTAGAAATTAAGAAAAATAAAAGGGCCACTGTTGTAACAGAAAATGGATCTATTACTGCTGATATTATATTAATTGCAGGAAATGCCTATCACCAATTGGATCCCAAATTAAGAAATTACATTATACCAGTCAATAGTTTTATCATTGCAACGGAGCCTCTTCCAGAAAATATTATCGAAGAAATTAATCCAAAAGATCTTGCTGTCTGTGACCCCAATTATGTTCTTGAATATTTTAGACTTACCGCAGATAAACGCTTATTATTTGGGTCAAGGATCAAGTATTTTAGCGATGATAAAGAGTACATAGAAAAGCAACTCCGCAAAAAATTATCTAAAATTTACCCAAAATTAGCTGATGTAAGAGTTGATTTTGCTTGGAGAGGTACTATTGGTGTGACTATTAACCGCGTTCCACAATTGGGGAAATTAGCTCCAAATATTTTTTACAGCCAAGGTTATTCCGGTCATGGGGTAAATATGACCCATCTTGCTGGCAAGATAATCGCTGAAACGATCACGGGAACAATGGAAAGATTTGATCTTTTTAACAATATAAAACCAATCGCTATTCCAGGTACCTACACCTTGAGGAAACCTCTTGTCTCACTGGGAATCATGTTCTATAAACTAATAGACAAAATGTAGTTTTCCAATAAAAACTCATATAACTATAAAAAAATTTGGTGGTGATGGGTGGACTTGAACCACCGACCTTCGCGTTATGAGTGCGATGCTCTAACCAACTGAGCTACATCACCATTTATAAACTTCTAATCAAGCAGATGGGNGTAGAATTGTCCGTTTGTCATGTCTTTATGTCAAGATTATCAGATTATTCTTCCAGCCCAAAAATATACAAGGTTCTACCGCCAGTAATAGCAATTCGTTGTTTACCATTAACGGAAAAAGACATGGGATTAGTTCTTATCGCCGCTCCTGTTTGAAAATTCCATAATGGCTCACCGTNACTCATATTAAGAGCNAAAAANTTACCCTCATTATCTCCTCCGAAAACAANNCCGCCAGCCGTAGCCATAACTCCCGCCCATGGAGGGGAATGAAGATCAAATTCCCATTCAAGTTTTCCAGAAGTAACATCTAAAGCGCGGATCACTCCCGCCGCTTGATCTCCCCTTAGAGCCTGTTCGCCACCTCCCAAGAAAGGCTGCCCAGGNANATATTCAGCTTCTGCTTTATAATAAATTGCAGACAATAATCTTACTGCAACAAAAAATTGTTTCGTAAGGGGACTATAAGATGGNCTAAACCAATTNGTTGCCCCCTGTAGGCTAGGCCAGATCAAATTACCTTCTTCGGTCGGCTCGGTGTTAGGCAAAACAATGGGTCGGCCGCTTTCATCAATACCTGCTGCCCATGTTTGTTTTGAATAGGCATTGGCGTGAAGAAATTCTCCTGTTTTCCTATCCAGTAAATAATAAAAAGCGTTACGATTTGCGAGAGCAACTAACTGACGTTCCTTGCCATTAAGTTCTGCATCTATAAGAATTGGTATCTGGTTAGCATCCCAGTCGTGAGTATCATGAGGAGTAAATTGAAAATGCCATTGTAGCTCTCCCGTTTCTGGATCAAGGGCAATAATGGAACATGAATATAAATTATCTCCTGGCCGAAGATCTCCATTCCAATCTGGAGCTGGATTGCCGACAGTCCAATACAGAAGATTCAACTCGTGATCGTATGAACCAGTTAACCAAGTAGATCCACCTCCTGTTCTCCAGGCTTCTCCTTGCCATGTTTCGCTACCAGGTTCACCGGGTTCAGGAATTGTATAAAAACGCCATAAAAGATCTCCAGTTGCCGAATCGTAAGCATCAACAAACCCCCTGACACCAGCTTCGGCGCCACTTACACCAACAATAATTTTCCCATCAATGGCAAGAGGTGCAAGGGTTAAAGAAAATCCGATACTATTATCAGCAACTTCAACATCCCATCTTTTTGCTCCACTNGCTGCATCTAATGCAACAAGATGNGCATCAAGCGTCCCGACAAAAACAGCATCATCAAGGANGGCTACTCCCCGATTAACGCGAGGAAAACCTATATTAAGAACNTTTTCAGAAATNTCAGGAGACCAGGTCCATAATCTTTTGCCGGATTTTACATCTAAAGCGGTTACCGTGCTTGGTGGTTCNGTTATATACATAATTTCATTAGCCACAATAGGTGTAGTTTCAACTAGCCCAGAACCTGATAATTTTGAGGGTTGCATTTGATAGGCCCAGATAGTTTTTAATTGATTCACGTTTGAAATATTTATTTGGTCTTGTAATGCAAATCTTTCTGATCTATAGGTGCCTGAATATGTCAGCCAGTTTTCAGNGTCTTTTGAGGCGTTTAACAACTGCTCNAAAGAAACTTCAGCGGATGAAATNGTATTTATATAAAAAAATAAAACCATCAAAAATATTTTTCTCATACTTCACTCCGTAAACTCATCAAATAAGAAATAAGATCATAGCGATCTTTTTTTGAGAGGGTAATCATATAATTTGGCATCAAACTATGNGAAAAGATTTTTTCGATATTTTGCACTTCTCTTTTCTGAAAAGAATGAATCTTCCCACTTAAATCTCTAATCAGTATAGAAAAAGTATCTTCATTAAGTCTAATTCCTTCCAAAATAGTATTATTGGATTTGATACGAACTGTCAGATAATTAGCTCGGCCCCCTATTGTGGGCTGAGCTATTGAAGGTAACTCAATCGANTCGCGTAAATAATCCAAGCCACGCTGATNGCCGATAGTTGTTAATTCTGGTCCAAAACCAATTCCATCACCAGATATTATATGACAAGCTGAACAAGCTGCTTTGTTATATATTTCTCGACCAAGAATTGGATNTCCTGGCATTTTAACATCTGAAATTTGGTTTAATGATCGAANGTAACTTGTAATTTTCCATCGCTGATCATCAGTTAAAGCCCTGATACCTGGCATCCCAGTACCCGGTAATCCTTCTCTTATTATTTCAAAAAAANCCAAATCATCCTTTGCGTATCTTAGAGATGTGCTTNCCAAATTTGACCCTTCTCCTCCTTCTCCGGATATTCCATGACAACGGGCACAGTGAAGACGAAATAATTTATTGCCGCTATCGATGCNCATTTGATTTAAAAATTCGATTGGAATTTCTTCCGAAAAAGCAAAAGGAATAATATTCAGTAAAAAAATTAAGGACAAACGTATCATCATAAAAGTTTAAAACTATATGAATTAAAAAATTACTTAATAAAATAAAATATCACACATTAAAACGAAAATGCATAACATCGCCTTCTTGCACTACATACTCTTTTCCTTCGATTCTTAATTTTCCAGCTTCTTTTGCCCCTAATTCACCNTTTCTANNNATAAAATCTTCATACGAAATTACCTCAGCNCTGATGAATCCTNTCTCAATATCTGTATGAATCTCTGAGGCTGCATCNGGTGCTANAGAACCAGTTGTTATTGTCCATGCACGAACTTCGCTAGATCTAACGGTAAAAAATGTAAGCAAACCTAAAAGTTTGTATGCACACCGAATAACCCGGTGTAAACCTGGTTCTGATAAGCCTACATCAGACAAAAATTCATTCTTATCTTCATCCTTTAATTGACAAATTTCAGATTCAAGAGCNGCGCATACAGCCACCATTTCTGAGTTATTTGNNTGTGCGTATGCATATACATCTTTAAGATGTTGGCTATCATTATCGTATTCATCAACATTTGCTATATACATAACAGGCTTTAGGGTTAAAAGTTGCAATTCANGTAAAATNTCTTGTTCNTGATTATTTAGTATAAGTGAACGCATTTGGTTGCCTGCATCAAGATGTAACATTGATTTCAACAAAACATCACGTTTAAAAATGGCTTCTTTCTTATTTGTTTTTGCATCTTTTTCTGACTTATTTAATTGTTTTTCAACTGTTTCTANATCCGCAAGCGNCAACTCTGTATTAATGGTCTCTATATCNTNCAATGGACTGATAGCGCNGTTAACATGGAAAATATCTTTATTATCAAAACACCTAACGATATGGACGATTGCATTAGTTTGNCGAATATTTCCTAAAAATTGATTTCCTAAGCCNTCACCTTTAGATGCTCCTGATACTAATCCAGCGATATCAACGAATTCCACAGTGGTTGGAATAATCTTTTTTGGATTAACGATCTTCGCTAGATGATTAAGACGTGGATCTGGAACAAATACGACNCCAAAATTTGGATCAATAGTGCAAAAAGGGTAATTTTCTGAAGGAACGGCAGANGCTGTTAACGAATTAAATAATGTTGATTTACCTACGTTTGGTAANCCTACAATGCCNCATTTTATAGTCATTTATNNTTTATTATTTCCCCGGTATGCAGAGCTTTCATAGCATAACTGAGNTCTTTGTCGATAAGTACAGGAATAATGCTGACTGCCCTATCAATATTTTTTCGTATCTCTGNTTTGATATCGCTCGGGGCCTTCCTAAGAACATATTTAGTAACTTCATCCTTGTTACCTGGATGACCAACACCTATTCTTAATCTAATAAAATCAGGTCCACAAAGTTTGATAATATCCCTCAAACCATTGTGACCACCATCCCCACCGCCTATTTTAAATCTAATTTTATCTGGAGAAAGATCAATTTCATCATGAGCAACCAACAATTGTTCTGGCGACAATTTATAATAATTAAGTATAGATTGAACTGAATACCCGCTAGCATTCATATAGGTTTGTGGTTTAACTAATCTGAGTTCGTAATTTGAGATATTTATTTTACAGACATCAGCATTAAAACGTTTTTCGTATTTAAAGATTCCTTCATATTGTTGAGCGATTTCATCGACAAACCAAAAACCACTATTATGAAGTGTCTGTCGATGACATTCCTCTGGATTTCCGAGACCAGCAATAACTGAAATAGTATTTTTCATTATGGATGGTGATTTAAACCGGCTCATTCCTTCTTATTTTTTTCGTCTTTTGTTTCCTTATCTGAAGCCTCGGTATCTTTATCATCTTCTGTGTCAGAAGCTTTTTCATCTTCATCAAGATCTTCACCTTCAATATCACCTTCAATTTCATCCTCACCCTCAACAGGCTCCTCTTCAATAATTTCTTCATGAATAACATGGATTGAAACAATTGCTTGATTGAGTTCTAGAGTAGCTTCAGGTAACTCCACTCCCTCAGTAATAGGAATATTTGAAACATAAAGCATTTCATCAAGATCAAGATTTGAAATATCAACTTCGAAATATTCAGGTAAATCTTTTGGAAGGCAGATAATCTCAATTTCTGTCATAAGACGAGTTACTGTGCCGCCCCCTTGTTTCACTCCTATAGCTTCATCTTCACCAATGAAGTGTATAGGCACTTGCATGCGAATTTTCTCATCTTCAACGATACGTTGAAGATCTATATGCATTATAATTTTTTTTGATGGATGTCTTTGTATGTCTTTTACAATGACAGCCCGACTCTTTTCGCCAACTTGTACATTTAAGACACTTGAATAGAATGATTCGCTTTCCAATTCCTTAATGACTTTATTATGATCAAACATAATAGATCGAGGCTTTCGACCGGCACCATATATAACAGCAGGAACTTTTCCTTTCTTACGCAAGCGGCGGCTCGCACCTTTCCCTTGATCGTCTCGCATTTCTGCAATCAGATTGAACTCTTCTGCCATTTAGGCTCTCCTTATCTAATTGATTTATTTTGATTTTTCTCCTTATTTAATACGCGACCATACTAAACAAGGCATCGAATCATAACGCAAAGACAATCTTTTTCAAACCAAAGAGTTAAATTACCTAAAAAAAAANAAAAATCATTTGCTAGTCAACATACAAAGAACTAACAGATTCTTCATCAGTAATTCTTCTCATTGTTTCAGCAAGTAACTCGGCAGTTGATAATTGCCTTATCTTTTTACATTCCTTTGCTTCTTTCTTGAGGGGTATTGTATCGGTGACAACTATTTCATCAATCTGAGATTTCTTAATCCGTTTAAGGGAAGATCCTGATAAAACTGCGTGTGTAATGTAAGCATGAACCGTTTTAGCGCCACACTCTTTCAGTTTGTCGGCTGCCTTGCACAACGTGCCGGCTGTATCGACCATATCATCAATCATTACACAATTTTTATTTTCAACATCACCAATAATATTCATCACTTGAGATTGATTTGCTTTTGATCTTCGCTTATCTATGATCACAAGATCAGCGTTATCTAGCCTCTTTGCTAATGCACGCCCTCTGATTACTCCGCCAACATCTGGCGAAACTACAACCATATCTTGATACTTTTGCTTCCAAACATCGCCTAATAAAACAGGAGAAGCATAAACATTATCTACGGCAATATCGAAAAAGCCTTGAATTTGATCGGCATGTAAATCAATGGTTAGTACACGATCAATTCCAGAAGCTGCAATCATTTTTGCAACAAGTTTTGCAGTTATGGGAACTCTCGAAGCACGTGGACGGCGATCTTGCCTAGCAAAACCAAAATATGGTATTACTGCAGTAATTTGAGCTGCCGATGCACGACGACAAGCATCGGCCATAACTAGTAATTCCATAAGATTCTCAGCTGCAGGCGGACAAGTAGATTGAATAATAAAAGTCTCACGTCCTCTAATATTTTCTAAGATCTCTATATTAAATTCGCCATCACTAAATCTACCAACTTGCGCTTTAGCTAAAGGCAAACGCAAGACTTTTGCGATATCTTTGGCCAGCTTGGGATGTGCATTCCCAGAAAAAACCGCCATCGTTGCTAAATCCACAAAAAACCCTCCGTTTTTATGTCTTTGGCTGCCATTATATATGATTTGATTAACTAATGGCTGGGGTGGCAGGATTCGAACCTGCGCATGACGGGATCAAAACCCGTTGCCTTACCACTTGGCTACACCCCATATTATATTATTTATACTTTTTAAGTAATTTTTGTATCTCAATCAATTGTGAAGTTCGATTTAACGGGTGTCAAACAGTCTTCTTTATTTTAATATTTTGATTAAAAAATTTCCCAATTTTCAACTGCTACTCTAACGTCAGTATCTATATTTGATAAAAAAATTTTATGTGGTAATAAAAATTCTATATTTCTTTTAAAATCAGACGCCTCTATTACCCATCCTGATTGCTTAAAATCTATTACCATCGAATTATCCCTCGATTCTATCTTAGATGGAAAATTGGGATTAGGAATACCTAAAAGCCAATATTGAATACTAGAGATTGGTATTATTGACCCTATAAAATGTTGCAATTCATTCTCGACATTCTTTAATGCAATGATTTGGCCATTTACGTTGGTTATCTCAATATCTTCGCTGGAACCATTTATACTCAGCATGCCAAGCCCTAATGGTCCCCATAACGATATTTGAAAAGAATTACCTGCTTGTTTCCAAATAATATTTCCATGATATCCATCCAATTTGGTTTTAACCGCTATACGTCCATGAAATTTCCAATTAAAAATATTTGAGAGGCTTTCTTTGTTATTTTCCAATTCATCATTTGATAGCGAAGGGATAATATTAGTTGATACGCATCCACTTAAAAATATTATGATTATCATGGATATTATTGGGTGAACCCAGAAGATCAAAAAATTTTTATCCAATCTATAATATTTTTTCACGAATATTCTGCAAAAGGGGGTGCAAAGGATTTTCTAGCTCTGCCTCTTCTAATAATTGTTTTGCTTCTTCAGTCTTTTCTAGCTTCCACAAAACTTCTACTAAATGGGAGGCTATTTCAGGGTCACGGTATCCATTATAAGCCAAATGTAATTGACTTAAAGCTTTTTCAAGTTTTCCTCTCTTATATAAAACCCACCCATAACTATCTAAAATGGCTGGGTTATTAGGATCATACTTTAGTGCCTTTTTAATCAATTTTTCGGCTTGACGAAAACTATTGGTCTTGTCAGCTAATGTGTAACCTAAAGCATTAAGTGAGGCGGGACTATCTGGAAACTTACTTACAGCATCACGATACCTTGCTACTGCTTCTTTAAGCCTACCCATTTTTAATAATAATTCAGAGCTTGACAACAAAGTAGATTCATCATCTGGGCGAAAATGAATAAAATCATCATAAAGTCTTAGCGCTTCGATATAATTTCCCTGTATTTCATTAACTTCTGCCCGTGCCTTAATCATCTGAATGGCGAACGCAGGATAATTTTTCCCGAAATCCCTTAGGAGAATTAATGCCGCTGTAGGTTTCTTGTTATCAAGTAGCAATTGACTTGCTCGTCGTTGCGAAATAATGGCATTCGATCCACTAGTTACCCTCATGTATAAAGCTGTCGCTAAAGCAAAATCAGAATTCAAATCGGCAATTCTTGCTAAATAATAAATTGCATCCTTTTCATAAAAACCCGTTGCCAATAAGTCTTGAAAATCTTCCCGCGCCAAATCGAGATAATTGAGGCTAAAATTGATTATGCCCATTAAACGAAGAGCCTCAGGTTGTGAAGAATACTCCAATAGGATCTGATTCACTTGGCTCATTGCATCATCAGAACGACCTTCTCTAAGAAATAAAATGGCTAATTCAAGGCGTGTCTTTGGATCGGGTCGAGATTCATCACCAATAATTCTAGCTACATAATCAATAGCTGCTTCACTATCTCCATCCAACAATAAAGATCGAGCATAAATTAACTTAGGTTGAATCCATCCAGGAGAAATTTCCATTGCTAGCTTCGATCTTCTTTTAGCTTCATTTGCATTGTTATTTTTGAGCGCCATGGTTGCAACAGCGGCATGCGCATCAGCAGATTTAGGATACTTTTTAGCTAGATCAAAAATCATATTATAGATATTATTTACACTTCCCTCTGACAAAATAGACGTCATAGACAGTAATTTCTTGCCGGCAGTTTCTGGATCTTTTTTTAATATTTGACTTATATATCTTCTGGCTAAGCTGTATTTTTCCTGACGAATACTAAATTTTGATAAATAAATAAGTGCTTGTTCACTATCTTTTTCAAGTTTTAGCCACAATTTTGTGGAAACCAGCCCCTCTCTATTTAATCCATAACTATATGCCAATTTAGAAGATATCTTGGCAAGCTCAACATCATTAGATGATTCAGCAGCCTTTCTGTATTTAACAACAGCAGCTAGATATTCATCTCTATCTAACGCATTGGTTGCTTCTAAAATATTCTCCTTGGTGCTTTGATTTTCAATTTCACCAGCATAAGTTAGGCTATAATCTATAAAAATAGAAAACACGACTAGTATCAGCAGTTTTTTNAACACCCTGATATTTTCTTTACTTCTAGTTAGTAAACGCTTCATATTAGATATATTAATTGAAAGTTATTAATCAAAAAACAAGAAATTTTCTCGTTAATTAACTTATGATACGCATAGAATTTCGTAAAAACTAATCCCATGAACAAATCTATACGCCAAAAACTTGAGAGCACTAGTGACCGATTTGAAGAAGTTTCAAATTTACTTGCTGATCCTGAAATAATTGCCCAGAAAAAGAAATTTCGTGACCTCTCAAAAGAATATGCACGTCTTAACCCGATTGTTTCNATTTTTAAAGAATATCAATCACTACTCAGCGATATCAAGNCTGTTGATGAAATGACNAAGGANAATGATCATTCAATCGTTNAAATGGGAGAAGAAGAATTATTAGATCTAAAACNAAAAGAAGAAAAATTNTTGGAAGAATTAAAGAAATCATTAATTCCAAATGATCCTTACGATAACAGTAATATTTATCTAGAAATAAGAGCTGGAACNGGTGGAAATGAAGCTGCGATTTTTGCTGGCGATCTTTTTAGGATGTACAGTAAATTTTCTGAATCTCAAGGATGGTCCATTGAAATCATTAATACCCGGGATGGTGAACATGGTGGGTACAAGGANATTGTGTGCAAAATAACCGGTACGAATATATTCGCATCTCTTAAATTTGAATCTGGAACGCATCGTGTTCAGCGAATACCNTCAACAGAATCTCAAGGAAGAATTCATACTTCNGCCTGNACAGTAGCNATTTTACCTGANCCTGAAGAAGTTGAAAGCATTGNTATTAATACTAATGACCTAAGAATAGATACATACAGAGCGTCTGGNGCAGGAGGTCAACACGTNAATAAAACAGACTCGGCAGTAAGATTAACCCACACACCCAGTGGGATAGTCGTTGAATGCCAAGANGAGCGTTCACAACATAAAAATCGTGCGCGCGCTATGTCTCTTTTGCAAGCAAAACTTCTTGACCATGAAATAATGATTCAAAATAATGAGCAAGCTGAATCTAGAAAATTACAAGTAGGCAGCGGCGATCGCTCAGAAAGAATTCGTACCTACAATTATCCTCANGGCAGAATAACGGATCATAGAATTAATATAACTCTATATAAACTTATAGAAATTATGGAGGGTGATCTCAATAAAATAGTGAAGCCTCTGGCAGACGAACATGAAACGGATCAACTAGCAAAACTAACTACTTAACTTTTCTCTAATTCAAACCTTTTTACGTAAATAGTTTAAAACATCAGAACGAGTTATTAAGCCCAAAAAAACTTCATTCTCCATTACAGCTACGTAAAAATTGTTTTCTAGCATNTCAACAAGTTTTTTAACACTCAGATCCCTTTGACATTGTACAAACTCTGTCTCCATCGCGTATGAACATTTTTTTTTCATGCGTTTGGGATTNCCGTATACAAATTGGATAATTTTTTCTTCTGTCAAAATNCCCACCAATTTATCCTTTTCCAAAACTGGTAATTGAGAAAACCCCGCATTTCTTAGTCGATTGTGAGCTGTGGTAAGAACATCATCAACACCTACGGTGATAGAGGCTTTTTCATCATGTAGGCGACCAATTAAATCTCGAAGATCGCCAAACTGCTCNCGCTGAATAAAGCCGTTATCTTCTANCCAAAAATCATTATAAAGTTTTGATAAATACTTATTGCCAGTATCACAAGCAAAAGTAACAACACGTTTTGGTTTAAGTTGTTCCTGACAATATTTAATTGCTGCAGCTACAAGGGTGCCGCTAGAAGAACCAGCAAGCAAACCTTCTTTGGCTAATAACGTTCGAGCCGTAGAAAAAGATTCATCATCAGAAATACTGTAGGCNTTTTTAACGCGACTGAAATCAGCTATCGATGGAATAAAATCTTCCCCAATACCTTCAACAAGCCAACTTTCTTGTTTCTCNTTTAATTTCCCNTGATTAATATAATCNGCGAGAATTGAGCCAACTGGATCTGCAAGTACTAATTCAACCTCTGGTGCATGCTTTTCAAGATATTTACTTATTCCAGATACTGTTCCACTTGATCCAACACCAATAACAATTGCATCAACATCCCCATTCATTTGCTCCATAATCTCAGGCGCTGTTCCCGTTTCATGAGCTAGGGGATTATCTGGATTTCCAAATTGATTTATAAAATANGCTCCTTTTTCAGTCGCTATTTGCTTGCCAAGATCCTGGTAATAATCTGGATGTCCCTTAGCAACATCTGAACGAGTAAGAACAACCTCTGTCCCCATAGCGCGAAGATTAAATATTTTTTCTTGACTCATCTTATCAGGCAAAACAAGAATTAAATGATAGCCTTTCTGAGCAGCCACCAAAGCAAGNCCAAGTCCAGTGTTTCCAGCAGTAGCNTCAACAATTGTATCTCCAGGTTTAATATCGCCGCGTTTCTCAGCTTCCTCAATCATTGATATTCCAATTCTATCTTTTATTGAACCTGCTGGATTTAGNAANTCGAGTTTCAAAAATAAGCGGCATTGTCCAACGTCAATATTTACAGCTTCGAGCATGGGTGTACGACCCACCATATCAAGAATGTTTGAATATATTTTCATTAGTATTGCTTTTTCATATCCTCTTAATAGGTAATACTACTCTAATAACATAGATCAAAACTAGTAATTAACAATCAAAATGAATATTGAAATTATATTAAAGGAAGCACAAAAAAAGCTCGATGGGAGAACCCATTCAAAAAAACTTGATGCTGAGATTTTACTAAAGAAAACACTCTCGGTTTCACGTAGTTTCTTGATTTCACACAAACACAAAATACTTACTAACAAAGAAACAAAAGAATATTTTAGCCTAGTTGAAAGAAGACTCGATAAGGAACCCATAGCATATATTATTGGTGAGAAAGAATTTTGGTCATTACAACTAAAAGTGTCATCTGCAACTTTAGTTCCCCGCCCTGAAACAGAGTTACTTGTGGAAGAAACCGTAAAAATAATACCGAAACAATCTCAGAAATTTATCCTTGAATTAGGTACTGGATGCGGCGCTATAGCAATTGCTATAGCAAAAGAACGTCCACTCTCTGTGGTTGTAGCTTCAGATATAAGTATGGCCGCACTCAAAATTGCCAAAAAAAATATCAATAAACATCAAACAAATAATGTTTTTCTTACTCAAGGAGATTGGTTAAATCCAATTAAAAAGAATATTTTTGATATTGTTGTAGTGAATCCTCCATATATCCCATCAAATGACAATGTTTTAGATGAACTTCAACATGAACCAATTAATGCTTTAGTTTCTGGTCATGATGGTCTAGATGCAATTCGTCAGATATCTAAAAAAGCAAATACTGTGCTTGCTAAAAATGGCACATTAATAATCGAACATGGATATGACCAAGAATTTTCAGTAAAAAATATATTACAATCTAATGCATGGAAGAAAGTCCAATGTATTTCAGATCTTCAAGGAAACCCTCGAACAACTATAGCTACACTTTAATATAATTCTATAACCTTTACATAATGGAGTCCTAAAAATAATGATAACTATAAAAACCAATCATGGAGAAATTCTGATAGAACTTCATGAAGAATCAGCTCCAATTTCTTGTGAAAACTTTAGAAGTTACATACTGGATGATTACTATAACGACACTATTTTCCATAGAATAATACCTAATTTCATGATTCAGGGAGGTGGATTTGATGTAGATATGATAGCTAAAAAAACTCGATCGCCAATCAAAAATGAAGCTGATAATGGGAAAAAAAATATAAAGGGCTCCATATCATTGGCGCGAACATCAGAAATTGATAGCGCGACTTCGCAGTTTTTTATTAATCTTTCAAATAATCACTTCCTCGATCATGGAGACAGAGATTATGGCTATGCTGTTTTCGGCCAAGTAATTAAAGGNCTGGATGTAGTTGATGCAATCTCAGAGGTAACAACTGAATCTCGAGGATCTCATCAAGATGTCCCTATAAATCCAGTTATAATTGAAAAAATTAGTATCTCTGATTAAGTATTCATGAGTAACAAAAATATTTTATTAACAAGAGCNGCGCGTCATATAGCGTTACCCCAAATAGGGGAAAAAGGCCAAAAAAAAATTGAACGATCTACGATATTAATAATTGGAATAGGTGGAATTGGCTGTGCTGCGTCAAGCTATCTTGCAAGTAGTGGTGTAGGTCAAATAATACTCTGTGATTTTGATATTGTTGATGAAACAAATCTTGGAAGACAAATACTTTATGGACCAGATGATGTTGGAAAACTTAAAACCCTCTGTGCTACAAAGCAATTAAAAAGAATCAATCCTAGTATAAAGTTATCAACCATCCCAAAACGACTAGACGATGAAGAATTAATTACGATAATTTCTAATTGCAATGTAGTGTTAGATTGTAGTGATAATTTTTCTACACGTTTTCAAATAAATTCCGCATGCGTGTCACTTGGCAAATATTTAATATCAGGATCAGCAATTCGTTTTGAAGCACAATTGGCGATATTTGGAAATGACTACAACGAACTACCGTGTTACAGATGCCTATATAATAAAGCAGATGAAACTCTAGAAAATTGTGCTGGGAATGGTATCTTATCTGCTCTTCCAGGAGTTGTTGGAAGCCTTATGGCAGTTGAAACACTTAAACTTTTATCAGATAACTATACTAAAGCTTCTCGCTTAATGCTTTATGAGGGATTGGCGGGAGAATGGCGAGAACTCAAAATAAAAAAACGTTTTAACTGCCCAATTTGTAGCTAGTCGCTGGCATATATATCACTATAAGCATTTATTGCTGGAGCTCCCCCTAAATGTGCATACAAAATTTTTGAACCTGATGGGAAATATCCTTTTTTTACAAGATCTATAAGTCCTTGCATTGATTTTCCTTCATACACTGGATCAGTAATCATTCCTTCTAGCTCTGCACATAATCTGATTGCATTATTGGTTTCTTTGGAAGGAACGCCGTAGGTAGGATAAGCATACTCGGTTTTTAAAATGATATCTTCGGAGACAATATTCTTTTTTAGCCCGATTAATCCAATNGTTTTATTAGTTATATCAAGAACTTGTGCTTTTGTTTTTTCTGGTGTTCCTGAAGCATCAATACCGATTATATTATTTTCCCGTCCATCTTTTGTAAATCCTGCTATCATTCCCGCGTGTGTTGATCCAGTTACTGTGCAAACAATAATGTAGTCAAACTGAATTCCTAATTCATCTTCCTGCNACCGAACTTCCTCGGTAAAACCAACAAAACCTAGTCCCCCATATTTATGAACTGAAGCTCCGGCGGGAATCGGATATGGAGTTAATCCTCTTCCTTTTATTTCTTCAATGGCTCTCTTCCAACTTTCTCGAATACCAATATCAAATCCTTCATCAACTAACTTGATTTCAGCCCCCATGATTTTTGATAAAAGAATATTTCCAACCTGATCATATGAATTTTCATGAACTGGCACCCAATTCTCCTGAATCAAATAACAATGCATGCCAATCTTTGCAGCAACAGCAGCTACTTGCCGAGTATGATTTGATTGCACACCTCCAATTGTTACNAAAGTATCTGCGCCAGAAGAAATAGCATCGGGAATAATATATTCAAGCTTACGAATCTTATTACCACCAAAAGCAAGCCCAGAATTACAATCTTCTCTTTTTGTATAAATTTCTACGTCACCGCCTAAATATTCTGTTAAACGTTCAAGTTTTTCAATAGGAGAAATGCCTAACATTAGAGGATAACGTTCAAATTTTTCTAACATGATTTTTTTATTTTTTTAGGAAGAATATTATGTATTTCTTAGTTTAAGTTTTCGTTTTAATATTTCATTAACTTGGGTAGGATTNGCTTTACCATCTGTNTTTTTCATAACCTGGCCCACAAAAAACCCTAATAACTTTTCCTTACCAGCGCAATACTCATCGAACTGACTTGGATTAGATTTGATGACCATGTTAACAACNCTCTCNATTTCAGCATCATCCGTAATCTGAACTAACCCTTGAGATGAAATTATTTCTTCAGGCGCTCTTCCTTCAGACCACATTACGTCGAATACTTCCTTTGCAATTTTACCTGAAATAGTATTATCTTGAATTCGATCTAATAAATCTGACAAAGCTTGAGCTGAAACCTTAGTCATGGAAATATCGAGNCCATCGCGATTNAGTNCAGCTAACAAATCTCCAATCACCCAATTTGATACCGTTTGAGGGTTTGAATTAGTTGTTTTAGTTACCTGTTCAAAAAAATCGGCTAGATAACGATTGGAGATCAATATTTCTATATCAGAGTTTTTAATCTGGTATTCAGCAAGAAATCTTTTTTGTTTTGAATCAGGTAATTCTGGAAGATTTTTAGCTAGCTCGGAAATATAATCTTTATTAATCTCAATAGGTAATAAATCAGGGTCGGGAAAATACCGATAATCATTGGCCTCTTCTTTATTTCTCATAGATCGTGTTTCATCAAGATTGGAATCATATAATCGGGTTTCCTGAATAATTTTCCCGCCTTGTTCTAACACATCACTTTGTCTTTCTATTTCATAATTAATAGCTTTTTCGACAAAACGAAATGAATTTAAATTTTTCAATTCAGTCCGTGTGCCCAGTTCTTTCTGGGTTTTTTTTCTCAAGCTAACGTTTGCATCGCAACGAAATGAACCTTCCTGCATATTTCCATCAGAAATTTCAAGGTATCGGACTATAGTATGAATTTTCTTCATGTAATTAACTGCTTCTATTGATGAACTAATATCAGGCTCAGAAACAATCTCTAATAATGGCGTGCCAGCGCGATTTAAATCAATACCTGTCAGATTACCGAGTCCTTCATGTATAGATTTACCAGCATCCTCCTCCAAATGAGCCCTAGTAATTCCTATACGTTTATTTTTGCCATTATCACCTCGAATAAACAGCTCCCCATCGTGCACTATTGGTAATTCATACTGACTTATTTGATATCCTTTGGGTAAGTCCGGATAAAAATANTTTTTACGTGCAAATATGGAATGAGATGCAATATCTGCATTAATTGCGAGCCCAAACATAATTGCCATTTTAACAGCTTCACTATTCAAAACTGGCAATACCCCTGGGTATCCAAGATCAACTAGACTAGCTTGAGTATTTGGTTCAGCNCCATATTCTGTGGATGCTCCCGAAAAAATTTTACTTGAAGTAGCTAATTGAGTATGTATCTCCAAACCAATGACTACTTCCCATTCATTGCTCATTCAAATTTCTCCGGAATCTTTGTNTGCCAATCAGTTAATAATTGGTATTGATGAGCGCATCTCAATAAAACCTCTTCTGAAAAATGAGGGCCAATAATTTGTAGCCCGACGGGAAGGTTGTCTACGAAACCGCAGGGAACTGACATTCCTGGTAAACCTGCGAGGTTTGCACCTATTGTATATATATCATTTAAATACATAGTGATTGGNTCTTCTATCTTTTCGCCTAAAGCAAAAGCAGGTGTAGGTGTTGTTGGNCCTAAAATAACATCAACCTCTTCGAAAGCAGATTTAAAATCTCGGCTAATAAGTTGCCGAACTTTTTGAGCCTTCAGATAATATGCATCATAATATCCTGCTGATAGAACATAAGTACCGGTCATCAATCGTCTTTTTACTTCAGCTCCAAAACCGTCGCCTCTAGTCCTGCAATACAGTTGTGCTAAATCAGTGTATTCTTTAGCGCGATAACCAAATCGAATACCATCGAAACGTGAAAGATTAGACGAACATTCTGCTGAAGAGACGACATAATAGGTGGGTACAGATAAATCAATATTAGGCATATCTATTTCAATAAATTTAGCTCCTTGCTCTTTGAAAACTTCTATTGCTTTATTGANTAATTTTTCATTGTTTTTTTCAAGACCTTCATCAAAGTGTTGACGAATATAACCAATTCTAAGGCCTTTAATTGGATTATTAATGGTTGATAAATAATCTGGCACTTGTTCTTCTGATGAGGTTGAATCTCGTTCATCAAATCCAGAGATTATTCCGAGNAATAACGCTGCATCTTCAGATGATCTAGTAATTACTCCCCCTTGATCCAAACTAGAGGCNAAGGCAACCATGCCATAACGTGATACACGTCCATATGTGGGCTTTATACCTGTGGTGCCAGTTAATGCTGCTGGCTGACGAATTGATCCTCCTGTGTCGGTACCTGTAGCTGCAGGAACTAGGCGAGCAGCAACTGCTGCTGCTGACCCNCCAGAAGATCCGCCGGGAGATAATTTGTCATTCCATGGATTGTGAACGGATCCAAAATAACTAGTTTCATTCGATGAACCCATGGCAAATTCATCCATATTTGTCTTACCAACCATTACTGCTCCAGCATCAGATAATTTTTCAACAACAGCTGCGTCATATGGGGAAATAAAATTATTGAGCATGCGAGAGGCGCAACTCGTCAGTACGTCGCGGGTACAAAATAAATCTTTATGCGCAATTGGTAATCCTGTTAAGGAATTTGCATTACCCTTGGCAATTATTTTATCTGCTTTTGAAGCATCATCAATTGCCTGTTCAGCAGTTATAGTAATAAAGGCATTCAGTGGTTTTCCGATGGTGTTAATGCGATCAAGCAACAAGTTGAGAATTTCTGTTGAAGAAAACTCTTTATTAACTAGTCCTGTTTTAAGCTCGCATAAGCTCATTGAATATATTACATCATTCTTTTTATCCATGACTACTCAATGACTTTTGGTACAAGATAAAATCCATCGGATACCTCAGGAGCATTATTTTGAATCTTATCTCTTTGATTTATATCTGTAATTTNATCATTTCTTAAACGTTGAGTTTGATTTAATGGGTGAGCCATTGGATCAACTCCCTCGGTATTTACAACTTGCAACTGATCTATAAAATTAATTATCTTNGTTAATTTTTCATGGACGTCGTTAATCTCACTTCCTTTTAAGGTCANCCTCGCGAGAAAAGCTATATCTCTTATTTCTCTTTTATTCAAAGCCATATTTTTATACCAATATTAGATTGCCCAGGATTTAATAATTTTTCATTAGAATAAATTATTTCAATCATACACATCACCTTGCTCAATGTCGTATCCGTTGTTAAATTATAAGGTTAATTTTATTTGTAAGGCTAGAAAACTAGAAAACTTCATGATAAAAAATCTTCTGGGTTATTTTTCGACTGATTTGTCGATTGACCTCGGCACCGCTAATACACTTATCTATTCTGCAGGGGAAGGAATTGTCCTTAATGAACCTTCTGTAGTGGCTATCAGAGAGGATTCAAGAGGAAAATCTGTAGAAGCGGTTGGTGTTGAAGCTAAAACCATGTTAGGAAGAACCCCGGGCAANATCGAGGCGATTCGTCCATTAAAAGACGGTGTAATAGCTGATTTTACTATCACCGAAAAAATGCTCCAACACTTTATTCGTAAAGTACATGGGACGCGTTATTTTAGGCCTAGCCCTCGTGTCCTTATTTGCGTTCCTTATGGATCAACACAAGTTGANAGACGTGCGATTCAAGAATCAGCTGAAAGTGCTGGAGCACGAAAAGTATTTTTAATTCCTGAACCTATGGCGGCAGCTATTGGCGCAGGTTTACCTGTCAATGAATCACGAGGATCGATGGTGCTAGATATTGGTGGTGGAACATCAGAAGTTGCAGTTATTTCATTAAATGGGATTGTTTATGCTGCTTCCGTAAGAATTGGAGGTGATCGTTTTGATGAAGCCATAATAAGCTATATTAGAAGAAATTATGGAATCTTGATTGGAGAATCAACAGCTGAAACCGTAAAACATGAAATTGGCACAGCTTATCCTGTAAGAAAAGTTAGAGAAATAGCAGTAAAAGGTCGCAATCTAGCTGAAGGTCTACCTAAAAGTTTCACTTTAAACAGTAATGAAATTCTTGAGTCACTTCAAGAACCTCTGCATGGAATTGTTGGCGCCGTAAAGGCTGCTCTCGAACAAACTCCTCCAGAATTGGGTTCCGACGTTGCTGAACGAGGTATTGTTTTGACTGGTGGTGGTGCCAATTTATCTGGTGTAGATAAACTGATTATGGAAGAAACTGGATTACCTGTAGTAATTGCTGATGATCCCATGACTTGCGTTGCACGTGGAGGTGGTCGTGTCATTGAACTTATTGATGAACACGGTCCGCAGATGTTTGCTCTTGAGTAATTCTTTCCAAATAATCTTTTAACATATAAAATCCAGGTTGATATTAAAACTGGTGGCTAAAAAAACACAAAATAAATCCCTGAGATCCCGCTTTCCTTCATTTGGATCAAAATTTTTATTTTTTGCTATCTTGAGTCTCTGTCTTCTTGTATTAGATCAGCGAGACAATCGATTAGAATTTTTTCGTCAATCAATCTCTACTCTTATTCATCCCATCTATCTAATCGTTGACACTCCCATCACGTTATGGAATTCGATAAGGGAGCTGACCAAAAACCAAAATAAACTCCTTCGAGAAAATAAAGCCCTTCAATTTAACCAACAACTTAGTGACATTAAATTACAACGTTTTGCTACGCTTGAGGCAGAAAATCTACGTCTTCGTGAGATACTTGAAGCTACTACTCGAATATCTAATAAATTTAGTATTGCACGAATTATGTCAATTGACACCGATCCATTCAAACACTCAATATTAATAAATAAAGGCAAAAAAGACGGAATTTTTCAAGGGCAAACACTTATCGATTACAAAGGTGTCGTAGGTCAAATAACTCAAGTAAATTTATTTTCATCAAAAGGAATCCTAATTACAGATCCAAATCATGCTATTCCAATAGAAATAAATCGTAATGGAATTAGAACGATCGCTCTTGGAACAGGTGGATTCAATAACTTGAAATTACCATTCCTACCAAACAATACAGATATAGATGAGGGTGATTTATTAGTTACATCTGGTTTAGGAAGAGCATTTCCTCCTGGCTATCCTGTCGCTATTGTGGAACATATAGAACTTGATCCTTTAGAACAATTTGCAACTATTTCAGCAAAACCACTAGCTGCCTTAAATCAAAATCGTGAAGTTATATTGATATGGAATAGCCCGCAGGAAAATGATGAAGAAACATTATCTAAGAAATAAGGCTCCTTTTATATTCATAATCATATGCTGCTTAGCATTGACTATTATTCCGCTACCGTCTTCCATAAATATTTTTCGACCTAATTTTATAACGCTTATTATTATTTATTTATCGATTAATTTTCCTGAAAAATTTAATCTAGGAAATGCATGGATGCTTGGTTTACTAGTAGATGTAACAATGGGAAATCTTCTTGGACAGAATGCACTAGCTCTATGTGTTATAAGCTATATTTCCGTCAAATTTCATCTACAGTTTAGAATATTCCCAATTTTACAAATGTCTTCAATAGTATTTTTATTAGTTGGTATTCATCAGTTCATTTTATTTTGGATTAATGGAGTCGTTGGTAATGAAGTAATTTTCATAAAATATTTTGGGCCAATATTAACAAGTACTTTAATGTGGCCATTGGTTGTCATATTATTAGGAAAGTTTAAACATGTCCTTCAGAAATAGACTAATCTTACCAACAAAATGAATCCAGATTCACAAATAAAAGATCATCGTATCGAACGTCAAACATTTGTTAATCGCGTAATCTTTACAACAATTATCGGAGTATTATTCCTTTCCTTTGTGATTGCTAGGCTAATGCAACTACAAATTAGTCAACATGACAAATTTACTGAACAATCCCAAGGCAATAGAATCCGGATTAGCACAATCTCGCCTACTAGAGGTTTGATTTTCGATCGTAATGGAAAAATTCTTGCGGAAAATATACCCGCCTATCAACTTGAAATTATCCCTGAGCAAGTAAGTGATGTTAATGAAACTTTACAGAAACTCTCGGAAATAAATATCATAAAAGAAGAAAATATCTCTCAGATCATCGGGCGTATAAAACAAAGTGAAAAATTCAAACCTGTTATTCTTCGATTTAGATTAACCGACGAAGAAATTGCAAAATTTTCTATACTCAGACCCCATTTACCGGGAGTAGATTTTCGACCAAACCTAATTAGAAATTATCCAAATAACCATTTTACGGCACATGCAATTGGCTATGTTGGNGCGATGAGCAAANAAGATATTGAAAGACTAGATATGTCTAATTATGCCAGTACAAGCCATACTGGAAAAACTGGCATAGAATTATTTTATGAGAAAAATCTCTATGGAAAATCGGGGTATAAACAAATTGTCACTAATGCTCAGGGGCGTTTAATAGAATCAAAAAATCCATCTAATCCAATTCTAGATATAAAAAAACCATATCCTGGATCAAATATTCATCTAACCATAGACCTAAATTTGCAAGTCCTTGCAACCAATTTATTAAACGGGAAACGTGGTTCAATTGTTGCTATAGATCCAAATAATGGTGAAATACTAGCTCTAGTGAGCGCTCCTTCTTTTAACCCAAATATTTTTACGATTGGTATGTCAGTAGAAAATTTTAATAACCTAGAAAATAATATATCCAAACCCCTCTTCAATAGNGCTGTACTTGGCAGCTACCCGCCAGGATCAACTATAAAACCAATCCTAGGTCTTGCGGGACTAAAAACAGGAGCAACTAATATAACAAAAAGAATTTTTTGCAGAGGATATTTTTCGTTACCAGGCAGTACACACCGTTACCGTGATTGGCTCCAAACTGGGCATGGAAACGTTAATTTTGAAGAAGCAATAACAGAATCCTGCGATGTATATTTTTATGAAATAAGTGGTGATATAGGAATTGATAGAATGCACTATTATTTAAATCAATTTGGTCTAGGTCAGAAAACTAATATAGACATGATTGGCGAAAATTCAGGTTTAATTCCTTCAACGCAATGGAAAAAGGANTCATTCCGAGATCGTAATCAACAAAAATGGTATCCAGGTGAAACTGTAATTGCATCTATTGGGCAAGGATATATGTTAGCTACGCCTCTACAACTGGCAAGTGCTACAGCAACATTATCAATGAAAGGAAAACGATTTAGACCTCATCTAACTAAATACATTGAGGATCCATTAACAAAAATACAAACTCTACCTTCAAATATTTCTCTCGCTAACGTTAATATAGAAGAAGAAAAATATTGGAATAAAATTATCTCAGCTATGCACAATGTGATGCAAAAAGAAACTGGCACTGCTTATAAAGCAGGTGAGAATGCAAGTTATAATATGGCTGGAAAGAGTGGAACTGCTCAAGTCTTTTCAATTGCGCAAGAAGAAGAATATGATGACGAAGTAATTGAGAGGCTCCGGGATCACGCTCTTTTTATCTCATTTGCGCCTATAGACAAACCAGCCATTGCAGTCGCAGTAATTGTAGAAAATGGCAGTAGTGGGAGCACGGTAGCAGCGCCTATAGCAAGGGAAATAATGGATTACTATATAGGACNAAGAAGTGATGCGTTATAATTTAGGAAAACTGAATTTTGAATTAAGTGATATTCGATCTTTTTTCTCATTTATAAAAGATAATATTAAAGTTGATAAGCCACTTGTTTTTGGGCTAATCATCATATCTTTATTCGGATTGTTTATATTGTATAGCGCTGTTAGTGGTGATTCTGATGTTTGGCGTAGTCAAATTTTTCGAATTCTTATCGCTATCTTTGCAATGCTTTTCGTAGCACAAATACCATCTGATGTGTTACTTCGATGGGCACCTTGGATCTATTTAATATCATTAGTTATCTTATCATTGGTATTATTTCAAGGAGAAATAGGTCAAGGGGCTCAACGTTGGCTTGATATTGGAATTCGTTTTCAACCCTCAGAAATAATGAAAATTGCAGTTCCAATGATGGTTGCGTGGTATCTTCATGATAAAGTCCTACCGCCTAACTTATGGCAATTATTAATAATTCTTAGCATGGTCTTTATTCCAACATATTTNATTGCAAAACAACCAGATTTAGGAACTTCGCTACTAATTGCCTCATCAGGACTGCTTGTAATATTTCTCTCAGGTATATCGATAAAATCAATAATATCAATGATGCTGCTCGCTATTCCGGGATCAATATTTCTATGGAAAAATATGTATGAATTTCAACGTCAACGAGTGATAATGCTCTTCAATCCGGAATCAGACGCGCTTGGTTCAGGCTATAACATTATCCAATCAAAAATTGCAATCGGATCTGGGGGAGTTTTTGGAAAAGGCTGGCTGAATGGAACCCAATCTCAACTNGANTTTCTTCCAGAAAAAAACACAGATTTTATTTTTGCTGTTATAGGAGAAGAACTTGGCNTACTCGGCACNTTAAGTCTTCTTTTTTTGTACATGCTCGTAATTGGACGTGGCATATATATTGCTGCTCAAGCAAGAGANACCTTCTCTAGGCTTCTAGCTGGCAGCATCAGCATCACGTTTTTTATCTACGTTTTTGTTAATACAGCCATGGTTACAGGATTAATTCCTGTAGTAGGTGTTCCACTACCACTAATTAGCTACGGTGGAAGTTCAATGGTAAGCCTTATGATCGGATTCGGNATACTGATGTCAATCCAATCTCATCAGAAACTTATAGTACAAAAATAAAATACCATGACGATCAGAATCTTATTTCTCTTAGTATTACTAACAAGCATATTGAAAACTGCNCATGCTTTCGACACTTCTCGTCAAGAAATAAAACAGTTTATTAATAATATGGTTACCCAACACGGATTTGAAAAGAATAAAATTGAAAGTATTATCAGCTCTGCAATTTCACAAGAAAGTATTTTACAAGCAATTAGTAGACCGGCTGAAAAAACTCTAACATGGCAAAAATATAGAAATATTTTTTTAAAACCCGAACGTATCAAAGAAGGAGTGAAATTCTGGAAACAACATCACGATACTCTACTAAAGATCAGTGATAAGACAGGAGTAAACGCAGAAATTATAATTGGTATTATAGGTGTGGAAACTTATTTTGGACGCATCACTGGTAATTATAGTGTCCTCAATGCATTATGCACTTTAGCCTTTGACTATCCAAGACGATCGCCATTTTTTACCAAAGAACTAGAACATTTTCTTCTTTTGAGTAGAGAAGAAGGAATGAATCCGCAGCAGGCAACAGGATCATATGCCGGCGCGATGGGNAANCCTCAATTTATGCCTAGTAGTTTTCGTGCTTATGCAGTAGATGCAAATGGTGATGGTAAAATAGATATTTGGAATGACTGGCAAGATGTTATTGGGAGTATTGCAAACTATCTTGTTCAAAGGNATTGGCAACGAGGTAACGAAATTATAACGAAAGCAGAGTTTAAAGATTCGTCAAAAAAAATTACTCCTGAAAATTCGTTAAAAGCGATTGACAATGTAAGCTCATTAAAAGAAAAAGGTATAATATTTGATACANATATGAGCAAAGATCACCCAAGCCAATTACTTTTTTTTGATGGAGAGGTTGATGAATATTGGGTTGGTTTTCATAATTTTTTCGTTATTACAACCTACAATCGTAGCATCATGTACGCCCTTGCAGTCTATCAACTTGGTCAAGAAATCACATCAGAGATCAATCTTGTTTCAAATTAATAATTCAAGTAACGTCTGGCTGCTATTTCTTTTATCTATATGTATTTCATCTTGCTCGATAAATAACTCTAAAGACGGCCCTCCTTCAAAGAGAATATCAAAACTACCTGATGACCCCATACCATATCCAGAACCTCGGAGTAAGTATGGTAACGCGCCCAGTTACGAAGTTTTCGGTAAACATTATAAGGTTTTGGATTCAAGTCATGGATATATAGAACGTGGTATTGCTTCATGGTATGGAAAAAAGTTTCACGGACGTATGACTTCAAATAGAGAAAATTACGATATGTATGCAATGACAGCAGCACATAAAACGCTACCCTTACCAACCTATGTTGAAGTTCGTAATCTTAAAAATAGAAAAAAGATTATTGTAAGAGTCAATGATAGAGGTCCATTCGTCGAGCANCGAATTATTGATTTNTCTTATTCTGCTGCACTAAAACTGGATATAATTGATGAAGGTACAGGTTTTGTTGAAATAAAAGNCGTAAATTTTGATAAACAACGAAAAAAAATTAATGAAACTAAAATAAATTCTAGTAACAAAAGTGATTTGNATGCCTATCTTCAGGTCGGGGCTTTTAAAAATAAAAAAAATGCTCGATCTTCACAANCCATTCTACTTAGTCATGGTATCAAAGATNCATTCATCCAAAAAAAATCTATATGGCCTTTAGGTTTTTACCGTGTNCGCATTGGNCCTATTAAAACTGTACANAGACACGATGAAATAATGGCNCAACTTCAGAGAATTGGTATTGTCGATATTCATATTNTCACNGANTAATATAGATAATATTTTTTAGCNAAAAAAGATACAATATCCTTTAATCNTTAATAATATGTAAACAAAAAAATGCGCCGAAAAAAAAATAGAAACATTATCTACTTAACAATTTTACTCNTATCTTTTCAGACNTCAGTATTTGCACAAAGTTTTCCTATTCCTGACCCTCCAATAATAGGNGCTAAAAGTTATTTACTTATCGANAGTGTAACAGGTAAAGATTTAGCTNCTTNTGAGCCAGATATGCTATTGGCGCCAGCAAGNCTGACAAAACTCATGACAGCATATGTTATTTTCANTGCTTTACAACAAGAGCAAATTACACTTGAAGATGAAGTTACAGTAAGNGAAAAAGCATGGCGAACAGAGGGTTCTAGAATGTTTATTGAAGTTGGCAAAAAGATTCTTGTCGAGGATCTCATCCTAGGAATGATTGTTCAATCAGGAAATGATGCTAGTGTNGCACTAGCAGAACACGTGGCTGGCACTGAATCCCTTTTTGCTGAGATAATGAATCAATACGCGTTCTCTCTGGGAATGCATTCAACCAAATTTTCAAATTCGACTGGCCTTCCACANGAAAATCATTATACGACTGCACGTGATCTGTCTATCTTGACAAGAGCAATAATCAATGAATTTCCAGATTATTATCGATGGTATTCAATCAAAGAATTTCNGCACAATGGAATCTTACAAAAAAATCGTAATACTCTTTTATGGCGAGATCCTAGCGTCGATGGAATGAAAACTGGTCTAACAGAAGAAGCTGGTTACTGCTTAGTATCATCCGCTAACCGAGAAGGAATGCGTATTATCTCAATAGTAATGGGAACAGCCACTGAAAGAGCAAGAACCGATGGTAGCCAAGCACTTTTGAATTATGGTTTTAGATTTTATGAAACAAAGTTAATATATAAAGCACAAAAAAAAATCTCTGATATTAGAATTTGGAAATCACAAAAAGAGGTAACAGAACTTGGAATAGCCGAAGATCTTTATCTAACAATCCCGCGGGGGAGCTCTGATAAAATAGAGCTAATAAAAGAGATTCCAAGCTTATTTGCAGGCAATGTAGAAAAAGGCCAAGAAATAGGAAAATTAAAAATAAGTCTTGATGAAAAAATTATTGCAACCCTTCCCTTAGAAGCGCTTGAAGAAAATCCATATGGTTCACTGTGGCAACGCTTGAGAGATACAATCCAACTATGGTTTGAAAACGAATAATATTGGTTTTATATAAAATAGCTATGAAATCACAATCATTAGAAAATATTGTTAATACTCACTCGCTAGAAATATGTGATTACGAAACATTATGGGAAAAAATGAAACACTTTACAAAAACACGTAATAAACAAACCATAGATGAAATTTGGTTTACAGAGCATCCGCCAATATATACTTTAGGAATCAATGCAGATAACAGACACCTGCTATCACCTGATAATATTCCCGTGCTCCAAATAGATAGAGGTGGCCAAGTCACTTACCATGGGCCTGGTCAACTAATGATTTACCCTTTGATCAATTTAAAACGATCTAACCTGACCGTACGCCAGCTTATAACTTCACTAGAACAATCTGTAATTGATTTAATNTGCGAAAACGGAATCAAAGCTTATTGTATTCCAAATGCTCCTGGGGTTTATGTAAATCAAAACAAAATTGCTAGTATTGGTTTACGCATATCGCGAGGCGCTAGTTACCACGGTATGGCTTTAAATATCGATACTGATCTTGAACCTTTCACACGCATTAATCCTTGTGGGTTTAGTGGTCTAAAAATAACGAATCTACGANAAATTGGCATTTCATTAAGCCNTGATTTAATNAAATCAAGAATTAAAAAAAATTTACTTNGCTACTTAGGGATGAGGGAANAACAAATTCACTGATTTTTTGATCACTAAATAAAATCTTTGAGCCTTTCGGGAGTTCCTATGTCTGACCACACTCCTTTATATATACTTCCGCTGAGACGNCNNTTTTCTGCAGCTTCATATAATAATGGCGCTAGGGAAAATTTCCCAATAGAATGCTTCTCAAACAATTGATGACGATAAAAACCCATACCACTAAATGTATAATTTGGCTCATCTGACTTACAAATCTTACCTCTAAGCAATTCAAAATCGCCGGTTTTNTTATACGATGGATTTGGAACCAATATCAGATGACCAAGAGAATCAGGATCCAAAACTGGTTTTGATAATTTAATATCTGAATATATATCTCCATTTAGCACCCAGAATGGTTCCCGGCCCAATAGTGGTAACGCCCTTTTTATTCCTCCACCAGTCTCAAGTANTTGATCATATTCTGGGCTGTAACAAATCTGTATACCATATTTCGACCCTGAACCTATTTCATCAACTATTTTTTCCCCAAGCCAATAAAGATTAATAACGATCTTTTTNACCCCAAATTCAACAAGCTTTTTTATATTTCTTTCAAGTAAACTCACCCCATTCACCTTAATAAGAGCTTTTGGTGTTTTATCNGTTATTGGCCTCATTCTTTTGCCGCGGCCAGCAGCTAGGATCATTGCTATCATATTAAACTTTTCTCAGCGCAGGCATACAACGCTCCTTGATCAAGANTCTTAAAAATGAAAGTTCAGGATATTTTAGAGTAACTTTATAAATATAATTTATTGTNCTAGGAACGTCTTTAATATATCCGCTTTTACCATCTCTATAATGAAGCCTAAAAAATATGCCGGCTGCCTTTAAATGGCGGTGCACGCCCATCAAGTCAAAATAATAAATAAACTTTTTAAAATTCATAATCTTTTTTATAGAGTGATCTAGCGAAAAATAGTAGTCTTCACACCATTCCTGCACCTTAGTTTCGGGCCACGAAATATAACAATCTCTTAGTAAAGACACAATATCATATGTAATTGGGCCCTCAACAGCATCCTGAAAATCGACTATTCCAGGATTATTTTTTTTTGTTTTCATNAGATTTCTCGAGTGAAAATCCCGATGAACAAATACCTTGGGTTGTTTTAAAGCGTTACTGATTAATTCATCACAACACTGAAGCCATTTTTTCATATCATCATTCCCAAATTTTAAGCCAATATGCCGACTACATAACCATTCATAAAAAATTGACAATTCTTCTTTGAGAAGTTTCTCATCATATGGGGGTAATTCAGTTTGAAATGTTTTTCCATGATGCTGTATTTTATGCAATGACTTTATCGCATCTTCGTACAAATTTTTTGCGGATTCTGGAGATTGAATCAAAACATCAAGATAATCTTGCGAACCGAGATCTGACAATAATAAAAAACCCTCTTCTATATTTGATTCTATTATTCTTGGAACATTCACAGACATATGGTCTAAAAAATTTGCTACTTTGAGAAACGAACCACAATTCTCTTTTTCAGGGGGTGAATCCATAGCAATAAAACTTAAACTATCTTTTCTAACACGGAAATAACGACGAAAACTAGCATCGCCAGATACTTGTTCTATATCAGCATTTTCAAAATCAGACATACTTCGTAACCAGAAATTAAGCTTGTTAATTCTTTCGTCATTAATATTTTCTTTTATACTTGCTGACTTATTCATATAATTTTGATTGAAATTAATATTTAATTTTTATCTCTAGTTAATTGAAGGGTTTATGTAAGTATGCGAAGCTATTAAACCAAGTCATCTGATAATTTTATTAAGAATAAATTATATAAATTTGAAATTCTTCGTATATTTTTTTATAAAAGTGGTATCCATTTGTCTAAATTAAGTTTCTCATTACTCTTTTGTATAATTATTATGTCTCCGACATCATTTGCTCAAGACAGACCATTATGTGTTATCAAAGAAGAAATAAAAACCAGTAACGTAAATTCAATTGCATTTCAAGATATTAAAATTGAAGATAAATCCTTTGTTGATGCCGAAGATATTAATTTCACCAAGCAATTAAAAAATCCTAAAACTTCTCAAGTTAACAAGGAAAATAAAACTGTAACTGCAAACTACACAGAATATGATGATATATCTAAAACATTCTCGCTAAAGGAAAATGTTATATATCAAGACGCAGCATCCAAAATTTCAAGTCAAACTGCAGAATTTTCATATACTGATGGAACAATTCTTTTTGATGAAGCTGAATTTCAACTAAATAAAAATAACTCTAGAGGTAATGCAAAAAAAATTCAGATTACACGTAATGGGGAGCTACTGCTTAGCGATGTGAAATATACAACATGCCCCATCGGCTCAAACGACTGGAACATAGAAGCAAAAAATATAGAAATTAATACCGAAGATGGTATAGGAAAAGCTAATAATCTTGCTCTACGTTTCAAAGGTATACCCATTCTTTATGCTCCTCAATTAACCTTTCCAGTAGGTGATATACGTAAAACTGGGTTTCTTGCACCAGAGATTGGTAATAGTGGTCGAAATGGAAACGAAATTAGATTACCTTGGTATTGGAATATTGCTGAGAATTATGATGCAACATTAACCCCAAGAATTCTAACAAGTCGAGGCATACAATACGGAACAGAATTCCGATATTTAACGGAAAGAAATGAGGGTAATATACAAATTGAATATTTAGCTAATGACACTCAATTTGGAGAATCTAGATATAATATGTCTCTAGATCATAGTGGTTTTTTTAAGAATGGTTGGCGAACATCATTGGNTTATAATAAAGCCTCCGATGGTCAATATTTCGAAGATCTTGGGGGCAGTTTAAATACCACTAGTATTACTCACCTCAATAAGAGTGCAATTTTTGATATTCATAAAAGAAATTGGTCTCTTTCAGGTCGTTTCCAAGATTACCAGACTATAGATAAAGGTATCAGTTTAACTGATAGGCCTTATCGAAGATTGCCACAAATAAACGCAACAATAACTTATCCTCAAAAACCATTAGGAATACAATCCAAAACTGATATTGAAGTAGTGTATTTTGATCGAAAAATAGGGGTAACTGGCTGGCGGTCAAACGCAGAACATCAAATTGATTGGTCAATTAAAAATTCAGGATGGTTTATAAATCCAAATATAACTTTACAACATACTCAATATAATTTAAAAAAATATCAATATAATCAATACTCTAACACCTCGAGAACACTGCCCATAATTTCTTTTGATGCGGGAATGTTTTTTGAACGTTCAATAAATGATTCTGGTAAATGGATTCAGACACTTGAACCAAGATTACTATACCTTGATACACCTTATAGAGATCANTCACATATACCAATTTTTGACACCATCGAACCAGATTTGAACTTAGTTCAATTATTTCGCAAAAATCGCTTTGTTGGTAAAGATCGAATAGCTGATGCAAAACAAATTAGTGTTGGCTTAACAACCCGCTTAATGAATAAAAATTCTGGAAAAGAAGCTATAACAGCAAGTATTGGGCAAGCAATTTATCTTAATGATCAAAAAGTTTCATTGCCTAATCAAAATCTTATATCAAGCAATTCTTCAGACTACGTTGCTGAATTACATTTNTTATTATATAAAAACTTCAATTTTGACTATGGTCACCAATGGGGCTCCAATGGTGATGGAGTAAAAAGATCTCAAGCGAGGCTTCAGTATCGCCCTGCTTCAAACAAGATTATTAATTTAGGGTATAGTTTTCGCCGTGGATCGCTGGAACAAACTGATTTATCATGGTCTTGGCCTGTATCAGATACTTGGAATTTTGTTGGGAGATACAATTATTCCTTAAGAGATAATAAAGCATTAGAACAATTTTATGGTTTAGAATATGAAAATTGTTGTTGGGGGCTACGATTAGTTTATAGACAATATTTGTCAACACGTAATGGTTTAGAAGACTCATCATTTGGCCTACAATTAATATTAAAAGGTATGGCAAATATTGGNGCTAGAGCTGACAGATTGTTAGAACGTGGAATCTTAGGATACTCTCATGATTTTGAATAACTTGTTAATAAAAAATACTTACAAAATAGCTGTCTCACTTGTATTAATCACGATANCTCTTAGTAATGCTAAGGAGCTATCAACTACCGGAGAAATGTTGGATGGTATTGCAGCGATTGTTAATGAAGGCGTTGTTCTAAAGAGTCAACTCCAAAAAGAAATCAAAACGATAACTCTAAGAGCAAGTCAAGAGGATATGCAATTACCATCAGAAGATATAATACAAGAACAGGTGCTTGAGAGCCTAATTGTTGAAGAAATTCAACTTCAAAGAGCAGAAAGAATTGGTCTCCAATTATCTGATCAAATATTAAATTCTACTATTGCTAATATATCCCAACAAAATAACATACCTTTCGAAAAACTACCTGAAGCTCTGGCAGCTGAGGGTATTGACTATGCAGAATATAGGCGTGACATTCGAAAAAATCTTATTCTAGAGCAATTAAGGGATATTGAAGTAATAAGAAAAATAACAGTATCTCCACGTGAAATCGATGTTTGCCTAGAAGATTTTGAAGATGGCGTTGTTTCCNATTCAGAGTACGACTTATCGCACATTCTAATTTCAGCGCCAGAATCGGCAACTATAGAAGATTTCACAACAATAGAAAGAGAAGCAGAAGATATCCATGAACAATTAATTGCGGGGGNAAATTTTGGTGAAATAGCAATAGAATTCTCTGATAGTCAAACAGGATTAGACGGTGGCTCCCTTGGATGGAGAAAAGGAAGTGAGTTACCAACTATTTTCTCAGATATTGTAAAATCATTAAAAGTTGGCGAAATTTCCAGGCCATACCGCACAAAAAGTGGATTTCATATCGTCAAAATCAATGATCTTCGAAGCACTTTTANCAGAAGTGAAGTTGAACAAATGAAAGTTAGNCATATTTTGGTAGTGCCAAATGAAATTATTGATAATGAAACTGCAAAACAGAAANTGACTGACGCTCAAAGAGAGATTCAAGATGGAAAAAACTTTAGCGATATTGCAACAATTTTATCTGAAGACCCCGGATCAAAAGATTCAGGTGGTGACATGGGATGGGTAAATCCAGGTACTTTTGTGGAAGAATTTGAGAACGTAGCTAAAAACCTGGAAATTGGCATTGTTTCTGAACCATTTCGATCTCGATTTGGCTGGCATATTCTAGAGGTCCTAGGAAGAAGAACGCACGATAACACTGAAGAAAGAAAAGAGAGTATCTGCTCGAATAGTATAAGAAATAGTAAGTTTACAGATGAAGTTGAATTATGGCTGCGTCGAATAAGGGATGAAGCGTACGTTGAGATAAGAATCTAGTTATTTAATTACTGAAAAAAACATTATAGTGGATGCAAAAAAATCTGAAAAACCAATTGCGATTACTGCCGGAGAACCAGCAGGCATTGGTCCTGAATTGTGTATAGAGATTGCGTATACAAATTGGGCTGACAGAACAGTAATTATTACAGACCCTGATGTATTGCTTAGTCGTGCAAAAAAGATAAAGAAAGATATTTCTATAAAAGAATTTAATCCGTTAGTTCCGCAAAATAACAAGCTTCCAAAGCGAAGCTTGCTTGTTTGGCCACAAAAATTTACTAAGCCAATAAAGTGCGGGAAACCTAATCCAGAAAATTCAGAAATAATTCTTGATGGGTTGCGATTAGCAATAAAAAACTGTCAAAATCAAACTTTTAAAGCTTTGGTAACTGGACCAATACAAAAAAGTAGTATTAATGACGCTGGAATCCCATTTTCAGGTCACACAGAATTTATAGCAAAGATTACAAAAACAAAAACACCAGTCATGTTAATGGTTTCCGGTGACCTAAGAGTTGCTTTAGCTAGCACTCATATACCGCTCTCTGAGGTATCATCCTATATTAATTCCACTAGACTAACAGAAATCATCGAAGTCCTAATAAAAGATTTAAGAAATCGATTCTTTATTGAAAATCCTAACATTTTGGTATGTGGATTAAATCCTCATGCTGGAGAGAATGGATATATTGGTCATGAAGATAATAATATCATTCGTCCTGTAATAAAAAAATTTCAGAAAAAGGGCATCTATATCAAAGGCCCTCTACCGGCAGATACAGCATTTATCAAAGAAATTAACGACAGTGATGCTATTCTTGCGATGTATCATGACCAAGGTCTACCAGTCATTAAATATGCAAGTTTTGGTAAACTAGTCAACGTAACATTAGGATTACCCATAATCAGGACTTCGGTAGATCATGGAACTGCATTAGATATAGCAGGAACAGGAAAAGCTAACCCAGAAAGTATGTTGCTGGCAATCGAACTTGCCGCAAAAATGGCATCATGATAAATAGCGTTTTTCAGCCCCGAAAGCGCTTTGGTCAACATTTTCTCCATGACACATTAATCATAGACAAGATAATTAAAACTATTANNCCTCAAAAAAAAGAAACTATAGTNGAGATAGGGCCAGGAAAAGGAGCNCTNACCATCCCGCTTGCAAAATTAGCTATTAAATTGCATGCNATTGAATTAGATAATGATTTGTCTGTCATGCTGNAAAAAAGATTTAGAAATAATTCAATTGTAAAAATTATTCAAGCAGATGCTTTAGATTTTAATTTTTCTGCCTTAGGGAATAACCTACGAATTATTGGAAATTTGCCGTATAACATCTCCACGCCACTTATGTTTAAACTTGCACAATATCGTGATCATATTAAAGATCAGCATTTCATGTTACAGAAGGAGGTTGTGGATCGACTGATTGCTGAACCAGGCAACAAAAACTACGGTCGACTTACTGTAATGTTAGGTACGTATTTAGACATTACATCGCTCTTTGAGGTTCAACCTAATGCATTTAAACCGCCACCGAAAGTCGACTCAGCAGTAGTTCGGATGANATCGAAGCCTTNGAACCAGATNATTATTAAAGANCTAAANAAACTTTCCGNTATAGTTACGCTTGCTTTTTCTCAGAGACGCAAGATGTTNAGCAATGCTCTAAAAAATGAAGTCTTAGCATCAGATATGGAAGCAGTAGGAATAGATCCCAAATTAAGAGCAGAACAAGTACCAATAAAATCTTGGTCTTTTCTTGCTAACCACCTAACAAATCAANAAACATACNGATGACCTTAATGNACTAGAATTATTAAAAATGAATNTAAAAAATTCCATNTATATTTTTATTCTNGCTNTTGNAAATCNATCGACTTAGGGAAATTAATTGGCTACCTATGTAATNGGAGATATTCAGGGTTGTTACGATCCCCTGATGCGTCTTCTTGATAAGATCAATTTTGATACATCAAAAGATATACTTTGGTTCACTGGGGATTTGGTGAATAGGGGGCCAAAATCAATAGAGACGCTTCGATTTATTAAAAATCTTGGTAAATCTGCAATTTCTGTTCTGGGTAATCATGATCTTTACCTGTTAGCACTCGCAAATGGGTTAAAANTAAAANATNCTAAATCACACTTTTTAAAAAATATTTTAAATGCACCTGATNGACATGAGTTACTTAATTGGCTTCGTATGAAGCCACTTGCTCATTTTGATAAAAATATTAATACCATCTTGGTTCACGCTGGCATACCCGGGCAATGGACCATACAAAAAACTCTGCAGTACGCATCAGAAGTTGAAAATATTTTACAAGGTCAATCATACGCTGAACTACTGATAGAGATGTATGGAAACCTGCCCAACCGATGGTCATCTACATTACAAGGGATAGAAAGATACCGATTTATAATTAATGCCTTGACGCGAATGCGAATGGTACATAAAGATGGGCGTCTCAATTTCAGTTATAAAGAANATCCAAANAGCAAAAACCAGCTTGTTCCCTGGTATAAAANACCAAACTCCTCATGGTCTGAAACACGAATTATTTTTGGCCACTGGTCAGCATTGGGTTTATTCATGGANTCAAATTTTATTTGCTTAGATGATGGCTGTGTATGGGGTCGTAATTTAGTCGCAGCAAAATTGCTAAAAAAAGTAGAGATTATAAAAGTGGGATGTTGATCATTCANAACTAATGTAAACTAAGACGCTGCGATATAAGCAAATAACAAAATACTATGTTTAAAATAGACATACACACACACATCTTGCCTGAAAACTGGCCGGACTTAAGTAAACGTTATGGCTATGGTGGTTTCGTTCAACTAGAACATTGCGGATCGGGCTGTGCCCGCATGATGGTAGATGGAAAACATTTTCGAGACATAAAGAATAATAGTTGGGATCCGGTTNTACGTCTTAATGACTGTCAAAATAATGGGGTAAATGTTCAGGTACTTTCAACCGTTCCAGTCATGTTCAGTTACTGGGCAAAACCAAAGGATACTGATGACCTATCAAAACTGTTAAATGATCACATCGCAACCCTAGTAAACAATCATCCTAAACAATTCATCGGTCTTGGAACATTACCAATGCAGGATCCTGATCTCGCTATAAAAGAACTTGAGCGTTGTAAAAAGATTGGNATGGCTGGTATACAAATTGGATCTCATATTAATGGTAGGAATCTAGANGATGCTCGTATTTTTCCTATTCTAGAAGCAGCTGAACAGAATGATTGTGCGGTTTTTGTTCATCCATGGCAAATGCTCGGTAGTGATAGAATGGAGCTTTATTGGTTATCCTGGTTGGTTGGGATGCCTGCTGANACAGCNCTATCTATTTGCTCATTAATATTCGGCGGTATTTTTGAAANACTTCCAAAACTTAGAATTGCATTTGCCCATGGAGGAGGAGCGTTTCCAAATATCATAGGAAGACTTGAACATGGATACAATGTAAGACCCGATATTGTNGCTACTCATAATCAACGTAATCCACGTGACTATATTGGCAAGTTTTTTGTTGATTCTCTCGTGCATGAACCAGCAGTTCTTGAATACATGATNGATCTATTTGGAGCTAATTGTATAGCGCTTGGAAGTGATTATCCTTTCCCTCTTGGAGAAGAAAAACCTGGTGAAATGATAAGAAAAATGAAATTAGATAAAGAAACTAGCAACTGGTTATATGCAGACTCAGCTCTCCGTTGGCTCAACCTTAATAGAAAGGACTATGAGTAGTGAATAACNTTAATTTTGAAGCTANCCNAACTTATGCCCAGTCGCTTGACCATNCAGATAAATTGAAAAAATTTCGCTCTGAATTTTATTTTCCNAAAGACAAAAATGGATATTCATGTGTATATCTTTGCGGTAATTCATTGGGTTTGCAGCCAAAAATAACAGCGCAGTATNTACAAGAAGAACTGAATGATTGGGCTGAATACGGAGTAAATGGACATAAAAAGGCTGGTAGACCATGGTTAACTTATCATCTTCAGGCTAGGGATGGATTTGCTGAATTAACAGGCAGTAAACAAAATGAAGTAATAGCTATGAACACCNTAACNGTTAACTTGCATATGATGATGGCAACCTTTTTTCGTCCAACTAAAAAGAGATATAAAATTCTTATTGAATCCAACGCATTCCCATCTGACCGATTCGCNGTGGAATCTCAACTCCGCCTCCATGGATTTGACCCAAAAGAAGCACTTGTTGAATGGCACCCCAAGAATGAAGAACTCTTTCTTGATGACCTAGAAGATATTATGCGGCGAGAGGGGGATAAAATTGCGCTTATGCTTATTCCTGGAATCCAATATTACAGTGGTCAAGTTTTACCGATGAAAGAGTTATGCAAAATAGCTAAAAATGCAGGATGTAAAATTGGTCTCGACCTTGCTCATGCGATTGGTAATGTCGAACTTGAACTCCATAATTGGGAGCCAGATTTTGCTGCNTGGTGTACCTACAAATATTTAAACGGTGGNCCAGGATCGGTTGGCGGTGCATTTGTTCATACAAAACATTTAAATTCAGAAGGTTCCAAACAACTCTTAGGATGGTGGAGTACCGATTTAACAACTCGATTTGAAATGGGAGCTAAATTTATTCCAGCCAAAGATGTTGATCTATGGCAGGTTAGCAATCCACCTGTATTCTCACTAACGCCTGTCATCTCATCACTGCATATGTTCAAACGAGCGTCATTCAAGAAACTACGTGAGAAATCGATTCAACTTACAAGTTATTTNGATTTTTTATTACAAAATGAATNCTCNGGGAAGATCNAATCTATAACNCCTCTGCATAATCGAGGNTGCCAATTATCNTTAGTAATTCAAGATGAAACATTAAATGGAAAAAATATTTTTANCTCTCTCTCGGATAAAAATGTAATAGGAGATTGGAGAGANCCAAACGTCATTCGAATGGCCCCTGCTCCGCTTTATAATTCCTTTGNAGATGTATTTGAATTTNTAGAGCGACTCAAAGAGGCTGTTCAAGAAAACAAAGTAAAATGAAAAAAACTACCGTCACTATACTTGGCGCCGGTCTTGCGGGAAGNCTTCTNTCCGTTATGCTCTCGCGCCAAGGNTTTCCCGTTGTTATNTTTGANGCGAGAAAAGACCCGAGGGATTCAAATCTATCGCCAGGACGATCCATAAATCTNGCGATGTCTTCTCGCGGTATCAACGCTCTCAAATACGCAGGTGTATTTGATCAGATTGAACCTCTTCTCATGCCAATGGCTGGACGCATGTTACATTTTCAAGACGGTAAAGATGAATTTCAACCGTATGGGCAGAAAAAAAATGAAGTAATTTATTCTGTCTCACGTTTTGAGTTAAACCGAAGACTNATTGATACCGCAGAAAAAAAATATAATGTCAAAATTAACTTTGAACATTCAGTTTTTTCCTATGATAAAAACGATTCTAAATTAATNATTAATTCGCCAAATAAACAGCACTCAATAACCGCTAAAGGTATGATTGCAGCAGATGGTGCGGGTTCATTAATACGACGAAGCTATAAAAAATCTGAACCCATCAACCCAATAGAATCAATACTNCCGCATAGATACAAGGAACTTAATATTCCTGCCAATAAAGATGGAAGCTTTAAAATTGAAAAAAATGCTTTACATGTATGGCCTCGGGGTCAATTTATGCTGATNGCNTTACCCAATCCTGATGGAAATTTCACCCTCACTCTCTTTATGCCGGCTAAGGGAAAAAATAGTTTTGCAGAGCTTAGTACAATTAAAAAAGTGANCCAATTCTTCAAAAAATATTTTTCAAGCNCTGTCCCATTGCTTCCTGATCTTAATNANGAATTTAAAACAAACCCTACCGGTATACTGGGCACGGTNAGATGTCANCACTGGCATGATAAAGATAAAATATTATTGATTGGTGATGCTGCGCACGCATTAGTTCCCTTTCATGCACAAGGTATGAACTTTGCTTTTGATGACTGCATGGTATTAGATAAAACCATNATTAATGGTAGTAGTAATTGGGAAGAAATCTTCAAAAATTTTGAAGCACAACAACTGGTAAATGCCAATTCCATTCAAGACATGGCNTTAGAAAATTATATTGAAATGCGTGATGGTGTTCTTGATCCNAAGTTCGCCATTCAAAAAGAATTATCTTTTGAGCTTGAACGGAGATTACCAAAAAGATTTATACCTCGTTATTCAATGGTAATGTTTCATAATGAAATCCCATATNAAGTTGCTCAAGAACGAGGGNAAATACAACAACAATTACTCNAACAACTAACAAAAAACATTAACACCCTATCAGAAATAGATCTCGATCATGCAAAAAAAATTGTGTGCTCCAAATTAACGCCTCTCCAGTAATTCAAAAATATAACTCAATTGACGCTTATCGCTCAGTTTATATTTCTCACGTTTTACAACAATCCAATCATCTTTGGAGAATTCTGGAAAAAACACATCGCCTTCGACATCNATATCAACTCGCGTGATATACANGCGGCTCNCTTGAGGNAAATATTCTGCATAAACACTNCTACCACCAATAATAATAACTTCATCCACATTACCAGCAAGCTCGAGTGCCTTTTTAGGTGATGACACNACATCNCACCCATTNACGGAATAGTCATNTTGAGANCTAATAATNATATTGNGTCGGTCGGGCAAAGGATGGCCAATAGACTCATACGTTAACCTTCCCATAATAATTGGTTTACCTAGGGTGATTTTTTTAAAATTCTTAAGATCACCTGATAAATGCCACGGTAATCGGCCTTCCCTACCAATGACATTATTATTAGAAATAGCAACAATGATAGATATAATCACGTTTTCAGATCAAACAGCGACATCTGCCGTTATATGTGGGTGTGATTTATAGTTGTGAATAACAAAGTCCTCGAACTGATATTCAAAAATGGATTCGGGTTCTCGCTGCATTTCAAGTTCAGGTAATTTAAATGTCTGACGTTCAAGTTGTATATCAGCCTGCTCCAGATGGTTGCGATATAAATGGCAATCACCGCCCGTCCAGATAAACTCTCCAACGTCAAGGTTCGTCTGTTGCGCCATCATGTGGAGCAATAAAGAATAGGAGGCAATATTAAAAGGGACTCCAAGAAAAATATCTGCACTTCGTTGATATAATTGACAGGATATTTTTCCATCCGCCACATAAAATTGAAACAAACAGTGACACGGAGGTAATGCCATCTTTGCTATATCTGTAACATTCCATGCAGAGACAATATTACGACGTGAATACGGATCATTTTTTATCCGTGTAACTACCTCGCTGATCTGATCGATACAGCCGTCTTGCGGGTTTCCCCAACTCCTCCATTGAACACCATAAACAGGTCCAAGGTCGCCATCTTCATCGGCCCATTCATTCCATATGGAAACTCCATTTTCTGTTAAATAGCGAATATTGGAATCTCCACTCAAAAACCACAAC
>PBBK01000004.1 GCA_002717685.1 Gammaproteobacteria bacterium | reverse complement strand
CTTTTTACGGAGAAAAGGTTCCGGTTAGTAGAGCAGAGCCTAAGATTTTGTCTCCGTACTTAGTTCTAAATTGACTCCTTGTGTTAGCTTCACCTGCAGGAATAGCAGTTGCTTCACTATTAAGAGAGAAGACCTCAATTTTATAGGTATGCTGGCTCGCTGGGCAAGGGCCATCATAAGCATTGTTACCAGCATATGTAACCCCGAGTGTTATATCAGTAATGCCAGACAAACTATAACCTTGAGGTATCTCACCTATGTTATAAGGTATATTGTAAACTGCCCAGTGCACACAAGCATTATCGCCGGTGCCACATGGGGACGTTTCATCATCCATAATAATTGTGAAATATTTTGAGGTAATTGGAGGTTGGTGCCACCATAATTCAGGTGATTCGTTGTCTCCTCCCAATCCAGCGCAAGCCAGAGCAAGCGGAATTGCCCCATTCTCCGAGAAGCTACTTGAAGTAACTGTAAAAACTTCAGTCGTTGAAGAAAATGTATCACTGACGCCACCAATTGTTAGAACAGTATCTGTAGTCGTATTAGCATAATCAGAAGTCGTATGTCGAACATAGATAACGTCATTATTCCCTACTTTTCCTTCCTCACTAGTAAAATTTTGTGTTTCGACTGGAAGATTAGTAGCCTCGGCAATACTGTATTCTCCTCCGGTAACGCTAATGGTTGTGTCCGCGTTAATTCCATCAATGGTGATAGGTAGGGAGGTTGCTGTCATACTAGTAAGAACATCAATCTGATCAACTAAAGTAAAGCTATTAGGAATAGTGTCATTTGATGCGGCGCTTGTTGTTGTAGTAGATGAACTACTACCCCCACATGCACTAAGTAGAATCAACATTGCCCATATAGCTATCAATTTATACACGCTTGCTCCTTTTCTTTTATTAAATCATTATCCTGTAAAAAAACTTTGTAAGAGTAACATATAAAATTTAATATTCTTATTTGTTTTATAAGATTATAAATCTAAAAAATAATGTAATCATACATTGTTTAAAAACACTAGAAGTTAAGAAATGGTGATCACTGTGAATCTTTGTGAAGAAATATACAGATAGAATCGATGTTGTTTTACTCGAAAAAATTAATATCTAAAATCTATTTATTTTCGTCAGTAAAGTTTTAGTAAGAATGAAGTATGATTATATCTCGAACATTCAGTGAGTGTCTTAAATTTTATTTTTTTACCTCTATCTTTAGCCAAACTGAAGTTTCTCCACCTATTCTCAATGCGGTTACCATGATCATCATAGATTTCTATATGAATTTTACCTTTGATTGAATACGGATTTCTATTAATTAAATTAAATGTTACGCCAGAATCACCTACACTAGAAGGAGAGAAACCAAAAACATCGCAAACAAGATTTTTTATAACTATACCATCAATACCAGTGTCAGTAGTTTTTGCAAAAGTAAAAGACGATAACGATAAAATGACTATGAAGATTAAATTTTTCATGACTTCAATAATACTTCAAAAAGAATATTGAAAGGAGTTAACTTTTAATTTATAACGCCCTAGCTTGAAATAAAACAATTTATCTCCATATTTTGCATTACTATACAATTTTAATTATCACTTTAATGAGACCATATAATGTAAATATTTTTTTGGTTATTAATATTATTTATAAATCTTCAAATTATGAAATTTCAACGAAAACCACTTGTGTCAAATAATCCCATTAAAAATTTCCTAATGATTTTTATAGGAGCAATTACTCTTGCGGCATCTCTTTTGTTAGGGGTGTTTGCATTCATTATAGTTGCAAGTTTATTAATTATTATTATTGCCAGTGTAGGAATTCGATTATGGTGGATAAAAAGAAAAATACTGAAAAAATCTCCCACATCAAATCAACCAGATGTCATCGAGGGAGAATACAGAGATATCTCTGAAAAAAAATAATTCAAAAAATGTAGTTAAAATTACAGAAAAGACGTATGCTCGCTCTCCATGAGTGATGATCAAGTAAACAAACAAAAACGCAAAAAAAGACGACGCAGAAGGATTCAAATCATTGTGGCGTATATAGCTGTTGCTATCGGACTTGCATGGTTTTTTGAATCTCAAGCAACAACAACCGTTATTTTTATTAGACATGCTGAAAAGGATTTGACTCAGTTAGATAATCCAGGATTAAGTGATCAGGGCAGGGTAAGAGTTGCCGAACTAACAAGGCAATTGATTGATGCTGATGTCGTAGCAGGCATTGATGCTATTTACTCAACTTCATACCGGAGAAATACAGAAACAGTGCAACCGCTAGCAAAGATTCTTAATTTGGAAATAAATTATTATAACCCAACTGAAAATGAAGAAGTTCTTGAGAATATTCTAGATAACCATAAAGGTAAGATCATACTTGTGGTTGCACATTCTAATACTGTGCCCATATTAATTGCCGATCTTGGGGCTAGTAAAAACGTACCACCAATTGCAGAACATGAGTATGACAATATATATATTGTTTCCATTCCTTGGTTCGGTAAAACAAAAACCATTCGATTGCGGTACGGCATGCCTTACGATCCGGATAATCAAAAAAGAGCAATTAAAAATTAATACTTTACGGTAAAAAATGTGATTCAGAATACGTTAAAAGTTAATACAAGTGAAAGAGGTATTTATGATATTGGTGATCATGTTAAGTCATTGATAAAAGAATCTGGTATTAATAAAGGAATTTGTAATCTTTTTATTCAGCATACCAGTGCCTCATTGATTTTATGTGAGAATGCGGATCCTGCTGTAAAAAAAGATTTGGAAACTTTTATGGTTACAGTTGCCCCTGATGGGGACCCAATGTTTACACATGTTGCTGAAGGTCCTGACGATATGCCAGCTCATATCCGAAGTATCTTAACTCAATCTGACCTTAATATCCCTGTGACAGATGGTTCACTTGCATTAGGTACTTGGCAAGGAATTTTTTTATGGGAACATCGTCATAAACCACAACGAAGGAAGGTAATTGTAACGATAAACAATTCCTAATTTGTTATCAATGCTTAGTGAAATCTACTTCCATCACATCATAACCAGCGTCATTCATCCCAAGAGATAAATAAGTTTTTTGAGCACGCTCATTATGTTTTTCGATATAAAGTCGAATTCCACAACAACCTAGATTTTCTTTCGCCATGTGTTCTATGTGTTTATATAACGCTGAAAATACTCCGCGGCGACGAAAATTTTCTGTAACATACACACTTGAAATCCACCACATATCTCCATTACGCCAATCACTCCATTCATAGGTAATCATAAGTTGGCCAATAATTTCATTATTGTTTTCCGCTATCCAATATTGTGCTTTTGAAGGGTCAGTAATTACTGATTTAACACCTAGTTTTACAATGTTTTTATCCAATAATATTGTCTCTGTTTCTTTAGCCATTAGATAGTTGAAAGTAACAATGGTATTAATATCATTATTAGAAGCTTTGCGAATTATAAGATTCATTAAGAAGTTTTCTGTCGAATAGTTACAATTTTTACAAGAAGCCCATTAGTTTTGATGGCAAAACTATACAAGCAATCGAAGTTTTCAGAAAATAGCTTTAAAGCGGTCGATTAGGATTAATTAATGCTCTCCACATATGCGCTGATGGACTATTATCATATCCTAGACCTTCCTTGGGTTGTTTAAAGTTTCTTCCAATAATATCCACGAAGTCATCAAGATTGGGCTCATTTTCACCAAAGCCATATTGGTCATTGAGAGTAATAAGGCGAGCATGCATATACCACTTGTGTTTTCTTGCATATTTATAATCGTGTTGTGCATAGGGTTCAGGGGTGAAGTTCTCACCGAACATCCTTTTATAAGATTCAGGGTATGTATACCCAACACTTTCGTCAGGAAAGAATCGACATACCTGATGATATTTGATGCCCCAAGCAACTCGTTCGTCCACGTAGGGGGCTACAAAATCCGCACCCCAATATCCATGATCAGAACGTATAAGTGCTTGTACCGTATCATGTACGAGTGCTGCCATTATATGGATTTCGTCTTGACCAGATTTAAGAGCATTTTCAGCTGTTCTTAAACAATGTCGTATAAGACCATCAGTAAAACGTGATTCGTAGAAATCTAGAAGAGTGGGTTTTTTGGGCATAGGTTTTAAAGTTTTTACTCTATCTGCATTAAAGATAATGCCAGCCCCTTTTCTAATTGTGCTTGGTGGTTCCCCTGGTAATTGGCCAGTTGGTCCACACTCCTCTTTTGTCTCAAGTGTTGCGATCATTTCATCTTCAAGTTTATCTGCTAAAATTGATGCTGGGATTGTTGCAATTGCAGAGGCCCCACCCAATTTAGCNATAAACGCTCGACGATCAATTTTACTTAAGTCCATGATAATTTTTTCCTATATTGTTNGNATATTAGTANATANACAGACTAGCCACNNATCAATGNGNTTNTACTAAAAATAATGTCGATTCCACAATTTACTCTATTTTAGATACAATTACCATACTNNTTTTTTTGTAATAATTAAAAANACTAATTATAACAATTNTATATAANNAAAANTTAAAGTAATTACTGATATANAAAACTGCCCCGATAGCTCAGTTGGATAGAGCACCANATTCCTAATNTGGGGGNCAGAGGTTCGAATCCTCTTCGGGGCGCCANTAAATTATTTGAATTTTTAATTTAAACAAGTCATTGTGATATTTTATATCTACTTACATCGCAATATTTAAGCATAAGTTACAGGGAAAAATGATGACATCACTTGCAAAAATAAATAACAAATTAACTTTTCTAATCTTTATTTTTTTTATNAATGANATAAATACATTCGTACTTGCTGAGAATTCCNTTCAAATTGATAATAGTATTATTCCTGAGGAAATATCTAAAAATGCTATATCGCTACGAGAATCTTCACTTTTAGATGATCTTTCAGTTGAAATTGTAGAGTCATTAACTACAGAGGTTGGANCTAGAAGAATGGGGACTGAAGGCGATCNAAAANGNATAGCATGGGCTCTAGAGAAATTTGAACAACTNGGCTACGACCGTTTTTGGACAGAAGAAGTTATACTTGATCGCGGTTGGGAAAGAGGTTCAGCATCTGCTGAAATCTTATCTCCTTATCCACATAACATTGTAATGACTGCCTTAGGATATAGTGTTGGCACAAATGGTGACTTAATCGGAGAGGTTATTGAATTTAAAAATATTGCTGAATTGGAAGCNATTCCAGAAGGNAATACCTTAAACGGAAAAATAGTTTTTATTTCATACAGNATGGCAGATTATCANCCTGAANCTGGACAATCTTCAATGGCTGGTTATCGTGAAGGAACAAAAGCTCGTGGTAGGGGGCATGTAACTGCAGCAAAACGTGGTGCNGAAGCAATAATCATAAGGTCAGTNGGTATNGATAATAACCGTTATGGACACACTGGAAGCGGATATGGTTATCAAGATGATATAAAAAAAATACCTGCGGCAGCAATTTCACCGCCTGATGCCATCCTTATTCAAAATATGCTAAAAAGAAGNCATCCCGTTGTAATGAAAATTAACATGACCTCTAAAATTATTGGCNCTAAAAAAAGTGCAAATATTATTGGAGAAATTACCGGTCGAGAAACTCCTGATGAATATATAGTNTTAGGAGCNCATATNGATTCCTGGGATGAAGGAACCGGAGCGCTTGACGATGGNGCTGGAGTTGGCTCGATGATGGCAGCNGCTGCTNTTATCGGTCAAATGGAGCAGAGACCAAAAAGAAGTATTCGTGTTTTATTATTTGCCGGNGAAGAAATAGGTTTTTATGGCGTTAATGAATACATCAANAAACATAAAAATGATCTTCATCATCATATTCTAGGCGCTGAAGTTGACGGTGGCGGCGGTAGAGCTAATATGTTAGTGCCAGGTGTTGGTGATTCATCATTGAANATTATTCATGAAATGTACAAGTTTATAGCNCCACTTGGANTTGCCCTTAGTGCNGAAAATAATGCNAAAGGAGCTTCGGATATGAGTGTTCTTGGAAGAGCTGGAATGCCCGCATTAAATTTTAATCAAAATTCGAATGATTATTTTAAATACCACCATACTCCTAACGATACTTTCGATAAAATTATCCCTGAAGATATGCGNTATTTGACAGCTGCATACGCTACAATGTTCTANTTAGCGGCTGATATGTTAGTTGACTTTAGAAAGTAAAATTATTAAAAAAATTAAATAGTCCAAACAACATGTAACTTTTAAATCTCCTGAAGATACTTTAGAAGTGAGTAATTATGATTAATCGTCGAAATTTTACAATTGGGGCAATAGCGGGTGGCTTATCTTCCTCCTCTCTAGTTTTTGGTCAACAACTATCCACTCAAAACNCATTGATAATTGATGCTATGGGTGANATACGTGATGTATATACCGATGATCTTGTATTAGAAATTATTGATTCTGGTTTAAACGCTATTACGGTTACTCTTTGTGATCCAAAGACTTATGAAAGTGGAGCATATCAAGCNGCCATAAATGGTCTATGGGATTACGATAGGCTTATTAAAAGNCAAAATAAATTTTATGCAAAAGCCTTGTCAGTTAAAGATATACATAAAGCAAATCAGGAGAAAAAAATAGCAATTTTTTTTCTATTTCAAAATTCAACTCAATTTGGCCGGAATCTTGATAATGTCGATATTTTTTATAACTTAGGTGTTCGTTCAAGCCAAATAACCTATAACTGGCAAAATTGGGCGGGTTCTGGTTGTAATGAAGAAAATGGTTCAGGATTAACTCGTTTTGGGTATCAATTAGTTGAAAAAATGAATGAAATNGGAATGTTGATNGATCTTTCACATGCAGGNATGAGAACTATGAAAGATNCTATTTCTGNATCAAAGGAACCAGTAATAATATCTCATACCTGTTGTAAAGCTCTCTATAATCATAACCGAAATACAACCGATCAAAATATTCGNGCTGTTGCTGAAAAAGGGGGTTTAGTTGGTATCACGCAAATGCGNCCGTTCATGACGCNNGAACAAAAAAATGCNGTACATTTTTATTATGAACATATAGAACANGCAGTAAACNTAGCTGGTATNGATCATGTTTGTATTGGTAGTGATAGAGATCATCGTAGATTGGTGATGACTGATGAGTATCTTCAGGAATTAAAAAGAGAAGAGGGTGAAAATTTTGATCCTACCATGTGGCCTTTGTATTTTGAGGAGCTCAATGGCCCCAGAAGAATGGAAACTATTTGGGATGGGTTAAAGAATAGAGGAATGTCTGAAGATCAACTTGAAAAACTTATGGGTTTAAATTTACTGCAGTTGTATCAAAAGATTTATGGGTAGAATTCTGTAGTCTTAATGAACGTACTAATTANTTTTNTTCTATTTCAGATAGGTTNGTTTNCTTCNAGGTAAAAAAAATAAATAATNCGGAGTAATAAATTGACTATACAAACACAACAAATTCAATATGANGACAACGGTGTGATNTTAGAAGGTCATGCAGCATGGGATGATATATCTAACGATCCAAAACCAGGCGTTCTAGTTTCTCATGCATGGGGAGGCAGGACTGATTTTGAAGATGAAAAAGCACAAAAACTTGCTNAACAAGGTTACGTNGGATTTGCTCTTGATTTGTANGGTCAAGGGATTGTTGGGTCAGATCCAACTGAAAATGCAGCATTAATGCAACCTTTTCTTGATGATAGAAAATTATTGCAGAAGCGTATGATATTAGCCGTANATCAACTTAAAAAATTAGAACAAACGAATCAAGANCAATTAGCAGCAATTGGTTTTTGCTTCGGAGGNCTAGCNGTATTAGATTTAGCTAGAATAGGTGCNCCAATATCTGGAGCGGTGAGTTTTCATGGTTTGCTTGGACCTCCTNATAATACNTGCGAAAATAAAATCACTGCAAAAATATTACTTCAGCATGGNTGGTTAGATCCCTTAGCTACTCCCGAGCANGTTTTAGAGTTTGCNAAGGAGATGTCAAAGATGGATGCTGATTGGCAACTTAATGCTTATGGCGGAGCTATGCATGCTTTCACAAAACCAAACGCCAATGATCCTAGTAATGGAATGGTATATGATAAAGTCGCTGAAAAACGATCATGGGAGTCAATGTCATCTTTTCTTNATGAGATATTTTCTTNAATTAGATTAAAGNTTTTTTTATTGTCTTTCGTGCAAATGCAAATAATATTAAACCAATACCTAACAAACTGAGTGTTAACTTCCAAGCATCTATGTTTGATTGAGCGGCAATCCAAACACAAACCAAGAAAGCTATAATTGGTATTGTGTAGCCCCCTACAAGTGATAATGANTCAGCTTTTGCTTTCTCATCAGCANTCTTAATGATAATTGGAAGGGCACAAATGCTTGCAATATAGGATAAAAGACGTGTTAGTGAGCTTGCTATTACTAGAAAAACAAAGGAGCCTGATAATGCAAATACTAAACTTAAAATTCCAAAAAATAATATTGAATTAGCAGGCGTCTGATATTTAGTGTGTATATTACCAAACCATTTAGGTAATAAGTTTTGCTCAGATAATGAAAAAGTTAGCCTTGGAACAGCAAGCATCAATGATCCAAGATTTCCTCCAATCGAGAATACAGCAGCGAGAGCAATTATAATTATACCTACAGGCCCGANTAATGCNTCTCCAAGTGATACTAATGTAATATCGCTNCCACCGGAGGGNAATACTGATATAAAAACTAATGCAATAAGAAAGTAAATAATTCCTACGAACAATACTGTTTTAATCATAGCGTCAGGTAAAGATTTCTTGGGATCAGTTGATTCTCCTGAAACGTAAGTTGCTGATTCAAAGCCGACAAAAGCATATACAAGTAATAAAATTGTTTCCCCTAATTCATTAATATTTGGTAAATTAGGTTGCAAGAATACATCTGAAGAAACATGTTTTAATCCTATCAAAATTAATAAAAGGATAGGAGTCAGTTTAAGAATAGTAAATACGCTTAAGGTTCGAATTCCATCTTTAACGCCAATATAATTCACCCACGTTAACCCTAAACAGGTGATCGTTATAACAGCAGCTCTTCCTTGACCAGTATTTGCCCATGGTAAAATTGTGCTGAGGTAAAGTACAAGTGCATTTGAATTAGCGCCAAATGCGGTAACACGACTAATATAAAGAATCCAACCAGTACTAAATCCTGTGAGAGGACCAAATGCTGCCTTCGTATAAAGTATAGGTCCTCCAGAGTCTTTAAAATAGCTAGCAAGTTGACCAAAAGTAAGTACCACAGTAATAATACCTAGACCTACAAAAAGAAATAACCATGGACTAGCAGTTCCTGCATTTGTTGCGACAATAGCTGGTAAAGTGAATATTCCAGCGCCAATAATTGAGTTTAATGCAAGTAAAGCAATACCAACGAATCCAACAGTTCGAACGAGTAAATTTTTGTTATTTTTTTCTTCTGTGGTTTTATCCAAGATATTCTCTACTAATTAGTTTTTTATTAGTTACCAAAGGGCTCTATATAGGTCGATGGAACAGTTACCCCTTTATAATTTGCTGGAATGAATATACTTGAGTTTATAGTTTCTTTAATTGCTTTCCTACATTTTTCGCTTATTTGTAATCCGCTTCCTTTGGTGAGGCTAATATTACTTTGTTGGCCTATTTCATTAACATGAGCTTTTACCCACACAGTAAATCTTTGGTGACGAGGACAAATTTTTTGCCAATTTTCTTTCCCGATTGAGCGTTGGGCCGCGAAGTGCTCAATACCATACGCTTCAATATTTTCTTTATACCCAGGATTGGGATAAAAATAAATTTCTTTGGATTCTCCTTGTTGAATGAAATGCACAAGGTACTGAAAATAAGTAATAAGTATTTTTCCATTGTGAGTGGCGGGGGCAAAGCGTGATTTTTTAACTGCTTTATTAATTTCTATTACATAAACTTCATCTCCAGGTTTTTTTATATAGCATCCACTATTATTTAATTTTCCATTTTTTTTAATAATTCCAGAACAACTTATTGTAGCGGTAGAATCTCCTCGAATATCAGGAAAGCTTATAAAATTTTTAATTGATGTGTCATTATCTCCAAAACCGGTAGATGTTTTGTTTGCATGTGTTTTTCCGGTTGTTATAAGAGTGAATAGTATTACTTTTAATAACATTTTCATTTATTTTTCACCACACTTCAAATTACCAAGATGCCATGTAAGTTGTGTTTTATCATGTAATAAAAAACACTGACCTCCATCGAGTATTAATTGATACTTTTCTGGATGTCTGCTATTTCTTCCTATCCCTTGGGGCTGTTCTATTGACTGTATTTTAGTGGGTTCAATAATGATAATGCTATCATGAATAAAAGCAGTCTTTGAAAGAGTGATTTCTGTTCCATGTAATGACGTGGAAATAATATCTTCAAGAATCTTTGTGGCTTTTGGCTGAGAATTAATCAAAATAGCTGGGACATATGTTCGTTGATCTGGCATAACGCATGAACTTAAAAAGAATAATGCTACTACTTTTAATATTTTTACAGTCATGAATATCTTACATTATTCTATTTTTATGCCACATAGATTTTTTAATATAATATTTTTTGATTGTTTTTTGTTTTGATTTTTTTTGTTGAGATACGTTTAGGCTAGTTGGATTATCACATGATTCTGTTAGGTAGTAATTGATTGCTTTAGTTAAACTTGTTTCCGAAGAATTTCCTAATTCATAACTTAGATCATCGTTAGCAAAACAGCCTTTTATTTTTACCCCCATAGAATTAACTTCATTTTCTGGAGAAAATCCGTATGCATAATCACCAAACCCTTTTGCGTTGACACCTTTAAATTGAATTGTAAAGTATGTGACAGAGCAGTTGTCTTGAGGATAAAATCCATATGGTTTTCCACAAGTTGTTGAACCTATTTGTATTACCTCTACATCTACTCCTTGTAAGGCGTTTATAATTGCTTCACTTGCAGAGCAGGTGTCCTCACTTGTAATAACAAAAACTTTAGAAAGCTCTAGTGTTGGAAGAGGGATTCCTTGTGATAAAGTAGACAAACCGATAGTTGTTGTATAAAAAGGCATAGGCGTTATAGGGTCACCCCATATATCAGTTATTGGGTACTTATCATTAAATTCTGTCAATTCAAAGGATCGTCCTGCAGTTGCTACAGGCCCGGCGATCATATAAGCCAATTGACTGGCAATAGCAAGATAGCCGCCACCATTATAACGCAGATCAATTATAAGACCCGATATGTTGTTTGATTTGAGTTCAGTAATGGCGTCATACAGTCCTTTTTCAGAGGTTGCAATATGATCATTAAACAACATGTAACCTAAGTCACCGCTTCCTGTAGAAATTGTTGATACTTTTTGAACTGGGGTGGAGGTAATTTTACTAGACTCCATTTCAATAGAGCGCAATTCAGATGTACTTGTGTCACGAATGATGAATGAATGAGTTTCACCAGTTGCATTCGGATATAAGCCATTATTCAATGAAACTGTATCATCGCTCGTAGCATTAACACCATCGATACTAATAATTTCAGCACCTCTTTTCAGGCCTACATTAGGCTGAGTTGCTGGTGTATTTGGATCTGTATATGCAACAAAAATTTTTCTTTCTGATGAAGTTCCTGAAAATATCCAAGTAGCACCATAACCAACCGAGATTCCAGACTGAGCTAATGCCGCCCATTCATCAGAAGGCATGGAGAAATGGAATCTATCATGAGGTGCTTTTAGAAGGTTGAAATACTCTGACGTTGTGGACAATGCAGGGTCAACATCTACAATCTGATCATACCAAAGATACGTATCATTACTAAAAGAACGAAGATAATGGTTTTGGTCTAATATCGTCCCACTTATGTCTAGGTATGTCTGATTTGTAAAGGGATTGATAACTTCCAGTCTAGGATTGACGCATCGATTTTTATAGGTAGACGCAGGCAAGAAAACGTTCGGCGTCCACCCGTAGTTATTTGTAGTAGTTGCAGTAGTTGTAGTGTTTGATATTTTGCTTGTATTATTATAACCACCACCTCCGCCACCACAGGAGCTGATGAGAACAAAGATCAGAAAGCTCTGTATAATTTTTTTCTTTTGTTTCATTATTAATTAATCTAGGTATATTTTACACAATTGGTTAGATACTAAAGCATAAGTAACTTTAGTTTTATTTTCCAATAAAATTGTTGCCCCTTTGTCCGGGAGGAATTATGCAAAATAGTAATATAAACAAAGTTAGAAAAAATCAAAGAAGAAACTTCCTTAAATATCTGATTGCAACTGGAACGACTTCATCATTATTAGCCTGTGGAAGCAAAGCTCAGAGGAGAGAAAGAAATCTAAATAACCCTCTTTTGTGGGCCGTTGCTTGGAAACAAACTGCAGCCGAGTATGGTGCATTGTGCCACCAAGCTTTTAATCTCGCTAAATTAAGGGTTGAAATGGCAATCGAAAGTGATGATGGGGAAAAACCACTAGCCGTCATAACTGATATGGATGATACAGTAATACACGCGGCAAGTTATTGGGGTTATTTAATAAAACAAGGTAAAGATTTTTTTGATGACAAGGTGTGGGACGATTGGTTACCTAACAATCTAATAACAGCCGTTCCAGGCTCTTTAGATTTTTTGCGTTACTGTGCAGAGAATAATGTCGAGATATTTTATGTGACCAATCGAGATCAGGGCGAACGAACATATGAGTATGCTTTAGATCAACTAAAATCTCTAAATTTTCCATACGCGGATAAAAATCATCTGACAGTTTATCGGGATACTTCAGATAAAATGCCAACTAAACTGAGCGTATCAAAAAAGTATAATCTTGTATTAATGTTAGGTGATAATCTTAATGACTATAAACGTGACTATTACGTAAAAGATATTGATCAAAGATATAACTTAATGGAAAAAGACAACCATGATTATGGAAACAAATTTATAGTATTACCAAATCCTACTGATGGGCACTGGGTCAGGGCGATATTTGGGGAATCAGAACCACTACCGAACGATGATAATAGAAGTTTACTTTTTTCAGCTGCTACACGTGTATCCTGGAATGGAAAGTAAGTTCTTAAGCTAAAAATATAGATAAAAATGAATATCCGTGTTCTTGCAGTAACAGTAAATCCTGATAGACCAACGACTGAATCTTTTATAGGTCTCCATCGTTCCGGAATAGATATTACTGTTATTTGTAATATTCAGTTTCCGCACTACCAGAAATTAATTGATGCTGGAATACCTACTTTAGATATAAATTTAACCAAAAATGTAACTTTTAAAACAGTACTAGCTTTAAGGAAAGAGATGACTATAGGTGAATATGACATTGCTCATACCTATAATAATTCTGGATTAACGAGTGCGTTAATAGCTTCTTTTGGATTGCCAATTAAAATAGTTGCCTATCGCGGAATTGTTGGAAATGTAAACTATTTCGATCCAATTTCATGGATGAGGTTTTTAAATCCTCGTATTGATCGAATTATTTGTGTTTGTGATGCAATTAGAGATTATTTTCTTAATATGAAACCAAGATTTCTTCGAATGCCAAGGAATCGCCCAGTTACTATCTATAAAGGACATAAGTTAGATTGGTATCAAGAATCTCCAAAAGATTTGGCTGAGTTTGGGGTTCCAGACAATTCATTTGTTGTTGGTTGTGTAGCTAACTCGAGACCAAGAAAAGGAATTGAATATCTTGTAGAAGCCATTGCTTTGTTACCTAAGGATATCAATGTTTGTTTACTCTTAGTCGGGCACATGAAAGGCTATAAATTAGANAAAGCCATCAATAATAGTCTAGAAAAGCATCGNATATATTTACCTGGTTTTTGTGATAATGCACCAACTATTAGTGCTTCATGCGATGTATTTTGCCTCCCCTCAGTTAAGCGAGAAGGTCTCCCGAGGGCCGTTATTGAAGCCATGGCTTATGGGGTACCGGCAATTGTAACTGATTCAGGGGGAAGTCCGGAATTAGTGCAGAATGGTAAAAGCGGAATTGTTATTCCAGTAAGAAATGCAAAAGCTATCGCAGACTCTATTGAGAAACTCTATAGAGATCCTGAGTTTAAAAAAAGTTTAGGAATGAATGCAAAAAAACGTATAGATGTACACTTTGATAATGATGAAACTGTCAAACAAACTATTAATGTTTATAGGGATTTATTATCAGTATAAATCAGTAGATCTATATTATTTACAACCTATTGGATTGGGATAAATGGAAACCAGTCACTACGTAGTTTTTGCCCTGATTTCATTTGGTGCCCGGGAAATGGAGGTGACGTTGCTCCAGGTCTTTTAATATATCTTGAGTCATCTCCAAAAAACCTTAAAGATAACGCTCTTCTCGTATCGTTAGTAAAGTTTCCCTTAGCTCCATGGACAGTTTTAAAATTAAATGCAATGACATCGCCAGGTTCTAAGTCCCAATGTAGGACTTTAAAATTTTCTGAATCAGATTCAGGATCTGGAATAGGGCGGTACTCGTTTTTATCGGCATAAAAATTTTCTTCCGATAGCCAACGGATTGGTATCACGGGTCTTTTCCATTTATGAGAGCCCGCTATGAATCGTAATGAATTTTCTTTCACTGGATCAATGGGGATCCAAAAACTTACTGTTTGTTCTCCATCCACGAAATAATAGGGTGCATCTTGATGCCAAGGAGTGGTTGTTTCAGTTTGTGCTTCTTTAACAAGAACATGGTCATGAAAGAATTGTACAGATGATGAATTCATAAGTAATGATGCGATGTTTGCGATGGGAGAATTAAAAACAACTCTCTCAAACTCTTTTATTCTATTCCAGTTGCAATAATCTTCGAAGAAGCGACCTTTTTCATCAGGCTTTGTATTTTCACNAAAATATATTCCTGGTGAGTNAATATTTTTTTTTATTCCATTAGCTATGTCTTTAATCCATGGTTTGAATAAACCATATATAGGAATAACACCATTTTGTTGGTAATTATTAATTTGTTTTTTAGTTAATAAATTCTTCATTATCAATAACTAGGTAACAATATTTATCTAGATTAGTTCACGTTGACCTGGCTGCCAATGTGTCATATTGATTTGTGCGGATCCTATTCCTATGGATCTNACCCATTTCGCAGCAGCATCCAAAGTAACCCAAGATTTTATTTTTCCTTTATGTGTTTCTGCNGTTATGGATCCATTTGGTGTGTAAGCTTCTATATGGAAACGAGCGCCATGACCTATAATGAGAATTTTATTGATAGCTCCTGCAGAAACCATAGCTTTTAACATTTTTTCATCCATTTTTATTCTCTCTGTTTTTATTTCTAGACTCGATTATTTTTATACCTCTTTCTACGCAATGACGGCGTATTAACATNTCAATCATATTTGCTACACTGCGATGTTCTTGATCNGCAGCAAGACGAATACCTTTTTTGAGGTAAGGGGATATGCGAAGATTTAATGTGGCAGTTTTAGTTTTCATATAGCTATACAAATAAAAGTAATTGTAACGCATNATGCATTACTTGTAAANCTTAAATTTAAATTATTAATTTTATTGATTAATATTNAATAACAATTAGAATTCAAGCACCAAAATANACTAATTTCTGACAGCAAAAGGNTTTNATAGTTTTGAAAGAATTAAAAAATAAAAAAGCAGGTTTAGTATCTGGATTTATAGCCTATTTTTGGTGGGGCTTTCTAGCTTTNTTTTTTAAATATGTAGATCAAGTTCCNTCAATGGAAGTTTTTGCTCATAGAGTATTTTGGGCTGTCCCATTTGGTGCNGCAATCCTTCTTTTGAGAAAAGATTTTACTGAAGTCAAAAAAGCTTTCTTAAATACCAAGATTCTATTTTATTTAACGCTTTCTGCATTAATGATCAGCGTGAATTGGTATCTATTTATTTTTGCTGTTCATCAGGATCAGATTTTGCAAGCAAGTCTTGGTTATTATATTAATCCTTTATTTCACGTGTTAGTCGGCGTTGTCTTTCTAAAAGAAGGTTTACGAAAAAATCAATTTCTTGCAATTATCATTGCAACGATAGGTGTTCTTATTTTGACGATAAATTATGGAAAATTTCCTTTAATATCTATATCTTTGGCAACATCTTTTACCGTGTATGCGGTAATAAGAAAAAAGGTAGATATCGGTGCAATGGCAGGGCTTTTTATTGAGACATTGATTATTTTTCCATTCGTTGCCATATATATATTTTGGCTGATGAAAAATAATTTAGCTGTTTTTGGGTTCAATTATCAACCATTAACATTGGCATTAATTTTGGCAGGGCCATTTACAATTATACCGCTTGTAACATTTGCATATGCTGCAAGACGCCTCCGATTAGTGACAATAGGTATGATGCAGTTTCTGTCGCCAACTATTCAATTTTTAATGGCTTTATATTTTGGCGAACCTCTTACAAAAGCATATATTGTTTGTTTTATTTGTATATGGGTTGCTGTTGGTATTTTTGTTTATGATGCGATTTCTAATAGTCAGGTCTCTACTAATGAAGAAGATTTCTTATAAAATCTTTACAAAAGTTAGACAATTTAAAACTAAATATTAATGCATCTCTTACATGTTTCCTTGATAATACGCTCAAATATAGATGGATTAGTTAGATAGGGTTTTTTATGGACATTAAAAGACATCGTTTTACACTTATGTTTGTGATCATAATTGCTTCATTGCTGATTAGTTTTCTTCTTGGAAAATTAAAATCTCCTCCTGAGAAAATGACCATATCAACTGAGCCTTTAGTTTCAACAATGGTAGTAGCATATGACAATATCAACATATCAATTGAGAGCCAAGGAACAGTTAGACCGCTAGATGCTACCAAAATAAGTGCGGAAGTATCAGGAACTATTATCAATATTTCTCCCAAATTTATTCCTGGAGGAGTGTTTAGTAAAGATGATGTCTTGATAATTATCGATCCTGATAATTATTTTGCTGCTCAAGAAAAGTCTAAAGCGTTACTGGAGCAAAGGCAGAATGAATTTGATAATGCAATTAATATTCGCGAAAAAGGTTACCTTTCTGAATCTGAATATTTATCTGCAGCCACAGCTCTTGCTTCTGCGAAATCTGAGTTAGTAAAAGCTGATAAGAATTTGAATCGCACAAAAGTTAAATTACCTTATGATGGAATGGTCCTAAGCAAAGACATTGGNCTTGGCCAATATNTTACGGTTGGGACACCTCTTGGAATGACATTCGCTACTGAGTATGCTGAGGTCCGATTNCCACTGTCTGATAGAGATCTTTCATTTATTCAATTACCNACAGCTAAGAAATTATTAAATTCTGGTGTAGGCAGTGGACCAAAAGTTATATTTACAGCTGAACAGCTCGGACCGCTTGCAAAATGGGAAGGCCAAATTGTAAGAAGTGAGGGAGTTGTTGATGAGAAAACTCGTGTTACCTATGCTGTTGCCAGAATTGATGATCCATATGCACTTCAGGACGCAAACTCATCCTTACCATTAGCAATGGGTACATTTGTGTCTGCAGACATAAAAACACGCACTGATTATACTGTCATTCCTATACCTACAGCGGCATTAAAAAATAACCGTCAGGTTATTGTTGTTAATTCTGAGAATAGAATACAGCTTAAAGATGTAAAAATATTGAATGCTGATGCAAAGTACGCCTATTTAATTGATGGTTTGGATGAAGGTGAAAGGATTGTTATAACGCCAATTGAAAATGCCATGAACGGTATGGTAGTCCGAATTAACGTAAATGAGAATAAACTTACAACAGTTCTTACTAAAGATGATGATCTAAGCGTTAATGAGAAATAATTAATGCATCAAGTTCCTATAATAAATACAGGTGGCATAATTGGGTGGTTTGCAAGAAACCATGTTGCTGCCAATCTATTGATGTTCTTTATTATCGGTGTTGGAATATTCTCAAGTTTCACAATTCGTCAACAAACAATTCCTGATTTTGATTTACGTTATGTCAATGTCAGAGTGCCTTATCTTGGTGCAGCGCCACAGGAGGTAGAAGAGGGTGTTGTCATCAAAATTGAAGAAGCAATTCAAGATGTAAAAGGAATTTTAAAAGTTACATCTTCATCCAGCGAAGGTTTTGGGTCTGTTAGGGCGGAAATTTCCGTAGATCAAGATCTTAATGAAGTTACAAATGAAATAAAAACAAGAGTTGATGCAATTTCAACCTTCCCTGAACTCACTGAAAAGCCAGTTATATACAAACTTGATCCCCGTATAACTATCTTGTTTGTTTCTATTTACGGTGATTTAGATGAATTCCAAAGAAAAGAATTCGCACAAGATATTAGAGATGATCTCATGGCGTTGCCATCAATCAACCAAGTCGGTCTCTTGGGAGATAGGCCTTATGAAATAAGTGTCGAAGTTTCTGAAGATACATTGAAACGCTACGGCTTAACTATGACTGAGGTATCGCAGGCGATCAAAGCTTCTTCTATTGATCTTCCTGGAGGAAGAATTAAGTCAGAAGGCGGTGATATCTTATTAAGAACAAAGGGTCAAGCTTACACCGGTGAAGAGTTTGGTCAAATAGTTTTAAGGACTTATCCTGACGGAACACGTCTAACTTTAGACGATATAGCAAATATCGATGATGGTTTTGTCGAATCGCAAATGTGGGGTCGTTTTAATGGTAACGATACACTCGATATGGAAATATTAGCCGGAGCAACAGAAAATGAAATAGAAACTGCAAATGCAGTAAAAGAATACATTGCAAAACGGTCCCAATCCTTGCCTCCCGGTGTTCATATGGATGTTTGGGGTGATCGCTCAGAATATTTACAGGATCGTTTGGATTTAATGAATAAGAATATGCTCCAAGGAGCAGCGCTTGTATTTATTGTTTTATCTCTGTTTCTACGGATGAAAGTAGCCGTTTGGGTTGTGGTGGGTATACCGGTAGCATTTCTTGGCGCTTTGTCGCTAATGCCCTACGGGCCCTGGCCAGTTACGATTAATATGATTAGTCTTTTCGGGTTTATCATGGTGTTAGGAATTGTCGTTGATGATGCCATCATTATTGGCGAAAGTATTTACACCAAAATAAGAGCCGATGGACATACCTTGGAAAATGTCATTCTTGGAGCAAAAAAAGTTGCGTTACCTGCTACTTTTGGCGTTTTAACAACAATCGCAGCTTTTGCTCCTATGTTGTTTATCACTGGTTTTGCTGGACCCTTCTTTAAAGCTATGTCAGTGGTTGTTGTTTTGTGTCTTATATTTTCAATTATTGAATCAAAACTCATTCTCCCCGCGCATTTAGCCCAAGCTACTATAAAGCCGATCAATGAAGCAGTGATTTATTCTCCTTATGCTGGAATATCTTGGTATAAAAGACCTGCAAGATTTTTTCAGCGAATCAATCGAAATATACAAGGTAAACTTCAATTCCTGATCCAAAATTACTATAAACCATTACTTAGACGAGCTATAAACAACCGCGGTTTAACAATCACTGTTTTTATAAGCGCATTAATTTTAATTTTCGGTGTTTTAAATAGTGGTTTTACACGAATTGTTATGTTCCCTGAAGTTCCTGGTGATTATGTTGTTGTAGAACTGACTATGACGAATGGAATACCAGCGCACACAAGAGATCTAACTATTGGAAAAATTGAAAAGGCAGCTCTTGATCTGAATAGTGAATGGAAACAAAAGTACCCCAATGACCAGCCGCCAATTAGTAAACTTGGTGTTTATACAGGCGGAATGAATGATTTAGGAAACCCCGTCGGCGGCGATAATATTGGTATTCTAATTGCCGAGCTACCACTATCAGGACGACGTTTATTAAGTGTAGAAGATGTAGAAAATTTATGGCGAGATCGCGTGGAAGATATGCCGGGCGTTAAAAAATTACAGTTTGATTCTGGCCGGAATATTGGTGGAGGATCATCTTTAAGTTTTAATTTAATTGGTTCAGATTATGATCAACTTGAGGCTGTTTCCAGGGAATTACAAGATAAATTAAAGGAATATAACGGAGTTTATGATATCCGTAGCTCGTTGAATACAGGTGGTGAAGAAATCAAATTACATATAAAACCTCAAGCTGAAACCCTTGGGTTATCCATGTCATCGCTTGGCAGGCAAGTAAGACAGGCATTTTATGGGGAAGAAGCGCAACGTATTCAACGCGGTAAAGATGAATTGAAAGTAATGGTCCGATATCCGGAAAAAGATAGAAAATCAATTACTGATTTAGAGTCAATGCGTATAAGAACAATTTCTGGCGATGAAATTCCATTCTCATCCGTTGCTGAAGTTGAATTTGGANAAGCGTATTCTACAATCCGTCATGAAAATGGAAATAGGGTTGTAACTGTTTCTGCCGATGCCAATTCTCAAATAATAGAACCACGAGCAGTTATCACAGATATTACAAGCAATTTTGCACCATTGTTAGCCAAAAAATATCCTGAAGTGGGCTTTGAGCTTGAAGGCGCAAGTTTAGAAACTCAAAAATTAGTTGATGAGCTTACTGTTGCTTCTATTGCCGCGTTATTTTTGATATATGGTTTGATAGCGATTCCTTTGCGATCATACNTACAACCTCTGATTATCATGTCCGTAATACCATTTGGTCTGATTGGGGCCGTAATTGGTCATATTGTTATGGGTAAAGCTATCAGCATGTTCTCGCTTTTTGGTTTGATTGCTCTTTCNGGTGTGGTTGTTAACGATAGTATAATAATGGTTGATTTTATTAATAAAGCTAGAGCTGCTGGCGCTAGCATAGTGGANGCAGTTATTGATTCTGGCGCACTGCGTTTCCGCGCCATTATCCTAACCTCATTAACTACTGCTGTCGGTTTATTACCGATTATTCTGGAGACTAGTCATCAAGCTCAATTTTTAATACCTATGGCTATTTCAATTGCATTTGGTATTGTATTTGCTACAGCGATTACACTGCTCCTTGTCCCTTGCCTGTATGTTCTGCAGAATGATTTAAAAAATAATTTGCAGAGTGACATAAGTAATCTATTTAAAAGGGATTCAACATTAAGCCCTCAAGAATATTGAGTTAAATAGCAGAGTAACAGTTGTAAATTATCTGTTTTCCTTTCTCTCGAGAGTTTCTTGAACTACTATTTCAGATATATTTGCAGGGCATGGAGCATAGTGGGAAAATTCCATGGTGAATTGACCTCTTCCTGAAGTCATGGTTCGTAGATCACCAATGTATCCGAACATATCACCTAATGGCGCGTCAGCATTTACTCTCGTACCTGTGGGCCCTGTATCTTGTGATTTGATGATACCGCGTCTACGGTTAAGATCACCAATGACATCACCGACATGATCATCAGGGGTATAAACATCTACTTTCATAATTGGTTCCAATAATTGTGGTGATGCTTTTGGTATTGATTGCCGGTAGGCTGCTTTAGTTGCTAGTTCGAATGCCAATGCAGATGAGTCGACCGGATGAAATCCACCATCCATTAACTTAAATTTAACATCAAGCAGNGGAAATCCTGCTATGGTTCCTTCTTCCATACTCTTATGAAATGCTTTTTCAATGGCAGACCAATATTCTCTGGGTACATTTCCACCAGTCACACGAGATTCGAATGTGTAGCCTGTATTTTTTTCACCAGGTTCGATTTCATAATCAATTTTTGCAAATTGTCCAGCGCCTCCAGTTTGTTTCTTATGAATATAACTATCAGAGACTAATTGCGTGATGGTTTCGCGATAAGCTACTTGAGGTTTCCCCATTTTAACATCGACGTTATGAGTGCGTTTTAGGATATCTACTTTGATATCTAGATGTAGTTCCCCCATTCCTTTAATTAATGTCTCGCCCGAGTCCTCATCTGTTGCAACCCGAAATGACGGGTCTTCTTGAATCATTTTATTGAGAGCAACTCCTAATTTCTCAGTTGCAGTTTTATCTTTTGGAGAAACAGCGATAGATATAACAGGGTCAGGGAATACCATTGGTTCGAGCGTTGCTGGATTATTTTCATCGGCAAGTGTATGGCCAGTTTTTGTAGTTTTCATGCCAAGTAATGCCACAATATCACCTGCTTGCGCTGAATGAAGTTCTTCCCTTGAGTCAGCGTGCATTTCTACAATTCTTCCAATTCTTTCCGTTTTGCCGGTAAAGGTATTAAGTACGTTGTCACCTTTTTTTAATTGTCCAGAATAAATTCGAGTAAACGTTAAGGCGCCATAACGATCATCCATAATTTTGAAAGCAAGAGCACGTAGAGGTTTGCTTGAATCTACTATTGCTTTACCACCAGTTTCATTCCCTTCAAGATCAATTTCTGGTTGAGGTTTTACTTCTTTCGGATTAGGCAGGTAAGCAACAATTGCATCAAGTAGATTTTGCATTCCTTTATTTTTAAATGCTGAGGCACATAATGTAGGAAAAAAATCAAGATTAATTGTTCCTTTACGAATACATTTTTTTATTTCATCGATTGATGGTTCATGACCATCTAAATATTTTTCAAGTAATGAATCATCTTGCTCAATGGCTGTTTCAATAAGTTTTTCTCTCCATGTTTCAATTTCTTCCATCATATCTTCTGGAGGTTCAGTTATTTCATATTTTGTTGGATCGTTAGATTCGTCCCACACCCAAGCTTTTTTTGTGAGAAGATCAACAATCCCTTTAAAATTTTCCTCGGTACCAATTGGGAGCGTAATTACCAAGGGGTTAGCTGCTAAAACACTTTTTATTTGTTTGACAACTCTTAGAAAATCAGCGCCGACTCTATCAAGTTTGTTAACTAAAATTATTCTAGCAACTGCCGAATCGTTCGCATATCGCCAATTAGTTTCAGATTGAGGTTCAACTCCGCCAGACCCGCAAAATACACCAACACCTCCATCAAGAACTTTTAATGACCGATAGACTTCAATAGTAAAATCTACATGCCCTGGTGTGTCTATTATATTTAAACGATGACCATCCCATTCGCAGCTTGTAGCTGCTGATTGAATAGTTATTCCTCTTTCTTGTTCTTGTTCCATGAAATCGGTGGTAGCTTCACCATCGTGAACTTCACCAATTTTATGAATTTTACCGGTTAATTTGAGTATTCTTTCTGTTGTTGTTGTTTTACCAGCATCAACATGTGCAAATATTCCAATATTCCGGTATGTATTAATATCTTTCATTGTATTTTCTGTTAATTTTTTTTATGGTTAACCTATCGCGCGCGCATATTAACAGCGTTAAAAAGTCTTATCAATTTAATAAGGAGTTTTTCATGACAAAAATCACTAGACGTCAACTTGTTCTTAGTGGTGGCGCGCTACTTAGCGCAAGCCTTGCTCCTAATTTTTCTGGACTCATTAGTTCATCATATGCACAAAAAATTCTAAGAAATGGTCCAATTATTCGAGCTGGAAGTAATGAAAATCCCTATGGACCTTCAAGATTAGCTCTTCAGGCAATAAGTGAAGCTATGGATCTCACTAATCAGTATGGAGGAGGGAATCGAGATAATCTAATGAAATTGATAGCTGAAATTAATGGTGTTTCAACAGATCATGTAGTACTTGGGACAGGATCTAGTGAGATATTAAAAACAGGAGGGTTGATAGCCAGTTGGGATAAAGGGTCAGTAGTTTGCGCTGATCCAACTTATCAAGACCTCGTTAGATATGCGGGGAAAGCAAAATCAGAAATAATAAGAGTGCCTGTTGATGAGAATCTTTATTGCGATTTAAATGCTATGCACAAAGCAATAAGGCCCGATACATCTATGGTCTATCTGGTTAATCCTAATAACCCATTACCAAATATTATTAATCAGACAGAGCTGAGAGATTTTGTTCTCGATGTATCTAAAGAACGATTAGTTTTCGTTGATGAAGCATATTATGAGTTTGTCGAAGATCCTAATCATGGGACTTTAATAGATCTTATTGCTGATGGTCATAACAATATTATCGTTGCTAGAACAGCTTCAAAAATTCATGGTCTTGCGGGATTACGAGTAGGATTTGGTTTTGCACACCCAGAATTGGCTAGAAAAATCGATGATCTTAAGACCGGTAAAAACAATATTCTAGGAATTGAAGCTGCATATGCAAGTTATCAGGATCTTGAGTTTCAAGAATTTACTCGAAGAAAAAATAAAGAATCAATGATGATTGTTGAAGGAATGTTTCATGAGTTAGGTGTTCGATATGTAAAATCACATACCAACTTTACCTTTTTTGAAACAGGTATTCCGGTTCGCGAAGTCAATAAAACATTATTAGACAATGGTATTATTTCAGGACGNCCATTTCCACCATTTACAAATTGGTCCAGAATTAGTATGGCGAAACCAGAAGAAATGAGGGAATACGTTAGAATTTTTAAAGATCTTTTTGGTAAGAGAATTCTTGACTCAACGTCTTAGAATAGCCCACCATCTAGCTATATTAAGTAGGCTCATAAGAGAGCTAGCGATATATGTGAATGCAGCAGCCTGCAATATTTTTCTAGCGTGACGCTTATCAGTTTTTTTGAGTATATTATGCTTTTCGAGCATAGGTAGAGCGCGATTAAAACTTGCATCAATTTCAGTTGGTAGTGTTACAAAATGTACGAGCGTAGAAGATAATAGTGTTAAAAAGCCTCCTAAAAATACAATCATACTTAAACCAGGAGCACGTGTTAACGCGCCGATAAATGGAGATAACATAAGGATGGCGGCGCCTACTTTTTCTAATTTAAGAGTTAGTTTAACTAAACGACTTCTGAAAACTAATGGACGATAGCTTTCTTTATCTTGTATTGCATGACCAACTTCATGAGCTGCTACTGTAATAGCTGTTAAAGAACATTGTGAGTATTTTTCATTCGTCAACCGAACGGTTTTATCTTCTGGATCGTAATGATCACCATCTTCTGTAGTTTCAATACTTATTTGATGAAGATCATTTTTGTCGAGTAAATGCCTTGCAAGATCTGCACCTGTTCCAGAATATCTATCTTTTGGGTTTGAGTATTTATTCATAACTCTTTTTACCCAAATATTTGGCATAAAAACCAACAGGAGGAGAATAATGATAAGGAATATAAATACCATGGCTAAACTTACATAATTGTTTTAATTATTTCAATTAAAACAGAAAAAACAGAAATAAAAAGCTATATATTGATAATTATACTATTNNAATCAAANAAAANNNNTATAAAACANNANGATATANAATANANCTCGAAANANTATTNAATATTATTTTATTGTTATTTTANCTAATCTAAATTACTATCAAAACATCATANTTGGAGAATCTGGATGAAAAGNTTAAAAAAATTACCCCATGCAGCAGCTAATGGGCTTTTAGATCGAAGATTATTTCTAAAAACCGGTGGTATGAGTGGTCTTGCATTATTTACCGCAAAAGCTACTGGTCAAGANCGTGAAAAGTGGTCATTAAANCCAGGTGCTGGAATGGGCGAATATGGATTTCCTTCGCAATATGAATCNCACATTAAACGTTCATTTGGCTCTAGACCAGGTACGACTGGCTCTGGGTCATCAAGAACACCAATTCAACACCTTGATGGAATGATCACACCGAGTAGATTACATTTTGAACGACATCACAGCGGAATCCCAGATATCAATCCTGATCAACATAAACTCATTATCCATGGTCTTGTAGAAAGACCATTGATGTTTACCTTAAATGTGCTATCACGATACCCAACGGTATCAAAAATACAATTTTTAGAATGCTCAGGAAATAGCGGCACTCAGGCGATATTGCCTAAACCTCGACAAGGTTCCGTGAGTGATTTACATGGTTTAATTTCATGTAGCGAATGGGGCGGCATATTATTGTCAACGTTACTTGATGAAACTGGTTTAAAAAAGAATGCTAAATGGATTATCGCTGGAGGATCTGATTCGGCAATGATGAGTAGAAGTATCCCCATTGATAAAGCTTTGGATGATGCAATGATTGCTTTATATCAGAATGGCGAACGTATTAGACCTTCAAACGGATATCCTATGCGATTATTTTTGCCTGGCTGGGAGGGCAATGCCTCCGTTAAATGGTTGACTAGCTTAAAAGTTACGTCTTCACCAGCAATGGCCAAAGATGAAACTTCTAAGTATTCTGATACACTTTATACTGGTATTTCTGAACTTTTTACATTCCCAATGAGTGTAAAATCACTAATTACTAGCCCTTCACCAGGCTTAAATCTTCATGAGAAGGGCGTATATCAAATTTCAGGTATAGCTTGGTCTGGTGCTGGAAAAATAAAAAATGTTGAAATATCCACTGATGGCGGAAAAACATGGGCGAAATCTGCACTCGATCAGCACGTTTTGCCAAAAGCTTTAACCAGGTTTAGATCTGCGTGGATGTGGGATGGCTCTCCCACAACTATCATGAGTCGAGCCACTGACGAATCAGGCGCGGTTCAACCAATAAGAGAAGTATGGAAAGTAGGTCGAGCGGCAAATTCTTTTTATCACTATAACGCTATACAAGCATGGAGCATTAATGA
>PBBK01000003.1 GCA_002717685.1 Gammaproteobacteria bacterium | reverse complement strand
TTTATTTTGGCAGCATCAGTCCATTCATAATACCATACTTGTTTATACCAATAATGAATAGTCGTATTATTCAACATGAGGAAGTAATGCTAGAGAAACAGTTTGGAGAGTCTTATATAATATTTAAAAATTCTGTAAGGCGTTGGATTTAGGAAAAGGCGAATTATCATGAATACGAAAAATCTTTCCTTGGATGAAACGCTAGATCTAGCCCGCTATCCATTAGAAGATAGTTCTTTTATTTTACAGTGTAAAGAAACAATCAATAGAGAAGGTTGCCTTGTTTTGCCTAATTTTTTGGCAGAAGCAGCCATTAAAATTATAGCTCAAGAGAGTAATANTAATAAGAACAAGGCATATTANTGNGAGCAAGAGCATAGTGTTTACATTGCTCCATCAGATGAAAATTATCCATCAAATCATCCGCGCAATCAGCTAGTTATATCGACGAAAGGCTGTATAACTGATGATCAAATATCAGAGAACTCACATCTTAAAGTGCTCTACAAATCTGAACTATTTCGTAAATTTCTTTGTCAAACTTTGGGTGAAAAATGTTTGTATGAGTATGCCGATAAATTATCATCNATAAATATTCATTATGCTTCAGAAGGGCAAGAGCTTGGATGGCATTTTGATAATTCATCATTTGCCGTGACCTTGCTTATTCAAAAACCAGAAAGAGGTGGAGAATTTCAATATATTAGAAATTTTCGTAATTCGGAAGAAGGGGAAATGAACTTCGATGGGGTGCATCGATTGCTTAAAAATGAAGTTGAATATGAAAGCTTAATGATGGATCCGGGAGCATTGGTTTTGTTTAGAGGTCGGAATTCTATACATCGGGTTACGCCAGTGGAAGGAAATAAGACAAGAATNTTNGCAGTATTAGCATATAACTCAGAGCCAAATATCTCCTTATCAGAAACATCAAGAATGACCTTCTATGGTAGATTAGGATAATATTCTTGGTAACCAATAGGGTAATTTTTNAATGCATGATCTGAGCTGGGAAGAATTTGAACGAGTAGATCTTAGGATAGGAACGATTCTTGCGGCGGAGATTTTTGAAGAGGCTATTAAACCGGCGATAAAACTGAAGATAGACTTTGGAGGTGAGATAGGAATTAAGAAATCATCCGCGCAAATCACTGATCATTATCAACCGAAAGACTTGATTGGCAAGCAAGTGGTAGGGGTTGTAAATTTTCCCGCAAAACAAATCGGACCATTTATATCTGAATGTTTAATCACAGGATTTACTCAAGATGATGGTAGTGTGATATTAGCGGTTCCTGATCGGCCCTCTAAAAATGGTTCACGATTGGCTTAGTATTTAGTTAAGTATAGATAGGAAAATTACCTGAAAATTATTTTCGATTAACAGGATTAATCTTAGGAGTGTTTTGTAGTGTATAAAGAAATTGACCACCCATGTGTACAGCATAAGCTATCATTGTTACGTCACTTTGAAACTGATTATAAAAAATTTCGTGAATTGACCACCGAAATTACTACGTTAATGTGCTATGAAGCATTAAAAAATCTAAATACTGATAATATAACTATAAAAACACCCATAGCTGAAGCCGATTGTCAGATTATCAGTGACGAAGTTGTTGTCACGCCAATTCTTAGAGCTGGCCTTGGTATGTTGGATGGGGTGCTTAATATAATTCCAACAGCCCGTGTTGGATTTTTAGGCATGTATCGTGATGAGGAAACAGCTCAACCAGTACCCTATTATCAAAATATTCCAGATCAATCTTCTGTTGGATTAAATATTATTATTGATCCTATGCTAGCAACTGGAGGATCCATGATTTCAGCAATTGACTCATTAAAAAAAATAGGCGCAACAAACGTTATCGTTATTTGTATAGTTACATGTAAAGAAGGTATTTCATCAGTATTAGATGCCCATGGGAATATTAAGATTTATACCGCCAGTATCGATAGCCACTTAAATGAAAAAAAATATATTGTCCCTGGACTAGGAGATGCCGGGGATAGATTGTATGGAACTTATTAAATAATAAGTAGATTTTTAAATATTATTTAATGAAATACTGTGGAATTATTTTTATTAATTAAAACTAATATTCATATTTCTCTTAAATCATAGATTATTTTTTTTTATTTTAATTGCACTAATTAAAAACTCGCGTACCATACTCATAATTCGAATAAATATTAGTTTGTTAGTATAAAATATTAGCATTACACTTATGCTTTTAAGTATTGGTGTTTCAGATAATTTATTTGGTAATACGTAGTCCAGCTAAGCTGGTTTTTCATAATAAAGAGAAAGAGAAAGATATGTCAGAGCAAGTAGAAGGTACCGTAAAATGGTTTAATGATGCCAAAGGTTTTGGGTTCATTGAACGAGAGGATGGCAAGGATGTTTTTGTTCATTATAGTTCTATAAACAGTGAAGGTCGTAAAAGCCTGCACGAAGGCCAAAGTGTTACTATGGTGGTAACGGATGGGGATAAAGGGCCTCAAGCGGAGAATGTTACCCCCCAGTAAAAAATAATCACTCTAGTCTCCAAGAATTTCTTTTTGTTGGAATAATTACCCCTAGATTATTATAAGTTTCAGTTTTTATCTGAAATGCAGTGGTCTGTCCGGTTGATCTGATTTTTTACTAAAGATTCTATTCAATGGGATATTGCGACGCTAGATTATATTTGCTCAACAAGAAATTTGTATAAGAGCTATAGTATCTTCGTATGACATTACTGACCTTATATTTTGAGGAAGATACCAATGCATGATACTNCTTATCAATATTTTACTAGATCCTTTATCTTATTGTTGTTCTCACTATTTTTTCTACATGGCTGTTCTTTAGANTCTGNAAAGAATGTCGATATAGTTATGACTACTATATTTGGCGATATTGATATTGAGATATATTTAGAAAAGGCACCAATAACTTCAAAAAATTTTCTTAAATATGTTGATGGCGGACACTTTAATGATAGTTCTTTTTATCGGACGGTTACTTATNAAAATGATAAAGGAAGCCCAAAGATTGANGTCATACAAGGAGGATTAGGTCAGAACATCANTTTATTTCCTCCAATTGATCATGAGACAACTCAAACTTCAGGCGTAAAGCATTTNGATGGAGTAATCTCAATGGGCAGAGGTGAAATTGGGACTGCGGCGTCAGAATTTTTTATCTGTATAGGTGANCAACCCGGATTAGATTTTGGGCAATCACGTAATGCTGATAAACAAGGTTTTTCAGCATTTGGTAGAGTTGTCAGTGGCATGGAGGTTGTTAGAAAAATACACCAACAATCATCAAATCGACCAGCTGATAACCCTTATGTAGAAGGTCAGATGATAGACAATCCGGTAGTTATTAAGAATGTGAGAAGGAATTAAANGNATTGTATTCTATCAGGCAATCTTGATCTTTTCTTTTTGATTTAAGAGTGGTTTAAGATACCTTCCTGTGAAGGATTTTAAATTCTCACTTACTTCTTCAGGNGTCCCATCAGCTATAATTTCTCCTCCCTCATCCCCTCCTTCTGGGCCAAGATCGATTATCCAATCAGCTGTTTTAATTACATCCAAGTTATGCTCAATAACAACGATTGTATTTTCTCTNTCACGTAACCGATGAAGAACAGATAAAAGAAGTTTTATATCATGAAAATGGAGNCCAGTTGTNGGTTCATCCAAAATATAGAGAGTTTTTCCTGTATCNCGTTTAGATAATTCTTTTGCTAATTTTATACGTTGCGCCTCTCCACCTGAAAGGGTNGTGGCATTCTGACCGAGTAAAATATAAGAAAGACCAACGTCGATGAGAGTTTGTAATTTTTTATTAATTACCGGTATATTCCTAAAGAAATCAAAAGCATCTTCAACGGTCATTTCAAGAACTTGACNAATATTTTTGCCTTTAAAAAATACTTCTAAAGTTTCNCTGTTATATCTTTTTCCATTGCATGTATCACATTGAACATAGATATCCGGAAGAAAGTGCATGGCGACTTTTATTACTCCATCACCTTGGCAGCTTTCACATCTACCGCCTTTAACATTAAAGCTAAATCTTCCGGGCATATACCCACGAGATCTAGCTTCTTTAGTTTTGGCATATATTTCTCGAATTGGAGTGAATAAACCACTGTAGGTAGCTGGGTTTGAACGTGGTGTNCGTCCAATTGGNCTTTGACTGATTTCGATAACACGATTAATATTTTCTATACCTTCTATTTTGTCATGAGGCGCGGGATTTCGGTTAATTTTATTCAGTTTTTCTGCTACTGCTTTGTATAAAGTATCATTAATTAAAGTTGACTTACCTGACCCCGATACTCCTGTAACACAAGTCATTAGCCCCAGTGGTATGGTTGCAGTTATTGATTTAAGATTGTTGCTACGCGCACCAATAACCCTAATATAATTATTTACATTAATTTTTTTTCTATTCTGTGGAATTTCTATGGAACATCTTCCGGAAATGTATTTACCTGTTAGGGAGTTATTGCTCTTTTTAATTTCATTTGGCGTTCCTTGAAAAACAATTTTTCCGCCATGTAATCCAGCTCCAGGACCAAGGTCAACGACATGATCAGCAGATATGATTGCTTCCTCATCATGTTCAACTATTATTACTGTATTTCCAATGTCACGAAGATGAGTCAGAGTTNTCATAAGTCTTTTGTTGTCTCTTTGATGTAAACCAATTGATGGTTCATCAAGTACATACATTACTCCTACTAACCCAGAGCCAATTTGACTNGCGAGTCTGATTCTTTGAGATTCGCCACCAGATAGACTATCAGCGCTTCTATCAAGTGATAAATAATTTAAACCAACATTGTTTAAAAAACTTAGTCGATTTTTTATCTCTTTAATGATTCTTTCTGCTACTTTAGATCTCCACCCTTTAATCGTGATATTTTCGAAATAATTTAATGCATAACTAACGGACATCGCACTGATATCGGGTAATATTTTGTCATTTATAAAAACATTTCTTGCTGACTTATTTAATCTGGTTCCATTGCAATCGGGGCATTGTTGACTATTCAGGAAGCGGCTCAATTCTTCTCGAACAGCATTGGAGTCAGTTTCTTTATAGCGACGATCAAGATTAGGTATTACCCCTTCAAAACTATGCTTTGTTCTCCATCTAAGATCTTTAGAGCTAGAATAAAAAAATTCAATTTTTTCTTCNCCACTTCCATATAGGATAATATTTTGGAATTTTGTCTTTAATTTTCTGAAAGGTATTTCAAGATCAAAATCATAGTGTGAAGCAATACATTTAATCATTTGGAAGTAGTATGTTGTTTTTCGATCCCATCCTCTAATAGCGCCCCCGGCCAGGGAAAGATCTTTGTTAATAACAACTCTATTTGGGTCAAAAAATTGTTTAATTCCTAAACCATCACAACTCTGACAAGCTCCCGCTGGGTTATTAAATGAAAACAGTCTTGGTTCAAGTTCTATCAAACTATATCCACAAATGTTACATGCAAATTGATCAGAAAATACTAAATCATTTGAAGATTTTTTATCCATATTTGATATATATGCTATTCCATCAGCTAATCTGAGTGCTGTTTCAAATGACTCGCTAAGCCTTTGTTTTATAGACGATTTTACAGAAAATCGATCAATTACAGCAGCAATGTTATGTTTGCGGTGTAAATCAAGTTTGGGAGGATCATCAAGTTCGTAAATTTCACCGTTTATTCGTGCACGGATAAAGCCTTGTATTTGAAGATCTCTCATCAATTGAATGTGTTCACCTTTACGGTTGTTAACAATTGGAGCAAGAAGCATGAGCCGACTTTCCTTTGGCAAGCTAAGTACTTGGTCTACCATTTGACTAATAGTTTGCGCTTCAAGTTTTACACTATGATCTGGGCATCTTGGAGTACCTGTTCGAGCATATAATAGTCGTAAATAATCATGAATTTCGGTAACAGTTCCAACTGTAGATCTCGGGTTATGAGAATTTGTTTTCTGTTCTATTGAAATAGCTGGCGATAGACCTTCAATGTGATCAACGTCTGGTTTATCCATTACCGAGAGGAATTGTCTTGCGTAAGCTGATAGTGACTCNACGTAACGCCGTCTACCTTCAGCATAGATGGTGTCAAATGCAAGTGAAGATTTACCTGAACCAGATAAACCTGTAAATACAATTAATTTGTTACGAGGAAGCTGCAGATCTATATTTTTTAAATTGTGGGTCCTAGCTCCCTTAATATCAATGAACTTCATAAACCCCCTAAAAAATTTAAAAATAACCTGTTAATATACCTCGCTTTTAAGTTTTTAGGAAAGGACGTTGTTNATTGATATTCATTGGAAGTTTTTTAAATCATCCAAAAAATTCTTTTCTTTTGGAAATAATATGATTTTTATGTTTTATCAGTGGGTTATTGGATTAGCGAATACTATATGAAGAAAGAGGATGATAAAAAATTTTTATCAATGACTTCTAGAGAACGCCGCTCTGTGGTTGTCATTGCGCTAATATCTACGTTCCGCATGTTCGGAATATTTGCGTTATTGCCTGTCTTATCAATTTTTGCAGGAAGATTAGATGACGCAACTCCTTTTCTCGTTGGTGTGGCTGTAGGGGCTTATGGCCTTACACAAGCAATCATGCAGATTCCTCTTGGCCTTCTTTCGGATTATGTTGGCCGTGTTCCTGTAATTCTGGGNGGGCTTATTATATTTTTTGTAGGTAGCGTTGTTGCTGCGGAAAGTGAAACAATTATTGGTGTTATAGGTGGACGTTTATTACAAGGGGTAGGAGCTATTTCATCGGCCTTGACTGCATTACTTTCTGATGCAACCAGGAAAGAAGTAAGAACACGATCAATGGCATTTTTTGGTATTGGCATAGGATTTTCTTTTTTGATTGCATTAATCATTGGGCCTATTATTGCCGCTGATGGCGGTGTTCGTTCTCTATTCTGGTTATCTGCAATTGTTGCAATAATTGCAGGAGTTATGCTTTTTCTTTTGCCGTCAGGCATCAAACAATCAAAACCTTATATGTCATTTCAAGTTAGCTCCATATTGAGACCGCAACTGCTTAGAATTGATATATATATGTTTTTATTACACACTTTATTAACTTCAATATTTGTATCTTTACCATATATGTTGGTTAATGATTTACAGATTTTGGTCGCTGATCATTCAAGAATCTATGTGATTTCAATATTGCTATCTCTATTAGGTACAATACCTTTAATAATTATTGATGATAGAAGAGGGAAGGATGCTACAATCTTTTTTGCTTTAATTTTATTATTTTTAGGTCAATTATTTTTAATTATTACAGAATCATCCATTGTAATGGCATACTTTGGGCTGACGATTTTTTTTGCGGGATTTAATTTTTTAGAAGCTGGATTACCTGCAAAATTATCGATTTTGGCTGATGAAAAATATAGGGGGTCATCCTTAGGAGTTTTCTCTAGTTTTCAATTCCTAGGAACCTTCTTTGGAGGTCTAATAGGCGGCTGGTTGTTAATAGAAGATAAATCTGAAAATGTTTTTATTTGTACTTTAATTATTACTGCGATTTGGATTTTCTATCACAAATATTTTAGTAATTTAGAAAATTAAGAGAAAATGAATTTTAATGAATAATGGTGTTGAAAAATAGTTAATTTTTAGCTTGAATCTATATGTTCAACGAGGTTTAACAAAACATGAGGTTTAATTATGACTCGCGGCGTAAATAAAGTAATAATTGTTGGTACACTTGGTGCAGACCCTGATACAAGTTATGCCCCAAGCGGAAGCGCAATAACGAAATTAAGTATCGCAACAAATGAATCTTGGAAAGATAAGGAAACTGGCGAACAAAAAGAAAAAACTGAATGGCATAGAATTTCTATGTTTGGTCGTCTAGCTGAGATCTCTGCTGAGTATCTTCGTAAAGGTTCACAAGTTTATATTGAAGGAAAGCTCGCCACTAATAAGTGGCAGGATAAAGAAGGCAATGATCGTTGGACAACAGAAATCATTGCAAATCAGATGCAGATGCTTGGCGGACGTCCAACTGGAAATTCTACTTCATCAAAATCAAAATCAAATGAAAATCAACAGTCTCCTCCAGAGCCTCCTGCGGGAACAGATGATTTTGATGATGATATACCTTTCTAAAATAAAAAAATGTTTAGAAATTTTACTTTAGTTCAATATGTCTATTTATATTTGATATTTTAATTTTGATGGCAAATAAACTTTACATTAAAACAATGGGATGCCAGATGAATGAATATGATTCTGCGAAGATGGTGGATATTCTCAAAGAATCTCACAGCTATATTTTGACAAAAAAACTTGAAGAAGCAGATCTACTCTTAGTTAATACATGTTCGATTAGAGAAAAAGCTGAAGAAAAATTATTTTCTGAACTAGGACGTTGGAGAGATTGGAAGAATAAGAATCCTCATGTGGTAATTGGTGTGGGCGGTTGTGTTGCTAGCCAAGAAGGCCAAGGTATAGTAAGGAGAGCTCCATTTGTAGACCTTGTATTTGGTCCTCAAACTCTACATAGACTCCCAAAAATGATAGAGAAATTAGAAATTGAAGGCGGTCCTGTTGTAGATATCTCTTTTCCCAAGATTGAAAAATTTGATTGTATGCCAGAGCCATCTGTCACGGGTCCGTCAGCCTACGTGTCTATTATGGAAGGCTGCAGTAAATATTGTACTTACTGTGTAGTTCCTTATACACGCGGTGATGAGATTAGCCGTCCAATGGATGATATTATCGGAGAAATTATAAGTTTGGCGCAACAAGGTGTTCGTGAAATAAGTTTATTGGGCCAGAATGTAAATGCTTTTCAGGGAATTATGCATGATGGAAAATCTGCAGATCTTGCAACCCTTTTATATTATGTCGCTGCAATTGATGGGATTGACCGTATTCGTTTTACAACCTCACATCCAGTAAACTTTAACGATCGACTCATTCAAGCATATGCTGATATACCGCAGCTTGCTAATTATCTTCATTTGCCTGTTCAGCACGGCTCAGATCGAATATTATCATTGATGAAAAGAGGTTATACCGCGGCTGAATACAAACAAAAGGTCCGTAAACTCAGGGAAGCAAGACCAAATATATCTATATCTACAGATTTCATAGTGGGTTTTCCTGGTGAAACTGATGAAGATTTCGAATGTACGATACAGCTGATCAAAGATATAGCTTTTGATCAATCTTTTAGTTTTATTTATAGCCCTAGACCCGGTACACCAGCATCCAATCTTGTTGATCAGACGAAAATGAGTGTAAAAAAAGAAAGATTACAATTACTCCAGTCACATATAAGAGATCAAGCAATGGAAATTAGTAGAAACATGGTAGGTAGTGAGCAACAAATATTAGTCGAAAAACTCTCAAAAAAAAGTCAATATCAAGTAACCGGGCGGACAGAAAATATGAGATGGGTTAATTTTGATGCAGATTCCAGCTACATTGGTCAGTTTGTCAATATTATAGTAACAGAAGCGCTGCCAAATTCTCTTCGCGGAAGAATGATATAAAGTTGTATTATTAATCTTAACTTATAAAAATTTTTAATATTGAATACACTAAGATCATCACAAAATCTGATTTTAAAACCTTCCGATAATAAACGTTTAGCAAGTTTATGTGGAAAATTTGACGAACATTTAAAGGAAATAGAGTATCGACTTAATATTACAATTTCTAATAGAAGTAATCATTTTCGAATAACAGGAGAGCCATCTTCTATAAGCATAGGAAGCAGTGTNCTCCATTCCCTTTTTAAATTAACGGAAACCGAACGANTTGATCTTGAGAATGTTCATGTATGTCTACAGGAATTTAGTATGAAAGAGAATTTGATTTCTGAGGGCAAAAAACCATCAGAAAAAACTATGGATTTTCAAATTCATACACCACGAAAACTTATAATTCCACGTGGAAAAAATCAAAAAAGATATTTAAGTAATATAAAAGAATATGATCTTGTATTCGGAATAGGGCCCGCAGGAACGGGAAAAACTTATCTTGCAGTTGCTAGTGCTATTGATGCTATTGAAAGTCAGAAAGTTAGAAGAATAATACTTGTAAGACCAGCAGTAGAGGCAGGGGAGAGACTGGGTTTTCTTCCTGGAGATATGTCTCAGAAAGTTGATCCTTATTTGAGACCAATTTATGACGCCTTATATGATATGTTAGGTTTTAATCGAGTTAATAATTTGTTGAATCAGAATGTAATTGAAATAGCTCCACTGGCGTTTATGAGAGGTAGATCACTTAATGAGTCTTTTGTGATACTGGATGAAGCTCAGAATACAAGTGTGGCACAAATGAAAATGTTTCTAACACGTATTGGCTTTGGTTCATCCACAGTGGTTACTGGCGATATTACGCAAATAGATTTGCCACAAGAGCAAGAATCTGGCTTAAAACACGCAATAAAAATTCTTAAAAATATAAAAAACGTTGTTTTTACTAATTTTGATAGTAATGATGTGATAAGACATGAATTGGTTCACAAAATTATTAAAGCTTATGAAACGAATGATGATAATTAATGATAAAAGTAGATATACAAATTGCTTGTGAAAATTATAATGTACCATCTAAAGAAGATTTTGAAACATGGATTATGTTGTCTATAAGAAATATTGATTTTATCTTAGAACAGGATTTCGAGATTGGTGTAAGAGTTGTTAATGAGAACGAAAGTAAAAGATTAAATAAACAATATAGAAAAATAAACCAATCAACAAATATTCTCAGTTTTTTTAGCAGTATGGATGATAATATCCGCTGGTCAAAAACGATTCCAAAACCATTGGGTGATTTGGTTATATGTGCTCCTGTTATAGAGAGGGAAGCCATTGAGCAAGGGAAAGAATTATATGCTCATTGGGCACATATGATAGTTCATGGTATGTTACATTTGGTGGGTTTTGATCATGCGGTAGAACATGAAGCATGCGAGATGGAATCGTTAGAGGTTGATATATTAGAAGAACTAGGTTTCTCAAATCCATACGCTAGTCAATATATGGAATGATATTACGAGGAGAGTACTATTGTTTTTTCTAAATTTCTATCAATCAGATTAACTATATTTAAAAAATAAATGAACCATAAAAAGCAGAGCAATAAAGAGAACCGATTTACCAAATTATTCTATCGAGTAGTTCGAGCAATAAAAGATAAACCTTGGAGTCGCAAGGAAATACAAGATTTGCTTCAGCATTCAGATGGAGCTATTGATCCCCAAGAACAAGATATGTTGACAGGAGTATTTGAGGTTGCAGAAACTCATGTTAGAGAGGTGATGGTGCCCAGATCGCAAATGGTTGTTGTAGAACACCATCAGAGTCTTGAAGAAATGCTTAAAGTCATAGTTAACTCAGGCCATTCAAGATTTCCTGTTGTAGGAGAAGAGAGAGATCATTTCTTGGGAGTGTTGCTTGCAAAAGATGTTTTAAAACATTTTATAGAATCTTCTTCTGAAGAATTTAACCTAGAGAAATATATACGATCATTATCGGTTATTCCTGAGTCAAAACGTTTAAATACTTTGTTAAAAGAATTTCGAGATAGTCGTAACCATATGGCTATTGTAGTTGATGAATATGGAGGAGTGTCAGGCTTACTAACAATCGAAGATGTGTTGGAAGAAATTGTTGGAGAGATTGATGATGAACATGATCCAGAAGAATTAGAGTTTATCCGAATCGAGAACGGCAAGGGCGGCCAACCAGTCTTTGATGTTAAGGCATTAACAAAGATTGAAGATTTTAATCATTATTTCGGAGTTGAGATTGATGATGATATTTATGACACGGTAGGCGGGCTTGTTATGCACGAGCTAGGCAGGCTACCTCTTCGGGGAGAAAAACTATTTTTCAAAGGCTTCGAATTTAAGGTCATGCAAGCGGACCGTAGGCGCATAAACATGCTTCGGATTAAAAGAGCAGAACAATTAAATTCAATGGTTTAAGAGATTGATAACTAACCAGGATTTTAAAACATACTTTAATAAAATACAGTCTTTTTTTAACAGACATCAAATTACAGTCTGCTTTTTATATTTTATTTTTGGGGNATTACTTACTCTATCTTTCGCACCCTTTGATTTTTATCTTTTAGCACCTTTGTTTATTTTTCCAATTTTTTATACCGCTATTTTTTCTTCGCCCCGAGATGCTGCAAGACATTCTTTTTTTTATGGGATTGGACTTTTCCTATCGGGGTCATACTGGATTTATATATCAGTATATGTATTTGGTAAGAGTCCTATTTGGCTTGCAATAACTTTAACTGCAGCGCTCATTGCTTTTATGGCATTTTATTTCGCTTGTATGGGATGGTTAATGTCTCGATTAATTAATAAAGATGTAAAAAAAATTGTAATCTTTGGTCCGATTGTGTGGGTTTTTATTGAATGGCTTCGAGGATGGGCTTTTAGTGGCTTTCCATGGCTTAGTCTAGGTTATAGTCAAATTGATTCCCCTTTGTCAGGGTGGGCTCCTATATTTGGAGTATATGGAATATCATTGATGTTGCTTTTGAGTATTTCTGGATGTTTTTTGGCAATTTTTAAGAATAATTACAAACTGTCATTCTCAATAATAATTCTTCCTTGGCTGATTGGTTATGGATTACAAACTTTTGACTGGACAACAGTTCATGGAGNACCAATCAAAACTACAATTGTTCAAGGCGGAATACCTCAAGATAAAAAATGGTTATCCGAGGAATTCGCAACAACGCTTGATATCTATCGTAATACTGCTACAAAAAAAAGTAATAGTGATCTCATTGTTTGGCCTGAGGTAGCTATTCCAGCAGCAATCGATCAAGTGAAGGATTATATTAATTCTTTGCAAGATACGATATCTGAAAGTAGCAAAACATTAATATTTGGAATATTAGAAAGAGATGTTGTTAATCATGAAATTTATAATAGCGTGTTGTTATTAGATGGTAAAAGACAGCAGATTTATCGTAAGCATCATCTTGTTCCTTTCGGAGAATATTTTCCGGTCCCCGATTTTATAAGAAACTGGATGAGGTTGATGAGCCTACCAAATAGAGACTTTACGGCTGGCTCAGGTAATCAAGGTCTTTTAGTAACTTCAAAAGGGGTAAATATAGCGGCTGCTATATGCTATGAGAACTTTTTTGGAGCCGAGCAATTGCATGTTTTACCAGACGCAAAAGTATTGATTAATGTTAGTAATGACGCTTGGTTTGGTGATTCTATTGCACCCCATCAAAATCTGCAGATGGCAAGAATGAGAGCGATCGAAACTGGAAGATCAGTGATAAGATCCACAAATAATGGTATTAGTGCATTTATTAATCCGCATGGCGATCTTATGGAAGTTGCACCTCAATTTGAATTTGCTGTAATAAANATGGACGTAGAGTTAAGAGATGGTTTGACGCCTTATGCTCAAATGGGTAATTGGCCAATTGCTTTATTATTTCCTCTCGTTGTAGGATGCGCAATTATTCTCGTAAATAGAAATGATTTATAAAAGCTAGGCAAAAATTAGGGATAGTTTTATGGTTCAACAAAAAGCGACTAATGTTTTTTGGCAAGACGGCAAGGTTACGCGTGAGGATCGTTATCAGATACTACCTCAAAAAGGAGCAACCTTATGGTTTACNGGGCTTTCTGGTAGCGGTAAAAGCACTATATCTATTGCTCTTGAGAAGGCGCTCCACAAGCTTGGTATGTTATCTTATAGATTGGATGGAGATAATGTCCGTCTTGGAATAAATAAGAATTTAGGTTTTTCTGAGCAGGATCGAAAAGAAAATATAAGACGGATCGGNGAGGTAGCTAAATTATTTAGTGATGCNGGNGCAATTACCTTNTCTAGTTTTATNAGCCCTTATGCAGCAGATNGCGANAGATGTGAGAAAATTGCATAATAGCGATAACCTCATGTTTATAGAGATTTTTGTTGATTGCCCGCTGAGTGAAGCAGANAAACGTGATCCTAAAGGTTTGTATAAAAGGGCTCGAGCTGGAGATATAAAGAATTTTACTGGCATCGATGATCCATATGAATCTCCATATAATCCAGAGATACATCTCCACAGTGATAAGATGACTCTTGAGGAAGAAGTATCAATCATCATTAATTATCTTAAAGATAAGGGTATCATAGCAATTGATCGTTAGGGGTCTCGCAATGCATCGTAGCACTGTTGACGTAGTTTATGATAAACCAAGGTAGAGATGATTTATGATTCAACCTCATGGAAATCAGAATTTTNNTGCATTATACGAAAGTGATTTTGATCGTAGGCAAACTCTTCTAGAGGAAAGCAGAAATTTACCTTCCTTGGTTCTNAATTCAGCCGCGGNGTCAAACGCAGTTATGCTAGGAGGAGGTTATTTTTCGCCGCTCAATGGTTACATGAATATTTCTGATGCGCTATCTGTATCAAAATATATGAAAACGAAAAATGGTTTATTTTGGCCNATACCAATTTTAAATTTGGCTACAAATATTAATGGCATTGAAAGNGCATCAAGAATTGCCCTTAGAGATCCCAATATCCAAGACAATCCAGTTATGGCTATCATGGACGTTGAAGATATCGAAAACATTAGTTCTAGCGATAAGGATGAAATAATAAAAAACATTTTTGGCACTCTCGATNATCATCATCCAGGGGTTAAGGTTTTTAGAAATTTAGGGAATTTTTGTATTTCTGGATCAATTAGAGTGTTAAGTCACAGTTATTTTTCACTTAATCATAAAAATACTTATAAAACTGCTGTTCAGCTCCGTGAGGAAATAAATAGGNTAGGCTGGAAAAAAATTATTGCATTTCAGACTCGGAATCCAATGCACTTAGCTCATGAGGAATTATGTCGNATTGCCATGGATAGTCTCAATGCAGATGGAATGATTATTCATATACCATTGGGCAGGCTAAAACAAGATGATATTCCTGCTCATATTAGAAATAAGTGTATACAAAAGATGATCGATGTTTATTTTGCTTCTGATTCAACTATTCTCAGCGGTTATGGATTTGATATGTTTTATGCTGGACCAAGAGAGGCATTGTTACATGCAATATTTCGACAGAATATGGGAGCTACACACATGATAGTCGGGCGTGATCATGCTGGTGTCGGAAGNTATTATGGCCCTTTTGATGCGCAAGCTGTATTTGATCGCTTGCCTAATAATTCATTAAAGATTCAGATATTTAATGCAGATCATACCGCGTATTCAAGAAAACTGAATCGCGTAGTCATGATGAATAAGGTTAATGATCATACTTTAGANGATTTCATTATTTTATCAGGCAACGAAATGCGTAAGATCTTAAAATCTGGAACAGTTCTACCAGAAACAATCACGAGACCNGAGGTTTCCAGAATCCTCATAGATTATTATCGGTCTTTATAAATTAATGTATCGTTTGCTAAATGACTTTTCTCGATTATTAAGGTGATAATATCGTTTTGTTGAGATAAAAATATAGGTGATTTTATGAAAGTTAATGTGAGTTGNACTCAAATGCATTGTGATTGGGATATACAGGANAATATACAACGCGCAGAGAAATTGATTTTGCAAGCTGCAGATCAAGGAGCACAAATTATTCTTTTGCAGGAATTATTTGAAACACCTTATTTTCCGATTGACCAGCAAGCTAAGCACTTTGATCTAGCCAGTACATTAGATGATCAAGCAACTATAAAAAAAATGAGAAAGATAGCGCAAAAAATGAAAGTTGTATTGCCTATTTCTTTCTTCGAAAGATCTGGGCAAGTTTATTATAATTCAGTTGTTATCATAGATGCGGATGGTGAAATTGTAGGTCACTATCGAAAAAGTCATATTCCACAATTCCCAGGCTATGAGGAAAAATTTTACTTTAGTCCAGGTGATACAGGTTTTAAGGCTATTCAAACTCGTTATGGTTGCTTGGGTGTGGGTATATGTTGGGATCAATGGTTTCCTGAAGCTGCAAGGATAATGGCATTAAAAGGGGCAGAGATCCTCCTTTACCCTACAGCGATAGGAAGCGAGATATTTTCGCCTGATCTTGATAGTAAAGATCATTGGCAGTCAGTCATGTGTGGCCATGCTGCCGCAAATATAGTGCCAGTAATTTCTTCAAACCGAGTTGGCAAAGAAGTTAGCGGAACAAATGAAATCGAGTTTTATGGATCTTCCTTTATTTGTGACCATAAAGGAAAAATCATTAAGTCTGCAGACAAAACTTCAGAGTCGGTATTAACGCATACATTTGATCTGAATGAAATAAGAGATTACAGACGTTCTTGGGGAGTTTTTAGAGATAGAAGAACCAGCTTGTATAGATCTTTACTCTTGCATGATGGAACAAAAACTTAATTAAAATTAATAATGCAAGTTGATCATTTTAAAAAATTTATTTCCTTTTCTTTAGTTGGTTCTATTACCCTCTTTCCATTTTTAGTACTACCTTCAATGGTTGGAATACTTGATGATCATACTTCATTGTCTACATCCATGGCAGGGTGGGTTGGTGCATCCGGTTCTTTTGGGGCAGCAATTGTAGGAATTATTTTAGCTCTCAGAATTCATCGTCTTAATTTTCGTAATATAGCCAAGATATCATTGATTTTAGCTATTATTATCGATCTTATTTCTGCATATTTTGTTAATCATGGATTGCTCATTATTTTTATCAGATTTTTTGCCGGGATATTCTATGGTATGGCGCATGTATCAGCCTTATCATCATTTCCAAGATATAGTGATTATGAGAAGGGATATGGTTTATTGTATGTCACTGA
>PBBK01000002.1 GCA_002717685.1 Gammaproteobacteria bacterium | reverse complement strand
TGTTTTTTCTATTAATTTGGATTGCAGATATAGGCGCCTTCGTTTCGGGAAATTTTTTTGGTAAATTGAAACTTTTACCAAACATTAGCCCTGGAAAGACATGGGAAGGAGTATTGGGCGGATTTTTTGCTGTATTGGTATCAACATCATTGTATGGATACTTAAGAGAGATTGATTTATTAATTTTAATTCCATTTTGTTTTGCAATTACAGTATTGTCAATTGTAGGTGATCTTACTATTAGTGTTTTTAAAAGGAATGTAGGATTAAAAAATAGTGGTTCTATTTTTCCGGGGCATGGAGGACTTTTAGATAGAATCGATAGCATGACATCGACTTCTCCTTTTTTTGCTGCCGGCATTGTTTTGTTTAACCTATGAAGTTAATTAAAACTTAATGTGATATATCTATATGACTTCAAATTTTTTTATTACCCTTTTTTCATTCATAACAGCTATCAGTGTACTGGTATTTATTCATGAATTTGGACACTTCATTGTTGGTCGATACTTTGGGATTAAAGTTCTTAAATTCTCTATAGGATTTGGCAAAAAATTATGGTCGAAAACTCACGGAGATGATCAAACTGAATACTGCATCTCCTTAATTCCTCTTGGGGGATATGTAAAATTTCTTGATGGAAGAGAAGAGGAAGTTGAAAAAGAAGACGTAGGAAGAGCGTTTAATCATAGGCCTATATATGCCCGCATTGCAGTTTTACTCGCAGGGCCATTATTTAATTTTATTTTTGCTATATTGGCGTATTGGTTCTTATTAACAAATGGAGTATTGTCAGTAAAACCTGTAATAGGGGATGTACTCAGCGGGTCTTATGCAGAAGATGCTGGATTGTTATATGGTGATGAGATTCAAAAAGTAGGGAATAAAGAAACTTTAGATTGGGAAAGCGTAATTATTTATATTTTGAATGACATTACTAGTACTGGAAGAGTTAATATTGAAGTTAAAAATCCTGCCATGGGAAGTAGAAAATCAGTTATAGAAATTCAAGAAGATAGTTCAAGTTTTACTGAACCAGGAGAATTCTTTCANAGCTTAGGTTTTTATCCCTGGAGACCACCAGCAGTTGTTGGATCTGTATATGAAGGCAGCCCAGCTGAAAGACTAGGTATTAGAACTGGAGACNAAATAACATCCATTGATGGNGAGNATGTAAAAACATTTGATGATCTTGTTAATGTCGTTTCTTCAAGNCCNGGNAAGATTGTTTCGATTGNTTTTAACAGTAATGGNAATGANATTATTTCAGAATTGGAACTTGGNACAACTAATAACAACGGNTTACAGANAGGATTTTTGGGCATTAGTCTTAGTGAGCAAGCAAATAAATATATATATATTAAAACCTACGATTTCAAACGCGCNCTATTAAAATCTTTATCTCAAACATGGGTTTCTACTGNATTCACAGTTAAAATGTTTGGTAGAATTCTCACTGGAAATGTTTCACTCAGGAATATTAGCGGGCCTGTTACAATAGCAAAATATGCAGGTGAATCTGCTTCAATTGGATTTAATGAGTTTTTACGTTTTTTAGCTTTGGTNAGTATTAGTTTGGGCGTTATTAATTTATTTCCAATACCTATGTTGGATGGNGGTCAAATACTTTACCAAGGNATTGAGTTAATAAAAGGTGAGCCATTGTCAATGCGTTTTCAGGTAATAGGTAACCAAATAGGNATCATGGCATTAATCATTTTGATGAGCGTAGCTTTTTATAATGATATTTTTAATTTGTATTAACTTAGATAATATGAAGAANAATAANAAATTAGTTATGAAAATATATGATATGAAATCATNATTGCGTTTTGTNCTTTTTCTTTTTCTTTTTCTTTTTCTTGTAANAAATCACTCGCTTGCTGATGATTTTGTCGTTAGTGATATGCGGGTTGAAGGATTACAAAGAATCTCGGAAGGTACAGTTTTTAACTATTTACCAATAAATATTGGAGANCGTATTGATGAAATTAGAATTCAGGAGGCNATTAAATCACTTTATAGTCAATCATTATTCGATGATATAGAGATAAGGCATGACGATAACTTGTTAGTTATAGTNGTTCGTGAAAGGCCCTCAATTGAATCNTTTACNATAGAGGGNAACAAAGATATAAAAACAGAAGAATTGATGGAATCNCTTAGAGGAGTTGGCGTTTCCCGTGGGCGAAGCTTTGATAAATCGGTGCTCGACAATGTCACTATGTTTCTTCGAGAACAATATTATGATAGAGGTAAATATGGAGTTAAGATCGAGACAAATGTTATTGATCGGCCAAACAACACAGTAAGTATAAATGTCGATGTTAAGGAAGGTGATCGAGCTAAAATTAGACAAGTTAATATAGTTGGAAACTATACTTTTCGAGAGGAAGTTATTCGAGAAGAATTCGAGCTTGATACAGCGAACTGGCTATCTTGGTTTCGACAAGATGATCGATATTCAAAAGAATCTCTAAATGGCGACCTAGAAAAGCTACGATCATACTATATGGACCGTGGATTTGCTGATTTTAGAATCGAATCTACTCAAGTAGCAATTTCTCCAAATAAAAAAGACATGTTTGTCACGATAAATATTCATGAAGGAGTTCGTTATAAAGTATCTGAAGTTAAGATAGTAGGAAATACAGCTATTTCAATAAACGAGCTTGAGATGCTTATAATTACCGAGCCAGGCGATATTTTCAATTTGCAAATGTTAACGACATCAGCTGAATTAATGAAATTCAGATTAAGTGAAGAAGGTTATGCTAATGCTGAGATCGATCCTATACCCAAGTTGGATTATGAACTTAATGAAGCATCCGTAACATTTTTTATAAATTCTCAGAACCGTGTTTATGTGCGCAGAATTAATTTTAACGGTCTCGATCAAGTTGATGATGAAGTCCTCAGAAGAGAAGTGCGTCAATCGGAAGGCGCATTTTTATCAAATCTGCTTATCGATCGTTCAAAGCTTAGATTGCAAAGATTACCATTTATCGAGGAAGTGGAAGTTGAAAATAACCCCGTTCCGGGAACCCCAGATCTGGTAGATGTAGATTTTGATATTAAATATCGTATGCCAGGACAGTTTTCAGGCGGTTTGGGTTATTCAGAATTTTTTAAACTTAATGTTAATGGCAATATTACACATACAAATTTTTTAGGTACCGGAGAGAGAGTATCTCTACAAGCTAATTCAAGTAGATATATGAAGATGATTTCAGCCTCTCATACCGATTACTACACAACTATGAATGGGATAAGGAGGACAGTTTCAGCTAATTATAGAGAATTTAAACAATTTACTTCTGCGGCATCTGCACTATCAACCACAAGTGGCGGATTAGCTTTGGATTATGGATATCCTCTTGGCGAATTCCAAAGTGTTAGTTTAGGTCTAAGTTATCAAGCTTTAGAAATGTTGTCTTCTGTATACAGTACACAGCAATCACAGGATTGGGTTCAAAACAATGGCAATAGTTTTGTTTCAAATAACGGATTCAGTGGTTCTAACTTCAGTAATTATGAGATTTTGCTGGGATGGAGTTTTGATAGTCATAATAGAACCATTTTTGCTGACCGAGGTTCTAAGCATCAATTATTTCTTTCTACAACTACCCCAGGTAGTGAGGTTGAGTTTTGGACAGCTCGATATAACTATACCCAATACATACCTCTTTATGGACGTTGGAATCTTATGATAAACTCACAAATAGGATATGGACGCGCTTTTGGTTCAACAACTGCACTTCCTCCATATAAACAATATCATACGGGAGGACCTAGTTCGATACGTGGTTTTAAGGAATCATGGCTTGGTCCTCGTGATACAAATAGTCGTCCTTATGGCGGTAATGTATTGATAGCGAACCAAGTGGAGCTCATAATACCTATGCCTGAAAGTTTCTCTAATCAAGCAAGGGTTAGCTTGTTTTACGATCTAGGAAACGTATTTAATACAGGTGAAGTGGCGTTTTATGATAAATTAGGCGATCCTATAGAATATAAGCCTAAATTTGAAAGGCTAAAAAAGTCAGTTGGGCTTGCTGTTCAATGGCTGGCACCAATGGGCTTGTTTAGGTTTAGTTATGGTTATCCTCTTAATAGATTTGAAGGCGACGAAAGACTCTATAAGGATGTAATTGAAAGATTTCAATTTTCTATTGGTAACTCATTTTAAAAATATATGGAAACATAAGTATGAACTTTTTAAAAATTAAATTAATTACAAAAATAGCAGCGGCTGTTTTATTGTGCATTTCAATTTCCCCGGTAATTTCACAAGAACTAAAGATTGGTTTTGTAAATGTCCCTATTTTGCAGCAACGTGCTCCTCAGGCACAAGCCTCCATGGAAGCTCTTACAACAGAATTTCAACCCAGGCAACGAGAAATTGTAGCTAAACAAAAAGAATTTGATGATTTGAATCAAAAAGTACTAAGAGATATTGATGTTATGGGCGAAACAGAACGCAGAAATGCTGAAAGAGACTTACGTGAATTGCAAAGAGAATTAACAAGATTACAAACCGAGTTTAATGAAGATCTTAATTTACGTCGTAATGAAGAGTTAGGAAAACTTAACCAATCACTATTAGGGGAAATTTCATCGTATGCTCAATCAGAAGGTTATGATTTAGTTCTAAGTGATGGAGTTTTATACGCAAGCACTCCTATCAATATTACTGGAGCAGTTCTTCAAGCCATGGAGGAAAACTTTCAGGGAAGCGAGAATAATTAATAATCAGTAAAATAATAATAAATTTAGTCTACTTTCTGATTGTACTAAGTTAATTGTTCAGGAGGACTGTTTTGAGTGTTAATCTAGGAGAGTTAGCCACGTTATTTAATTGTGAGTTAAGTGGTGACTCGAACGCCGAAATATCTCACGTTGCAACATTATCTTCTGCTACTTCTGGTTCAATTAGTTTCTTTGCAAACAAAAATTATAAAGATCAACTGCAATCAACGTCAGCATCAGCTGTAATACTACAATCTCAAGACGAAAAAGATTGTTCTGTTGCCAAATTAATTTCAACGAATCCATATTTAACTTATGCTCAAATTGCAAATTTTCTTCATCCTGTTAAACAATATAAACCTGGTATTCACAAAAGTGCAGTTATTTCACCTTCTTCAATAATTTCTAAAACAGCACATATTTCCGCATTAGTAGTAATCGGAGAGAAATCGAAGATAGGGCCGGGGGCTTATATTGGACCGGGCTGCAATATTGGTGATTCTTGCTGTATAGGTAAAGATTCTAAGCTAATGAAAAGAGTTACTTTAGATAAAAATGTTAATCTTGGAGCAAGATGTATTGTCCATCCCGGAGCAGTTCTAGGCGGCGATGGATTTGGTAANGCTAGGACTGAAAATGGCTGGTTTAAAGTTCCACAGTTGGGAGGCGTTGATATCGGAGATGATGTTGAAATAGGTTGCAACACAACCATCGATTGNGGCTCTATTGGAAACACAATAATTGAAAATGGCGTACGTATTGATAATCTGATTCAAATTGGACATAACGTNCTTATTGGCGAGCATACTGCAATTGCAGCTTCAACAGCAATAGCAGGTAGCGCAATCATTGGAAAAAGATGTTTGCTAGCAGGGCAGGTAGGAATAGTAGGCCATATTAAAATTTGTGATGATGTGAACATTGGAGGTGCAGCGGTAGTCACTAAAGATATAAAAGAGTCNGGATNTTATTCTGGAAGTATCCCTGCAGAGAAAGATAGTAAATGGAAGCGAACTATAGCAAAATTTCGAAATTTATAAGANCGGCTTAAGATTATAAAAAATAGTTTTGAAATGATCCCTATATTATGAAGAATGAAAAAAAAATACTAGATGCAGAAGGAATTATGCAACTATTGCCNCATCGCCATCCTTTTCTTTTGATAGATAAAATAATTGATTATGAGCTTGGAAAATGGATTACAGCAATAAAAGACGTATCAATCGATGAACCATATTTTGAAGGACATTTTCCAAACAAGCCTATTATGCCAGGCGTATTGATTGTGGAGTCAATGGCGCAAGCTGGGGGTGTTTTAGGTCATTTAACTGTTGGAGATACTCATCCTAAACTGATCTATTATTTAGTTGGAGTTGAAAAAGCACGTTTCCGATGTCCAGTTATACCNGGTGATCNGCTTGTTATTAACGTTAATGTTGATAGGATNCTAAAAGGAACTTGGTGCTATTCATCTAAAGTTAGCGTAGNTGCTNCAGTGGTTGCTGAAGCNCAATTTATGTGCTCACAAAGNNNGGATAANAAATAATGATTCACAAAAGTGTAATTATTTCGGAAACAGCTAAAATTTCGGATAATGTAGAAATAGGACCNTTTTCAATAATTGGNGATCATGTTGAGATAGGNGAAGGAACTCGGATTNACAGTCATGTNGTTATAAATGGNCCAACAATAATTGGTTCTGAAAATCATATATATCAATTTNCTTCAATCGGAGATGANCCNCANGACAAGAAATACAGAGGAGAANCAACAAGACTTAAAATNGGAAATAGAAATACTATTCGGGAATATTGCAGTATAAGTCGAGGGACAACTCAAGATAAAAGTTTAACTACCATAGGTGATGATAATTGGATTATGGCATATGTTCATATAGCACATGATTGCCAGGTCGGTAATAATATAATTTTTGCAAATAGTGCTACTCTTGCGGGTCATGTTCATGTTGGAGATTGGGCTATTTTTGCTGGATTTACAGGGGCTCACCAATTTTGTCATATTGGTGCGCATAGTTTTATTGGAATGAATTCATTAACCAACAAGGATATACCTGCATATACTATGGCATCAGGGCAGCCAGTAACCCCACGTGGAGTTAATACTGAAGGTTTAAAGCGCCGTAATTTTTCGTCTGAGGAAATAAATAATATAAAGAATGCNTATCGCATACTATATAGGAGCGAACTGACATTNGCNNAGGCAATTAGTGAATTAGAGAAACTTGTNGNAAATCAACCAGAATTGTTAATTTTTTTAGAATCCTTGAAGCAATCANATCGAGGTATCATNAGGTAAGTTCTTGTGCGTATNGGAATAGTTGCTGGAGAAGTCTCAGGAGATTTATTAGGTGCCGGCCTAATGCATGAGATNAAAAAGTTATACCCAAATGTAGTTTTTGAAGGTATAGCAGGNGATTTGATGCAAAATGAGGGTTGTAAAGCTTGGTATAATTCTGAAACTCTCTCAGTTATGGGGCTATTTGAACCCATCACNCAACTACCNAATTTATTACTAATACGAAAAAAAATATATTCAAAATGGCTTAAAAACCCGCCAGATATTTTTATTGGTGTTGACTCCCCTGATTTCAATCTAACACTAGAAAAAAAACTCCGTGATAAGGGAATACTAACAGTTCATTATGCGAGCCCATCAGTTTGGGCTTGGCGCCAGAGGAGAGTAAAAAAAATAAAAAAAGCAGTTAATAAAATGTTATGTTTTTTTCCATTTGAGGAAGAATTTTATAACAAACATAATGTACCNGCGTTATTTATCGGNCATCCTTTAGCTGATACTTTGCCAGAAAATTTAGATAAANAGATCGAGAGNCGAAAACTTGGCATTGATTCATCAAAACTGATTACAATAATGCCNGGAAGTCGTATCGATGANGTTTCTCGCTTAGGNCTAATATTTGCTGAAACCGCTAAAATATTAGCTAAAAAATATAAATCAATTTCATTTNTTTCTCCTATGGTAAGTGAGAAAATTAAAAGTAAATTNGAGAAACAATTGAAATCTTGTGGTATTAGAGATTCATTTAAATTGCTTGATGGCAATGCAATACAAGCGATAGCGGCATCTGACGTAGTACTACTGGCTTCAGGCACGGCNACACTTGAAGNGGCGCTNCTTGGAAANCCAATGGTTGCTGCCTATCGNGTGTCTTTTCTTACATACTTTTTTTTAAGAGTATTNANAATGATTAAGGTAGATTATGTTACTTTGCCTAATATCTTAATAAAGAAATTTATTATTCCTGAATTTATTCAAAACAGTGCGAACCCGAAAACTCTGAGTGAATCAGTAAATAATTTTCTAGTAGATCCATCCAAAAGCAATAAGATGAAAAAAGACTTTGATGGATTACGGAATCTACTCAAGCAGGGGGCAAATAAAAAAGCTGCTCTAGCAATCAACCNATTAATAGAGTCAAAAAATTTACGNTAGTGAAAAATAGTAAGAATAAAATGGAATTTGTTGCAGGAATTGACGAAGTCGGTAGAGGTTGTCTTGCAGGACCAGTAGTTTCAGCAGCCGTTATTCTTGATGAAGATTATAAAATCGACGGTTTAAACGATTCGAAAAAACTGACTGAAAAAAAAAGAAATAAATTAGCACGANAAATTAAAGAATATTCATTGGCATGGGCTATTGCATGGTCAGATGTAGCAGAAATTGATTGTTTAAATATTTTATCTGCCACAATGTTATCTATGAGAAGATCTATTCTCAGGCTTAAAATATTACCTCAGTTGGTGCTAGTTGATGGAAATACTCTTCCCAATCTATATTTTTTTGGGCCAAGAATTCAAGGAAAAGCAATTATTGGTGGGGATAGTAAGTTTTCATCGATAAGTGCNGCCTCTATTTTAGCTAAAGTNGAGCGAGATGCATTTATGGTGAAATGTAATATTTTGTATCCTGGGTATTCCTTCGATAAAAATAAAGGTTATGGAACAGCTGAGCATATAAAAAATATTGATAATATTGGTTTATGTAATATACATCGGAAAAGTTTTAATATAAAAAAAACTATAGCCATAACTTAGGAAGACATTTTGAAAAATTCTTTTATTCATCTACATCTACATACAGAATATTCAATTCTGGATAGTACTGTTAGGATTCCCCAGCTTATAGAACAATGTATTGCTTTTAATATGCCCGCTGTAGCGATTACAGATCAATGTAATTTGTTTGGAATGATTAAATTTTATCGAAAGGCTTTGGAATATGGAATAAAACCAATTATAGGCGCAGATATTCATGTTGCCTCATCAAATGATGTAGATCGTTACGACAATCTGGCGCTGCTTTGTATGAATAGAGATGGTTATTTAAATTTAGCTAATCTTATTACTCGTAGTTGGCTCGAAGGGCAAATTGCAGGTGTCCCAAGAGTTTATAAATCCTGGTTAGATCATGAGTCTTGTAAAGGTTTAATTGCGTTATCATCGGGTAAGAAAGGCGATATTGGTAGAAAGTTAAATACTGGCAGTTATGAGCAAGCCAGTGATTCAATCTCTTTTTGGAGAAAAATATTTGATGAACGCTTCTATTTAGAACTAATTAGAACAAGACAAGCTAATGAGGAGGAGATTATTGGCGGTTCTATTCAGCTTGCCCATGAATTTTCTATCCCAGTTGTAGCAAGTAATGATGTAAGATTTCTTAAACAAGATGATTATAGCTCTCATGAAGCTCGAGTATGTATTCATGAAGGTAGAATTTTGTCAGATTCCAACAGGCCCAGCGTTTATTCAAAGGACCAATATTTCAAAGATTGTAATGAAATGAATGAACTTTTTTCGGATATTTCGGAATCGTTATCTAATTCACTTGAAATAGCACAAAGATGTAGCCTTGATTTAAAACTTGGTAAAACATTTTTACCGATTTTTTCAGCATCTAAGGATGTAACAACAGAGCAAAAACTAAGAATCGATTCTGATATTGGGTTGGAGATAATTTTAGATAAAATTTATGAAATAGATAATAAAGCACAAGAAAAGGATGAAGGCTTAAAGAGTAAATATCACAAAAGATTGGATAANGAGATAAATGTNATATGTGACATGGGATTTGCAAGTTATTTTTTAATAGTTGCTGATTTTATTNAATGGGCAAAAGATCAAAAGATNCCAGTAGGNCCNGGCCGTGGATCTGGTGCAGGTTCATTGGTTGCNTACGTTCTCGGGATTACTAATCTAGATCCAATAGAGCATGATCTTCTTTTTGANCGTTTTTTAAATCCAGAACGTGTTTCTATGCCTGATTTTGATATTGATTTTTGTATGGAGGGAAGAGATCNAGTTATTGAATATGTATCTGAAAGATATGGAAGAGACAGAGTATCNCAAATTATTACTTACGGGAGGATGGCTGCTAAAGCTGTGATTCGAGATGCTGGCCGAGTTCTAAATCATCCTTATGGATTTGTTGACAGNATTGCAAAACTAATACCGTTTGAAGTTGGAATTACTTTGGAAAAAGCTCTNNGTAATGATAAAGAATTAGAAAAAATGTACCAAGAAGATGATGACGTTCGTTCGATTATTGATCTTGCAAAATCTCTTGAAGGTTTAGTAAGAAACGCTGGTAAACATGCTGGTGGAGTTGTTATAGCACCAAAGAAATTAACTGATTTTACCCCTTTGTATTGCGAAGAAGGAGGATTAAANATAGTTACTCAATTTGATAAGGATGATGTTGAATCTGCTGGTCTTGTAAAATTTGATTTTTTAGGCTTGAGGACACTTACAATCATACATTGGGCAATTCAAAATATTAATAAANATAGTGANAAANNNATTGATATCAATANNATANCAATTAAAGATGATAAAACATTTAAGTTNCTTAAAAGTGGNAATACTACAGCNGTNTTCCAGCTTGAATCACGTGGGATGAGANNTCTTATCAAACGTCTGAAACCTGATCACTTTGATGATTTAGTTGCANTAGTTGCTCTTTTTAGGCCTGGTCCACTTCAATCTGGAATGGTAGATGACTTTATTAGTAGAAAAAATGATGTTAACAAGGATGATATTGATTATTTTCACCCTAATTTAAGATCAATATTGGAGTCATCATATGGAGTGATTTTATATCAAGAACAAGTAATGCAAATAGCGCAAACTCTAGCTGGTTATACTTTGGGGGGAGCAGATCTACTTCGTCGAGCTATGGGCAAAAAAAAGCACGATGANATGGCTGAACAAAGGGAGATATTTGTAAAAGGTTCATGTGANAGAGGGGTATCGACAAGAACTGCGACAAGAATATTTGATTTAATGGAAAAATTTGCTGGCTATGGTTTTAACAAATCACATTCAGTTGCTTATGCTTTATTATCATATCAAACCGCATATCTTAAGACTCATTATACAGATGCATTTCTTGCAGCGGTAATGAGTGCAGAAATTGAANATACCGATAGACTTGTCATGCTAAAGGATGACTGCCGGAAATTTGACATTTTTNTTGAGCCTCCTGACATTAATAGATCTACATATTTTTTTAGTCTTTCCAAGAAAAAAACTATTCTATATGGATTNGGTGCAATTAAAGGTGTTGGTAGAAATTCCGTGGAANCCATAATTTCAGAACGTGAAAAAAATGGACCATATATTAATCTTGGAGATTTCTGCAAACGNATCAATTTAGAAAAAATTAANCGACGAGCTATTGAGGCAATAATTAANGGAGGAGCGTTTGATCAANTAGGTATATGTCGTCAAGGGGTAATGTCTCAATTAACATCTTCATTACATAGTGCTCAGCAAGAAGATTATGATCAAGCNTCAGGNCAAGATGATATGTTTGGTGTCGATGACTTAAAAATAAAAAATAATNATATTCATATTCAAGCGACTGAAGAATGGAATGAGAGCGACTTATTAAAATTTGAAAAAGAAGCTCTCGGTCTTTATCTAACAGGGCATCCATTTAATGCNGTTCGGCAAGATGCATCACACTTCATAGATTCAAGAATTACAGATATTCTTTCAGANCCACCGCCTCNGGAGAAAGGTTATCGTCAATTACAGCGTAATGTCATTATAGCCGGTTTAATTTCAGATATTAAAAAAAGAGGTAACAGAGTAATTTTAATGGTTGATGATGATACTGGTTACATCGAAGTTGTGTTATTTAATGAAGTTTTTTATGAATATAGAGATATACTCAATAAGGACGAAATAATAGTTGTTGATGGCAGTCTTCGTTATGATGATTTTGCATCCTCATGGCAAATAAATGCTAATAATGTCATTAAGGTTGATAAAATAATTGAAAAGAAAGCCTCAAGTATGATGCTTGTTNTATCTTCAGAAACACAAAGTTCAAATTTACTCTCTAAGTTACATGATTTATTGTATCTTTATAGAGATGGAGATTGTGAGGTATCAATTCAGTACGCTGATAATGACATATCTACGCATATGGAGTTAAGTTCAGAATGGTCAGTTAGGCCTTGTTATGAACTTAGAGAAAAATTATCAGAGTTACTAGGAGAGGATGCTATACGTTTGTTTTATTCATTAGATACAAGGTTGACCTAAAGAGTTTTTCAGAGAGACATATATTATGGAATTTAAATTTTTAGATTTCGAGCAACCAATTGCGGAGCTCGAGGCAAAAATAGATGAACTTCGTTTTGTTAGCAATGATCCGAGTNCAAAACTTAATCAAGAAATTTCGCATTTGAAAAATAAAAGTCAAAGTCTTACGAAANATATCTTTTCNAAACTTACACCATGGCAAATAACNCAACTAGCAAGGCATCCAATGAGGCCTTATTTTTCAGACTATNTACAATTATTAGTAACTGATTTTCAGGAATTACATGGCGATAGGATGTTTGCTGATGATTCTGCTTTGATTGGNGGGATTGGAAGGATAGAAAATCGGACAATTATGTTTTTAGGNCATCAAAAGGGCCGAGATACCAAGGAAAGAGTTAAATGTAATTACGGTATGCCAAAACCGGANGGATATAGAAAAGCTCACAGGCTTATGAAATTGGCACAAAAATTTGCAATTCCTATTGTCACATTCATAGATACTCCAGGAGCATACCCTGGAATTGGCGCNGAAGAGAGAGGTCAGAGCGAAGCTATAGCGAGTTGTTTGTATCTAATGTCATCATTAAAAACACCNATCATAAGTATTGTGACTGGGGAAGGAGGTTCTGGTGGTGCGCTGGCAATAGGAGCTGGNGATCGTTTGATTATGNTGCAATATAGTATTTACGCAGTTATTTCACCAGAAGGCTGCGCATCTATTTTATGGGGNAAATCTGACAAGGCAGAAAAGGCAGCTGAGGCTATGAATATTATCTCTGAGAAACTTCGAAAAGATGGNCTTGTTGATGAAGTTNTAGAGGAACCTTTAGGAGGAGCNCACCGTGATCCAGNAAAAANGGCAGATACAATTCGTGAAGCCATTATAAGAAACTTGAGNGAATTAGAAATGTTAAAGCCTGATGATCTCTTGATTGCTNGATCTAAAAGAACCTCTAATTTTGGCAAATACAGGAATATCTAGATTNNNCACGGCTTGCTTANCCTATATTTTTTATCAATCTAATTAANATGACATTTAATACCCAAAAATTAGAAAATTATTTTTCGGATTTAATTGATAAAGACAAACCAGCAAGATATGTAGTGGGNTATAGCGGTGGAATTGATTCGACTGTATTGTTACATGCNATAAATAAGATGACCGGANANATTCCTGTTGTCGCTGTTCATATTAATCACCAATTAATTCCACAGGCAGCAGAATGGGAGAAACATTGTAGAAAATTTTCAGAGTCTATTTCAGTTGAATTTTTAAGTAGAAAAGTCATCATAGATATGAATAGTGGTTATGGANTAGAAGCAGCTTCTAGAAAAGGAAGATATGACAGTTTTAAACAATTAATAAGAAAAAATGATTATTTATTAACTGCTCATAATCAAGATGACCAAGTAGAAACTGTATTACTCAATATTTTTAGAGGATGTGGGCTTAGAGGAATTAGAGGTATACCTGCTTCAAGGAAGTTTTTTGAAGGAAGATTAGTTAGNCCTTTACTCAGGGTTTCTCGCAATGAGATTTCTGAATATGCTAAAAAATATAAATTAANTTGGATAGAAGATCCTTCTAATCAATACCAGAAATATGATAGGAATTTTCTTCGTCATAAAATACTAGCTCAACTTAAAACCAGATGGCCGGCAGTTAATAATAATGTTCGGAAAACATCTGAGCTAGCAAGTGAGATAAATGCAGAATTAAAAGAGATTGCATTTATAGATGCTCCGCTCTTTTACAAAAACAACCAATTAGATATTCGAGCTATAAAAAATCTTTCTCCAGCACGACAAAAAAATATTTTAAGGTATGCACTTTTGAGTTTAGGCTTTCCTTTACCATCTTCAATTAAACTAAATCAAATCATAAATGAGGTTATTAATGCAAGAGTGGATCGACAACCCCTTGTTCAATGGTCAGATNTTCAGGTAAGNCGTTACAGAAAAAAAATATATTTTCTTTCAGAATATTTTCAACCAAANGACAATAATATAGAAAAAATTTATCTTAATGGGCCAAATTGGCAACTAGGAAAAGGTTTAGGGAGTTTGTCATTAGAGAAATCAGATATTGGGATTAAAAGATCGATCGCTAAAGAAGGTTTTAATGTAACTTTTAGAGCTGGCGGAGAAAAAATTAAACCTTTAGGTTCGGGATATTCGCGGAAAGTTAAAAAACTATTCCAAGAAGCCGCTGTAGTTCCCTGGATGAGGGAAAATATTCCGTTACTATTCTATGAAGGAAATCTAGTTGCTGTTGCTGATATGTGGCTGGATAAAAGTTATGCGGCTGATAACGGATATATTATTCGATGGAATGAGAGACCAAAAATTCACTAGCTCAATGCTCTTAATTGGATTATCACGTTGTTAAAATTCTAGTGATCTGTTAACTTCTAGTACCGTCTTTAATAAATATGACGGGTGAAGTTTTGTATTCATATTTTCTTGTACTTTTTACTACTAAATCTTTTATCCAATGGCTAAGCAGGATAAAAAAATGACATCTTTTGTTTTTGTTACTGGAGGCGTAGTTTCGTCTCTAGGAAAAGGAATTACTTCAGCCTGTCTTGGCGCAATTCTTGAATCTCGAGGCCTTTCAATCAGTATGATTAAACTCGATCCATATATAAATGTTGATCCAGGTACGATGAGCCCATACCAGCACGGAGAAGTTTTTGTAACTGCCGATGGAACTGAGGCTGATCTTGATCTAGGCCATTATGAGAGGTTTGTACGGACATCCACTGGAAGGAACAGTAATTTTACAACTGGACGCATTTATCAAGCTGTTATAGCCAAAGAAAGAAGAGGCGATTACCTAGGAGCTACTGTCCAAGTGATACCACATATAACTGATGAAATTATGGAAAGCGTCAGGAGTGGGGCGGGAGAAGCTGATATCTGCCTGGTAGAAATAGGTGGTACTGTTGGTGATATTGAATCATTACCTTTTTTAGAGGCAATAAGACAAATGAGGATAGAATTAGGCTCCAAACGTGTAATTTTTGTTCATTTGACATTAGTTCCTTATATAGCTGTATCTTCTGAAATTAAAACAAAACCAACTCAACATTCTGTTAAAGAACTGCGTTCTATTGGTATCCAACCAGACATTCTCATTTGTCGTTCAGAAAAAATGTTACCAAACGAACAAAAACACAAAATAGCTTTATTTACAAACGTACCTGAAGAGGCAATTATTTCTGCGTTTGATGTAGATGATTTATATAAAATTCCGGAAATGATGCATGGTCAAGGGTTTGACGATATTGTAGTTCGCCAACTTAATTTAGATTTACCGCCAGCTAACCTAAATGATTGGAGAGATATTGTTCTCGCAAAGAAAAACCCAAAGAATACAGTTAATATTGCGATGGTAGGAAAATATGTTGAATTACGTGATTCATATATTTCGCTTTCTGAGGCACTCTTGCATGGAGGGATTCATACTAACACTAGGGTAAATATACATTATTTTGAATCTCAGGATATTGAAGAAAATAATGCAGATTGTTTAAAAAATATGGATGGTATAGTTATTCCCGGAGGTTTTGGTGATAGAGGTATTGAAGGAAAAATAAAATCAGTACAGTTTGCACGTGAAAATAACATTCCTTATTTAGGTATATGTTTGGGTCTCCAGGTTGCGGTTATAGAGATTTCACGAAATCTGGCAAATTTAAAAGATGCTCACAGTACAGAGTTTAATTCGAATACACCCCATCCTGTTATAGCTTTAATAACTGAATGGCAGACCCAAAGCGGAGAGATCCAAGAAAGAGATGAGACTTCAGATTTAGGCGGGACAATGCGCCTCGGTGCACAGGAGATACATTTATCAAAAAATACTCTTGCCGCGAAAACATATAACTCTAAGATTATAAAAGAACGTCATAGACATCGATACGAAGTAAATAATAATTATCGATCTTCTCTTGAAAAAATAGGAATATGTTTTTCTGGTCTATCGATAGATGATTTAGTTGAAATAATAGAGTTAAAAGATCACCCTTGGTTTTTTGCAAGTCAGTTTCACCCAGAATTTACCTCCAATCCGAGAGATGGCCACCCTTTATTCAAAAGTTTTATAATGGCATCTCATGAATATAAAGAATCTAAGAGCGAATGAATATGGACTTATGCGGATTTAAGATCGGTAATGATAAACCTTTCTTTTTGATTGCCGGTACTTGTGTTATAGAAAGTAAAGAATCAGCAATTGAAACAGCAGGCAGGCTAAAAGAAATTACATCAGATCTTGGGATATCTTTTATATACAAATCTTCTTTTGACAAAGCCAATCGAAGTTCCAATTCATCTTTTAGAGGTCTTGGTATAGAAAAAGGACTAAAAATACTGCAAGAAGTAAAACAGAAAATTGATGTGCCTGTGTTGACAGACGTTCATGAATATACCCCCCTTAATGAAGTAGCTGCTGTGGTGGATATTCTTCAAACACCAGCTTTTCTTTGCAGACAGACTGATTTTATTTTAAATGTTGCTAAACAAGGTAAGCCTCTTAATATCAAAAAAGGTCAATTTTTATCCCCTTGGGAGATGAGAAATGTGACTGAAAAAGCTCGTTCTACAGGGAACGAAACTATCCTAGTATGTGAGCGAGGATTTTCATTTGGTTATAATAATCTTATTTCTGATATGAGAAGTTTAGCAATATTAAGGGACACTCTTTGTCCTGTCGTTTTTGATGCAACTCATTCTGTCCAGTTACCAGGAGATAGAGGATCTTCTTCAGGAGGGCAGGGAGAATTTATTCCAGTATTAGCAAGAGCTGCAGTTGCTGTAGGTATTTCCGGTTTATTTATGGAGACCCATGTAAATCCAAGCAAAGCTTTAAGCGATGGGCCGAATGCTTTACCTTTGCACCAGATGAAAAATCTACTAAAAGTACTAAAGGAGATTGATAGAGACGTGAAGAAAGAGAAATTCCTAGAAAATGTTTAATTAATTAGGAGTAGTAATTATTAAAATTTCCAACATTTCTGGAAGAGAAATATTAGATTCAAGAGGAAATCCAACTGTAGAAGCAGAAGTTACGCTGCGTGATGGAAGTTCTGCTATTGCAAGCGTTCCATCGGGGGCTTCAACTGGGAAAAAAGAAGCATGGGAGTTAAGGGATAATGAAGCTCGTTATTTAGGACTAGGTGTTCTTAAAGCAGTGTCAAATGTTAATACTGTGATTCGCAACACTCTTGTAGATTCTGAGTGCGAAGATCAGATAGCATTAGATCAATGTCTAATTAATCTTGATGGTACAAAAAATAAAAAAAATTTAGGCGCGAATGCATTGCTTGCTGTTTCACTAGCTTATGCTAAAGCTTTAGCGCTTTCTAATGGCAAACCCCTTTATAGTAGTTTAGGCCCAAGCCTAACTTTACCTGTCCCAATGATGAATATCATTAATGGTGGATGTCATGCCGATAATAGTATTGATATTCAAGAATTTATGATTCTTCCCATTGGAGCGAATACATTTTCAGAGGCTT
>PBBK01000001.1 GCA_002717685.1 Gammaproteobacteria bacterium | reverse complement strand
GCAAATCTTGTGACAGGATTAATTACTGAAAAAGGGTTATGTGAAGCTAGTGCAGAAGGTTTAGCAGAATTATTCCCTGATCAAGCTAAAATCTGATCATCAAAGAAAGTAGGTATATATGTATAACAAAAACAAATCTAAAAAATCTGAATCTATACAAGATCTGCCAAAAAACTTGCTGCCATCTATAGATGTAAACCTTTTATTCGGTGATGATAAAGATCTTGCAAAAGCTGCCGAAGCTATGCATAAAGCATGTCTCGAAACCGGGTTTTTTTGTATTCGTAATCTGAATTCTCATTTGACTGCCAGTAACGAGTTATTAGCTACAATGAAAAAGTTCTTTTTCTTGCCTGATAATAGCCCGTTAAAACAATCTATTAACACAATTGGAACAAATAACTCCTATGGATGGATGCCCAAATTTCAAGAACCTGCATATCAACCAGGAACTCTGGCGCATGTTGAATCTTTCGACTGCGGAAGAAGAAGAAAAATTAAGGAAAATAAGAATTTTAGGGAAAGCAGATGGCCGGATATTCCTCAATTTAGGGAAATTGCTAGAAAAGTTTGGGACGAGTATACGCAAATAGGAATGGCAGTTTTAAGAGCAATATCTCTAAATCTCCATCAAGACATGAATTTTTTAGCCCAACGATGCGATTCTCAGGATTTAAGTACAATGCGCCTTCTCCATTATCCGCCTAAAACAAAATTAGTATCTAAAGTTAAGAATGTAGGTATATCAGCGCACAAAGATTTTGAGTGTATGACACTCATTTCGCAAACACATCCAGGACTTGAACTGAAAGATATCAACGGAAATTGGTGTCATGCGCCTAATGGAAATGATCAGATAGTAGTGATGTTGGGAGAAATGCTTGAACGGTGGACTAATGGATTTTATCAAGCAACGGAACACCGTGTTAAAAATAATAATTGGCGTCGATACAGTACTGTTATGTTTTTTGGAGTCAATGATGATGTAATTATAGAGCCTATGAATCAATTCATCACAAAAGAAAATCCATCAAATTATCTACCCATCAAACAAAGAAAGCATATAAATTCAATGCTAGGATATGCGGAGAAGAATCGTGATGAATTACAAAAACTAAATGACCTGCTTTAAGGTTTCTCGTGAAATATTGCCGCCACAAATAATAACAACAATATTTTTTCCGAGATATTCTTCTTTTTTAGCAAGACAACCTGCAATTGCAACTCCGGCAGCGCCTTCAATCAACATATGATGCGAATCAATGAAAGATCGCATGGCTTGACCAATTTCTTCTTCAGAAACAACAACATAACTATCAACTAAATCAGAGCAAAGTTGAAAAGTTATTGCTTCGGACTCTATACCTCCTACCGTTCCATCAGATAGAGTTTTTTTGCTGGGAAGATGTAATATCTTTCCCGCGTTAACCGATTCAGTCATCAAAGCAGAGGCCTCAGGTTGGCAAGATATAATCCTAATGTCCGAATTAAATGATTTAAGATATAACGATACTCCTGAAATTAAGCCTCCCCCACCAACAGCGATAAATACTGCGTCTGCTTTTGGTAATTGATTAGTAATTTCTATCCCACAAGTACCCTGCCCACAAATTACATCGATATCATTATAGGGAGACAAATATTCGAGGTTGTTGTCAAAGGCATATTTGCGAGCATGATTTTCAGTATCAAGTCCATCAGTACCAAAAAAACTAACCTCGCTACCAAAACGAGAAATAGCCGCTACTTTTGTAGTGGATGTATGTTCCGGAACAAATATAATCCCTTTAATACCCAAGCTATTCATTGCATATGAAACAGCCGCTCCGTGATTCCCGCTTGATGCTGCAACACAACCTTTAGCGCGTTGTTTTTCAGTCATACACAGTAGCTTGTTATACGCACCGCGAATCTTAAATGAACCGGTAAGTTGAATATTTTCCAATTTAAACCAGACGTTAGCACCTGTCAGATCACTAAAATAAGGAGAATATTCAATGGGGGTCTCTCGAATAAAATTCTGTACTCGAGATTGGGCTAGCTCTATATCCTTGGTTAATTTTTTATATTTCATTAAATAAATCTATTACCAATTGTTTAAATTAAACATTCAAATGCAAGCAGAGATTATCTTCATATCATTGTCGAATGATTCTTGGTTAAGAGGGCCAAACGAAAAGCGGACATAGCAATGAAGAGGGCTATCCTCTCCTTCACGACGAACCATATCACATAATCTTCCAGGTAATATTCCTGCATCATATTTAAATAAACGTTCATTAAATTCATCAGCTGAAAGCCCGTTGGGTAAAAGCCCCCAATGATAAAATCCGCCATTGCCAGTGTATAATTTGAAACCCAAATCCATCAAACCATCGCCATACCGTTTCCGCTGCTTGGTATAATAGTGATTAATGGCATGTTTTGCCTCTGAAACCCTATTCTTTTCTAGTAATTCTGTAACGTATAATTGAGATGGACGAGAAACTCCTCCCATTCCAAAAGATGAATAATTTCTAAAAATCTCGATGTGTTTTTTAGCAGCGATGACCCAGCCGACTCTCATTCCGGGGACCTGTAGACCTTTGGTAGCCGCCCCAATGATAAAAATATCTGTAGAGTCAATATCTTCTACATAACCTAAAGCACTCTCAGGTCTGGGATCATTATAAAATTCATAAGCTTCATCAAAAATAGCGCCGAAACCGTCACGACTATATTTTTCTACGAGGCTTCTTAAAGCATTCTGGGTAATAGCTATACCTGTTGGATTACACGGATTACTTTTTAGTAAGAGCACTCTTTTTGTTCCTTCCACAGGCTCGATATCATAATCGGATAAAGCCGGTCGAAATGAATTTTCAGGATTACTAGGAATTAAGTGTAGCTTTCGTTTGAGAAGTTTTAGCATATCCCAATATGGAGTGTATTCGGTTTCCTCAACAGCTACACAAACATCCGGTTCGAGAAAGGCGATTGTAGCGAGAATGCCTGGACGTCCTCCAGCAAAAACAGCAACATGATCAGGGGTAATATTCGCTTCATAATGGTTATTATAATAATCGGTTATCGCCTGCCTAAGCTCAATCTCTCCAGTTGCCTTTGGGTATTTCAAGTCCATGGAATTCAAGTTAATTGTCTGCGGTAACTCTGGCCCATCTGGCAGTTGTGTTGTTAGAGGATACCCCTGAGCCCATGGATGTGTCCCGAGGTCACCCATGTACTTTTCCGTTGCATCTAAAAATTTAAAAAGAGTTTCGTAAACTCCCATTGGAGGAAATTGAATTAACATCAACTAGATCCTTTTAGAAAATTCATAAAAACGAGTCCATTTTACTCAACTCATAAGCATTTAGTTAGGAAAACTTTTTGCATATACTAAAAGCAAACTAATAGAGAATATAACTAAATTCTATTTTCTAGTAAAAGCACTATTTGATTTTTAGAAAACAGAAAGCGATTTGTTAGAAATAAATTGATATATTCTATTAAAATATTTTTAGAGCATACCAACTTGAATGAAGTAAAAAACCATTACGATAATCTACTGGGTTCAGTCTATTCATGGATCCTCGGTGATTTCAAAACTGCTTATAAACAAAACATTGAACTTCTCCGTTCACTAGATATACCGATTACTGGGAATGGAATAGCAATTGATCTTGGCGCCGGTCCTGGCTCTCAATCAATACCTCTCGCTGAATTAGGATTTAAAGTTATTGCAATTGATTTTTGCGACATATTGCTTGATGAATTACAAAAAAATGCTGGTGATCTAAAAATAAAGACAATTTGTGCAGATATAACGAAATTTAAAGATCACATTAATAAACAAGTAGAGCTCATTGTATGTATGGGGGACACACTAGTGCACCTATCAAAAAAAGATGATGTAGAAAAAATTCTCATTGATGCTGCTTCAACTTTGATTTCTGGAGGATCCATAATAATTTCGATCAGGGATTACCATTCCCCTGGCCCAACTGGATCAAACCGCTTTATTCCTATCAGAAGTTCTGAAAATCAAATCTTCACCTGTTTTCTTGAATATGAAGATGACATTGTTCGAGTTAGTGATATCTTACAAACAAAGAAAAATAATGAATGGAACTTCAATGTTAGTTCTTATAATAAATTGAGACTTAAAAAAGATTGGGTAAGTAATGTTCTTGTTTTAAATTCAATGAATATTGTTAACGATTTTGAAAGAGATGGTATGCTTTTTNTTCACGCANAAAAACTGTAATGCCCAAGCAAAAAAAATACTGGACTATAACTNTATATTCAAGCAGAATGCGTCGCTTTTAAANAAACAATNTAAAAAAAATAAGCTNTTCTTACTNANAACTNTTTTNTANTAAGGACCATCNTTCAGCATGATCTCTGCCCAAGAAAATAATTTTCCATCTGCCGTTNGATTTCTGATGCTNGGGGTCGTAGCNAGNCTTACNGTTGATTTCTGNGCTAAATGGCTCCTTGCNGATTATACGCTAGATCAATTTATATTCCTGAGAAGNATATTTGGTATTTTTACTTTCCTATCCATATCACATTGGTNCGGNGGNTTAAAAACCCTNAAAACTAATCGCTGGANTTGGCATCTAAGCAGAACAGNACTTTCAGGTATTGCTATTTTTTGTTTTTTTTATGGAATCTCACAAATGCCGNTTGTGGATGTNCTCACTCTTGCTTTCGTNGCNCCTATAATAGTTACTGCNTTATCGGTACCTATGCTNGGCGAGCATGTAGGNATTAAACGATGGATTGCNGTCACAATAGGTTTTNTTGGGGTNATAGTAACATTGAGACCCGGATTAGGAATCTTTTCTTTTGCATCAGTTGCAGTTTTAATTTCTGCNGTANGNTANGCATTACTTGCAATAACAGCACGAAAGNTAAGTAANACTGAAAGNACGTTTTCAATGTCTCTTTATGGCATGCTAGGACCTTTGATAATTTCTAGTNTTAACGTNTCCAAGGGNTTTATAACNCCAACAGTTTTTGACNGGTTTTTATTTGTNCTTGCAGGNCTTGGNTCTGCCGGTGCNTGGCTTGGTATTACAGTAGCNTANAGCCGTACCTCACCTTCTATCTTAGCNCCATTTGAATATACCGCATTAATCGGGGCNGCAANNGCTGGTTACTTTATCTGGGATGAAATTCCAGATCAATGGGTTATNTTCGGAGGNATGATTATTATTGGGAGTGGATTATATATAGTCCANAGAGAAANAGGAGGNATTACATCGTCCCGGTATATTCGTGCGATTACTTCCCCGATAGCTAGCTCTATTAATAATCGCCTTAGCAGAAAAAATAAATNTTANATCTAACNAAAAATTTTATTTTNCCATNATNGANACTATCGAATNTATTCGATCTGATATTCCATTAATCACATCTGCAGCAACATCTATTTGTTCTTCCAATAAAGTATAATTACCTTGTTCAATTGCCTCACGAACGCCAGGTATAGTTTTAACTCCATAACCAGTATAAAAACCTGGTGCATAGATATGGTGTTTATACCAATCTCTTCCAGGNAANCCNTCTTTTCGNGTCATCAAACGCTCNGAAGTGAAAAGCAATTGATTAATTTCATTGGNTNGNTCTGTTAGATTAGAAGAAATTTNATCGNATTGATTNGCTGCATCATGAAGCTTTTTTAATGCNTTTTTTAAAGGTGCGAAATTAATGTAAGGCACCGGNTTCTTATACTTTGGCGGTCCCAATTTTTTAGTCTGATCAAGAGCTGCTGTGAACGTACCATCAGAAAGACGTTGATTGTTTTCTTCAATTTCGTCGCGCATNTTATCTGCTAACTCTTCTAGCTCTTGAATATAAAGAGCAATATTGTCTGCAAAACCAAGATATTCGAAGGGTAATCGNGAGGCATTAGCTAAACGCAGTGTTGCACGACCNGCTACTTTTGCCAATGTTTCACCGTATATCAGNTCTGGATCGCGCCAAGCAGTAAAATGCTCATAAGTGTCATACAGAGTATGATAACTACCNCCNCCNCCTTCCCCACCAAAACCAAAGTTTGCTGAGGCTATCCCTAAATGTTGAAGAAAAGGCGTATAGTCAGAACCTGATCCCATTGGATAGATACGTAGATCCTTTCGTTCAGTAGCATCACTTTTTTCTCTTTGCTTATTAGCGTTTAGTTTAAGATAGGCTCGTTTCCTATCTTTAATGGAAATTCCTAATCGTGGGTCGTCGACATCCTCCATTATCTGATTAAAAAAACGTTCAAGTNTNTGGCTNCCACCAATATTAATAAAACCACGNGAATTTCCGTCTGTATTAAGATAGGCCACGGCATGCTTTTTTAAATCAGTGGCATGATCTTCTGCCCATTCTGTTGACCCAATCAAACCTGGTTCTTCAGCATCCCATGCCGCATAAATTATTGTTCGAGAAGGTGTTTTTCCATTTTCTGAAAGCTCTGCAACAGCTTTAGCTTCTGACAACATTGCCACAAGACCAGATATTGGATCAGCAGCTCCATGATTCCAGCCATCGTGATGATTGCCCCGGATTACCCATTCATCTGGATATTCTTGCCCTTCGAGTTTAGCAATAACATTATAGGCNGTAACAAAATTCCAATTAAATTTTACATTTAATTTGACATATGAGGGNCCAGGGCCTAGATGGTAAGTAATTGGTAGATCACCACGCCATTCAGATGGTACAACAGATCCTCCCATTGACCGCAGTAAAGGAAGAGCATCCTGATAGGAAATAGGTAAAACTGGTATTTTAGTAATTGTTGGAGCATCTTGAACCTTCAGACGTTTTGCNCTCTTTGTCGCTCCTCTTCCTGGTGTCAGAACATCTCCAGGATAAGTAGGCATATCCATTACAGAACCGCGTTGAACACCAGTTCGATGNTTAAATGGACCTTTTGGATATACATCACCTGCTCCGTAGCCATCATCAGCAGGATCTGAATATATAATTGTACCAATTGCACCATTTTCACCAGCAAGTTTTGGTTTTATCCCTCTCCATGACTTACCATACTTGGCAATAGCGATCTTTCCAGCTACATCGATACCATAACGCTCCAAAAGATCATAATCTTCAGGAATCCCATAATTTACAAATACTAGCTCGCCCTCAACATTTCCATCAGTTGAAAATGCATTGTAAGGTGGNAAAAGGTTATCGCGAACAAAAGTACTGGGATCTTCGTTCAATGAATCTTCACTAAGTGATGCGTGAAAAATTTCTGGCTTNATAAGAGTTAATTCACGCGTTTCAGGTGTAGGTAATAGAATTTTATATTCTTCAATCTCTACCTGNTAACCCCAAGATTCAAATAAATCGGCTACAAATTTAACAACTTCCTTATTAGCAGGTGATCCGACATGATGTGGTTTACTGGAAAATAATTTTAACCACTCATCCATTTCCTCGGCATTAATTTTTGAATCAAACTCCTTCTCTAGGGCATATTGCAATTTTGAGCCCTGCGTATCAAATCCTAGTAATTGATTTGAGTATGATTTAATAGGTAAAAGTACAAATATAATTATGTATAAAAAAAACCGCATCAAATAACTCCTTATTCTTACTTATTTATTCAACTTTCAATTTTCAATAACATTTTTGACAACTGATATTGATTCATTTTTTATTAATCAGAATTAGAGATAAGCAATTTTCTCAATTCTCCCAAAAATTTCNTTGCCTTCAAGGCATTTTCATTTCCCATTCTGATGAGAATTTTCTGACCACTTGACAGCTTTTCAAGATTTGGGTCTGCAAATTCATACAAAACATGTGGTCTAATTAACGCTATTGTTTCTTCTATTTCTGGAGTCTCAACAAGATGATCAATGACTTCAATAACTCTATCATTAAAATATCTTTGAGGATATCCAAGACCGATATAGGCCTCTTGAAACAGAGGGTAAAAACGTTTATAGAGCTCTACCATTTCTCCAAGATTTGATTGAGAAAGCAGATTGATTAAAAAATCATAGCGCTTAAAATTTTCTAGATCTAAAATATATTTACCGTTTGTTGTGCTTTGGGTTGCAACAAGAAATTGCCCTTTAACACCAGCGATTGGTCTTATGCGTTCGGCAACATGCTTGTTTGGCAGATTATCAACGGTTGCTACAATTTTCTCAATCAATGTCGTTTCTGAAAGTAGATCAGCGATTTCTTTTCCTAGTATTGCTTCAATAGCTAAAATAAAGTAACTATCACTTTGATCTAATGGAGGTAGTATTTTTAGATCCTCATTATCTAAAATAGTATCCATTAGTTGAGGTATTGGGTACTGGGGAGNCANTGGTTTTGAAATAGACGTTTCTCTTTGAGAGGGTTGAGNCTGNTTTAGAATTTTGAAATCTAAGTCATCAGAACTATTCCATAAATACCAAGCAAAGCCGACGATTGTAGTAATCATCAGTATTGGTGNAAACCATTTCCAACTATCGTTACTCATAAAAAACTATCGTTGGTATTTTGTCTTTTTATAATAAAACATTGTTGTAGTAATAATAGCCTAAGTCATAACAAATAATAAAAATTTATTTAAGTTACACTTAGAACGCATATTTGATAATCAGAAAATAATTGATAAAAAATCTAAAATTAACCTATGAAAATTAAATATTTCTTAGCAATTCTGCTCAGCATTGCAATATTNACCTCGTGCACAAAAAATTCTGAAAAAATTTATCAAAACAACGTATTTGACAAAACTGTGGAAAATTACCTTTTCATAGAACTTAGTATGGGTTTACACGATAAAAATCATGTGGATGCGTATTTTGGGCCCGAATCAATACAGGCATTAGCAAAAAGAGANAAAATACCTTTGGAAGCTATCATGTCTAATATACATNCCATCAGAGAACAACTAGATTCCCTGCTCAACTACTTCGAAAAGGACCTTATTATAAGAAAAAGAATCATAGGTTTATTTTTAAGGATAAGGGCNCTCGAGACCAGAATTAAATTATTNCAAGGATATTCAATACCCTTTGATGAAGAGTCAAAACTACTATTTGNNGTCCAGGCNCCAAAGTATGATTCAACGTACTTTGAAAACATTCTAAATCAAATAGATGCCCTAGTTCCTGGGGAAGGCAATCTTTCTGAGAGGGTGAATAATTTTCGACATCAATTCATAGTTCCACCTGAATTACTCCCAGAAGTATTTAAAGCAGCAATTAATGAATGCCGACNGAGAACNCTAGAACATATCGANCTCCCNCGTAATGAATCATTCGTNATTGAATATGTAAAAAATAANCCCTGGTCTGGATATAACTGGTATCAAGGTGATGCAAAAAGCTTAATACAGATAAATACTGATCTTCCCATCTCCATTGATCGGGCAATAGATTTAGGATGCCATGAAGGCTATCCTGGGCATCACACATACAACGTATTAAAAGAAAAAAATCTAGTTAAAAAGCTACACTGGAATGAATTTTCTTTATACCCTTTATTTGGACACCAATCGCTTATTGCTGAAGGAAGTGCAAATTTTGGTATTGACCTTGCATTTTCAAAAAACAATAGAATTANTTTTGAACAACAAACTCTTTTTCCNCTAGCTGAATTAGATAGTGCGCAGGCAGGTCAATATTACAATTTGTTAGAACTAATGTCTGAACTTAATTACGCTGGCAATGAAGCAGCAAGAAGTTATCTCAATGGAGAAAAAACCCGNGAAGAAGCCGTTNCCTGGTTANTCAAATATTCACTCTCNTCACAAGAAAGNGCGGAAAAAAGGGTTGACTTTTTTGATACATATCGAAGTTATGTCATCAATTATAATTTAGGTAAAGATCTCGTAAAAAATTATATTGAAACGGGAATGTCTGATCAGAATAGCAAATGGGAAAAATTTATCGATATGCTTTCAACCCAAATTTTGCCNGCAGACCTCTTATAAGAATTAAGTATTAAAACTTGTTATAGTTTTACTAATTAAATTGTAAATAATATTTCTGNCTTACAAAAAAAGAGATAAAATTAGAGAAAGCTTGAGATTCTTTTGTTATCAATTTCACGGAATATCNATTAATGGCNCAACCAGAAAAAATTGTTGATCTTAATNANAACCTTTCGGATCTAAACACAATGCGTTCCGTTGGAGGTAAAAAACAAACCATTGGTTTGAGAGATGACGTTGTTAGTAGTTTTCTTAGCAAAAATGAAAACCTGAAAGTAGCCATACAACAAGCATATGATTTATTTAAAAATATTCAGGATGATAATTCAGCATTTCTAGATCTTGATGAGTCNGATCAAGTAAAAATGGTGCAAAATGGAATTGTAAATTTCTATATAAAAGATGCTATAAATCCATATATTGCAGCAGGAGCTAAAGGATCGTGGATAATTTCTCTAAAGGGAGCGGTCATTTTTGACTGTGGTGGTTATGGCATGCTTGGNCTTGGACATGCGCCAGACAGTGTTCTAGATGCCATGAATCAACCTCATGTGATGGCAAATATAATGACGCCATCTGTTAACCAAATGGATTTTATAAAAAGCCTGCATAAAGAAATAGGTCACAAACGTAAATCAGGTAATCCATTCTCACATTTTTCATGTGTCAACAGTGGCTCAGAATCAGTCACGGTTGCGGCTAGNCTTGCAGATGTTAANGCAAAAGAACTCACCGGTCCTNGTGGNCCTTACGAAGGATANCCAGTCAAGGGATTAACCTTAAAAGANAGTTTTCATGGGCGNACAGATCGAGCTGCAAGATATTCNGATTCTTCAATGAAAGACTATAGAAAANCTCTAAAATCCTTCGAAACTGAAAATAATCTAATAACTGTNGNCCCAAATAATATAGAGCAGNTAGAAGATGTATTTAAAAAAGCNCACAGAGAAAAATTTTTCATAGAAGCTTTCTTTATGGANCCTGTTATGGGTGANGGNAATCCAGGTCAAGCAATTTCAAGAGAATTTTATTCNAAAGCTAGAGAATTAACTCAAGAGCACGGNACTCTACTTTTGATTGACTCTATTCAAGCTGGATTACGTGCNCATGGTGTTTTATCTATTGTTGATTACCCTGGATTTCNAGATCTTCCAGAACCAGACATGGANACNTACTCTAAAGCACTGAACGCTGGGCAATTNCCTCTTTCCGTACTAGCGATGAATAAACGCNCATCTGAGCTTTATCGAGATGGAATTTACGGCAATACAATGACAAGTAGTCCGCGAGCTCTTGATGTTGCTATTGCTGTCTTAAATCAACTCACCCCGGATCTAAGAAAGAATATCTGTGACCGNGGTGTGGAGTTAGTAGAAAAACTTAAATCTTTATCGNACGAGTTGAAAGGTACTATTANCGCTGTTCAAGGCACTGGATTGTTAGCAAGTTGTGAACTTGATAAAAGTTATAAATGTTATGGAAAANACAGTATTGAAGAATACCTTCGTNATCGTGGCCTTGGAGTAATTCATGGAGGNATAAATTCGATAAGATNTACCCCATGTTTTGATATATCATCAAATGAAATTGATCTGATCATTGATCTAACTAAAGATGCTTTAATCAATGGCCCACGAAAAATAGATTAAAAAGTGCACCATGCTTGTACCAAAATTAGCTAAAAGAAATAAAAAATCTCTTCTTTTTATCTTAATATTGACAATGATATTTCCTGGGGGGATATCCTCAGCGGAACTTACCATTAATGATAAAATTTATACAAAAAAACAAGCAAAAATAGGTCAAAAACTCTATAAGGATAACTGTTTAGCTTGTCACGATAAAAAATATTTTTTTCCTGTATTAAAAGCATGGGACGGTGAATCACTTGGTTTGTTCTATACAGTCATGAGTGCAACGATGCCTGAAAGTAATCCGGGGTCTCTGCCAGATAAGGATTACGTTGATATCCTGGCATACATATTATCAATAAGTCGTTATCCTTCTGGAGTAAATAATTTGGAGTATGAGATCGATAAATTAAATGACATAACCATTGCTCAACGAAATTAAAAACTGAAATACTTCAGAAGCTTAGTGATGTGTCGCTAAGGGGGCAAAGATATGTTATAAAAAGGGGNTCAATACGATTTTGAATGCATTTTTTCATAAAAACATAATTGTTAAGTTANAAAAAATANAAGTATGCAAAATTAGGGAGATTCGAATGTCGCATAATAATGAACTCAATCGCAGAGCCTTCTTAAGAAGCGCAGGAATGACTGCTATTGCCGGTGTCACCGCAAGCAGTGGAAATATTGCTTTGGGAGAAGAAACAAACCCAGGAAAACTCGTTAATGGCAAATATAATTTTGACGAAATATATAATCGAGATGGCACTGGAAATATTAAATGGGATGCCCAGTATGCGAAATTCGGCGCTGAAAACATTGATGTTGGCATGGGCATTGCCGATATGGATTTTAGAACTGCCCCCGCAATTAAAGAAGCCCTTGAAAAAAGAATTAAGCATGAAAATTGGGGGTACGAATTTCTTGAAGTTTCCTACAAGGAAGCTATTGCAGAATGGAATATTGATAGACATGGAATCAATGTTGATCCTGACACAATGGTAATTTCCTCAGGAGTGCATCCAGGTTTAATTGCAGCTCTTAATGCATTATGCAAACCAAAAACAAAGGTTCTATTAAACACGCCTACATATAATGGTTTTTATGGCGACCTTAGATGGAGCCATACAGAGGTTAATGATAACCAAATGATAAAAGATAAAGATGGTGTTTATCATATAGATTGGGATGATTTCGAATCGCGATTAACCCCTGATACTCATGCTTTTATACTCTGTAATCCTCAAAATCCCACTGGAAACTTGTGGTCAGAAGAAGACTTGCTTCGTATGGGCGAGCTTTGCCTCAAACATGGAGTAATTGTTCTTTCAGATGAAATTCACTGTGATTTCGTTTTGAAAGGGCAAAAATATACGCCCTTTGCTAGCCTTCCAGATAAAGACATAGTTGATAATAGTCTAACCTTTAAAGCAATTAGTAAAACATTTAGCATATCCGGTATGAAAAGCGCTTATTTCTTCTCTACCAACCCCGTGCTTTTATCACGTGTTGAGTATATGCATAGGGCAGACAAGACTTCACTTGGTATTATTGCAAATGAAGCTGGATATAGAGATGGTAGAAATTGGCTTGATCAACTACTACCATATATTGATGGCAACCAGACTTATGCTGAATTATATATAAAGAATAATATGCCAATGGTAAAATATAAAAAAGCTCAAGGCACATACCTCGCATGGCTCGATGTCAGTGAACTTGCAGAGGCGATTGATGCTGATAGACATGCTAAAGATGAAGGCTTAGAGTCAGCAGAGCATTATGTTGAAAAATGGCTTGTAGAGAATTCCCATGTACAGATTAATCCTGGATACGACTATGGACCTGGTGGCAATCGAGGTCGGTACTCAGGAAAAGGTCACATGAGAATGAATCTTGCTACTTCACGGCCTTTAATAAAAAAAGCGCTATCCAATATGGCAAATGCTATAAAAAGGATCTAAGATGAATTATCAATTTAAAACCATAAGTATTTTTCTTATTATCTTCGGTATTTCAGCATGCTCCGTAGAATCTGACTCTGGCTCCGTAAAATCAGGCCCTGGAACTAGTGATGGTCAATGGGAATATCTCGGCGGTGATGCCGCTCATACCCGATATTCTCCTGCTGAGCAAATCACTGCAGAAAATTTTCAGGATCTTGAAGAAACTTGGGTCTGGGATGGGGCTAGCTTTAATGCCCAAAGCGGACGATCTACGCCAAGCTATATCAATGGAACATTATATACTGTTGCAGGACCACGACGTTACGTCACTGCGCTTGACCCCTCAAGCGGTGAATTAATATGGTCTTATGGGGAACCAAAAACNGACAGATATCAATATTCAATGAGAAAAGATTATGGCAAAGGAGTNGCNTATGCAGAAATTGATGGTAAAGCNGTTATCTATATAACATCNCCNGGATTCTTTTTAACGGCACTTGATGCTAAAACAGGGCAACCGCTTAAAAACTGGGGGACACCAGTACCAATTGAAGGATTTCCTGAGTCAGGTGTAGTGGATATGCTTACAGATTTGGTTTCTGACTTACCGTATGAGCATGATCCTTATCATGGCCTACCGTTAGAAAAAGGATACATTACCACCTCTTCGCCACCAATTGTTGTTAATGGCGTAGTGATCGTGGGTAATTCTCACGAACAAGGATATTATCAATCAAGAATAGAAAATGTTCCTGGTGATATCTTAGCCTATGATGCAAGAACAGGTAAATTCCTCTGGAAATTTCATGTAATTCCTCGTCCTGGNGAATTTGGTCATGACACCTGGGAGAATGATGCNTGGCAANATACAGGAGATNTCTCCTCATGGGCNCCNATGTCNGCNGATCTNGAAAGNGGTATTGTTTATATNCCAACGAACGGAGTTACTATCGACTACTATGGTGGTTTTAGTCCGGGAGATAATTTATACGGTACAAGTTTAATTGCCTTAGATGCTAAAACTGGTGAGCGTGTTTGGCACTTTCAACTAGTCCATCACGATATTTGGAATTATGACACCTCAACTGCTCCTGTGCTACTTGATGTTGAAATTGACGGCAATGAGATTCCCATTGTTGTGCAAACGACCAAGCAAAACATCGCTTATACATTCAATAGAGAGACTGGGGAGCCAATCTGGCCAATCGAAGAAAAACCGGTACCCGCATCTGATATTCCAGGAGAAAAACTTTCTGAAACACAACCTATTCCAACCAAGCCTAAAGCTTATGGAATGCAAGGTGTTAACCATGATGATCTNATGGATTATACGCCCTCGCTAAGAGCACGGGCTATTGAAGCGTTAAAAAATCATAAATTAGGACCACTATTTAATCCTCCTCTGCATCGGGACAATGACCAAGGCTATGAAGCTTCCTATTGGTGTCCAGGCGATGGNGGNGGAACAAATATCGATGGTCCGTCTGTNGCTGATCCTGAGACTGGAATCCTCTATGTTTCAACAAAAAAGGGGTGCTCATCGAGAATTATTGTTTCTGGTNAAGAGCGAGATGGTAATATTGATGCNCCAACAGGTTCAACTTTTTCAGATTATGCTTCTTTNAGATATTCCCAGGTAAGAGCGCCAGATAACTTACCACTTTTTAAGCCGCCATATAGCCACATTACGGCCATTGATATGAACAATGGAGANCATTTATGGCAAATACCAATCGGTGAAACCCCAGAACGAGTATCAANCCACCCTGAATTAAAAGATATGGATTTACCAATTACTGGTACTGGAAGAAATGCTCAGATGGGCGTGACAAAATCAATTTTAATGTACACAGGTAACGCAAGTGATGGTACACCGATGTTGTATTTTGTTGACAAAATATCAGGAGAACAACTCGGTGGTGTTGAGGTAGAGAACCAAACTAACTATGGTTTGATGACATACATGCATCATGAAAAACAATACATAGTTTTACAAACTGGTCCTAAATTGACTGCACTGGCACTCNACGAAGATGAAGCAGAAACCAACGAACATTGAGTAAAACTGAATAATCAATAATTATTGTATCTCGTTCACTTCACAGTTGATCTTCTGACGATTGATAACCACTCCAGGAAGTTCTTCAGTGAATTGTTCGTGAGTAATTACCTGCTTACCATTTACCATGGCATGTATAACCCCTGTAGAGAGTAAAGTCGGGTCTTTAAAATTTGCTAATGGTATAAATCGCTCCAGATCTAATATAATGATATCTGCTTTTCTTCCTTCCTCAAGATATCCTCTGTCACAAAGATTAAAGGTATCTGCCACTAGCCCCGAACTCCTATATACAAATTTTTCTAAAGAGAAAAGTCGTTCTTTCAATACCATATCCTGAAATACCTTAGGATAGGTGGCATACTTTCTTGGATGCCCCTCTGACCCATCTGATCCTGTCATGGTCCAATTTTGAGTGGCAAATACGTGAAGATCGTTTTCATTTATCATAAAGGAGGCAATCGATGGATCTCCTTCTTTTATAATCTCAATAGCTGCATCTAGGACGTCTAGTTTCATAATTTCAGCTATTTCGTTAAGAAACATACCTCTCCAAGGACTTTTGTTAGAGGTCACCAACATTGTATTAGGTCCTCCCCTCCGGTTTAAATTTCTTACCATCTCTTCATGAATTCTATCTTGTAAATCTCTGTTTTTAAGCCTATCAAACATCGCTTCTCTTGAATCAGCTCTTACCCAAGCAGGTATTAACACTGAACTGAAGCGAGTACCTCCGGCCAAATAGGGATATTGATTAGCTGTTATTTTCAAACCCTGTTGAATGGCGTTATCGACAAGCTGTATAACTGCACCGCTCTGCCCCCAAACATCATGCCCCAATGCTTTCAAATGTGAAATATGTACTGATATATCAGATTCTTTAGCAATTCTGATCACTTCCTCTATTGAACCAATCAGTCCGATTGAATAGGAGCTTTCATCTCTCATGTGGGTATCGTAAACCCCACCATATTGTGAAGCGACTTTAGCCAGAGCTATTACTTCATCCGTTTCAGCGAAACTGCCTGGTGTGTAATATAAACCAGTTGATAAACCAATAGCACCTAAACGCATTTGATCTGCTGTTAAATCTAACATTGCTTTAAGCTCGTCTTTCGTAGGCACTCTATTCTCAAGTCCCATTATTATTTTTCGAACATCACCATGACCCACAAAAAATCCCATGTTAGTGCCGATTCCTTGCTTAGTTATCAACGAAATTGTTGCTTCTAGATTGGGAATGCCGCCTCCATCGTTCCCAACAAATACTGTTGTAACACCTTGGGTTAAGTAATTAACATTAGCATTCTGATTCTGACTTATAAGTTCTTCAAGTGCATGAGTATGTGGGTCAATAAAACCAGGTGTAACAATATAGCCTGTTGCATCAAGGACATGATTAGCCGATGAATTTTCACTGGCATTCATAGATATAATTTTATCTTCGATAATTCCAATATTGATATTTTTAGGTGAACTATTTGAACCATCATAAACAGCTCCACCAACTATCAAAACATCATAATGAGTATTTAATGATTTATTGAATTCTGAACAACTTGCCAATAAAAAAGCTAACAAGAAAACTAAAAACCATTTAGAAAAGAAGATGTGTCTTACTCTATTCATAATTTTTCATTTCGTATCTCGATAAAATCTTATTCCTCATGTTCGTGGTAACAAGGAAGATTTTTGAATATGAGTAATTAAAAAATAAACAAAACCAGAAACCAGAATTGCATCTAGGGCAGCTATCCCGGTAAAGGAAATAATATCCTCAGATCCAAGTAAAGAGATAAGTGCTCCCGCTACCCACGAAAAAATAGCAGGTAAAACAAAATGTGTATCTAAATTCAAAGGTTGCTCATGATAATTTGATCTCCTGACTAAACAGTAATCAACGATAATTACACCTGCTACTGGCGTAAAAATAATAGCAAGATAAAATAAAAAATCGAGAAAATATTCGAGAATATTAAAAAATGCTGCGCCAGTGCCAAGAAGACCAAGAGGTACAATAATCAACCCGCTAGTAAGTTTTGGAAAAGTCGCTTCAAAACTCAACATTGAACTGTAAAGATTTAAGGAATTTAAAACCCAGCTACCAGAAATAACAATTGCAAATGCCGCTCCACTCATACCAATGAATATCATAGTGTCTAAAATGTCATCACTTAAAAAAGCTATTGATGTCAAACCTCCTGATAATTGAACCAAAGCTCCAAAAATAATATAAGAAAATATCGCTGTATAAATTGCCCCCTGCCAATTACGAATAAAACGTGTGATATCGGGTAGAATTATCGCGCCAATTATCACGCCCCCTGTGATTGAGGACATCGCGTCTCCAAAAGAAATATTATTGGAGATTGTAGTAGAAAAAATTTCCTGAATTGATTGTACCCCAAGCGCTTTTATTACTAATAACATCGTAACTACCATCAAAACGGGCACCACTACCAACGACAAAACATTAATGGCTCTAAACCCGAAGAATGTAGTTACGGTAATTACTATTCCTGCTATTACTTCAATAATCCAGTTGGCAATATTGATTGCAAAAACTTCATTTAATAAGCGAAATACTGCGCCACTTAGAATATCGATATTTACACCAAACCAGCCAAGTAGTGATATAGCAAACGCAATATTNACTGCCGCAGCGCCAGATGAACCAAACGCAATTCGGGTNAGCATGTAAGAACTCAATCTTGTTCTAGAGCCTATCGACCCACAAAATCCACCAATGATTGTTAAAAGCAAGTTACCGCAGATAATAGCTGTGAGAGCCGTTCTTGTATCAACTGAATTAGCAAGTTTCATTCCACTGATTAAAGTGGGAAGAGAAAATGAAGCAGTGGCACTAATAATAGCTACTCTTATCCATCCAACTGTTCTGTTTTCAGGAACAGGTTTGGTTGAAAATTCTTGTATTGATAAATTCATCTTGTTTTTCTTTTAAATTTTTCTTGTTTGACGTTTGATTTGTTACTAATTCACTTTAAAAAGTTTAACCATGCTACATGGATGGTTACAAACTGCAAAAACAATTAAAAATAGCGTAATATTTAATAAATCATATAAGAATAATTAATTTTTAGAAAATACATGAAATTTTACATTAATAAAAAAAAAGTTTACTTATTTGCAACATTTGCTAGCACTATATTCTTACTATCTTCAATTCTAGCTCCCGCTTTTGCTAAAAAAAATCAATCTATAGATAATACAATCGAAGAATATTGCGGTATTTGTCACAATAAAATAATCAAGAAAGGNGGTTTAGATCTAAGAAATTTTAATACAAAGCATCCTGAGTCCGATATAGAAACTTCAGAAAAAATGATAAAACAACTACGAGCGGGAATGATGCCGCCAAATGACTGGTTTAAATATTTTGATCATATGAAAATGATCCAACCAGATAAAAGCCAGTTAGAAAAACTTACAAAATTTCTTGAAAGAAAACTTAATACTGCTTCTAGAAAAAGAAACGATCCTGGTACGCGCCCTTTCCAAAGGCTTAATCGAGCTGAATATTCAACACAAATTTATGACTTGCTTGGTATAACTATTGATTCTTCAGAATGGCTTCCAGAAGATCAGATCAGTGCAAGCTTTGATAATATAGCTGATGTACAAAACATTTCGCCTACGCTGATGACAGCATATTTAACTGCTGCTAGTGATATTACGAGACGAGCTATAGGACAAAAAAATGCACCTGCAGTAGCAAAAATTTATACAAATAAACCTACAAAATCTCAACATGAATGGGAAACTGCTGAAGGAGCGCCATTTGGAACTCGAGGAGGAATCAGTGTTTTACATACATTTCTATCTGATGGAGAATATATTTTTAGTATGGGATTCATGTCTGGCTGGGGAGAACGATACCATGATATTGATATCTCTATAAATGGAAATCAGATAGCCCTCGTTCCTTATGGTGGAGAAATAGATTTCCAGGGCAGAAAGAAATTCCCTGTTCAAACGGATCCAATATTTATTAAAGCAGGGGAACATAGAGTCGTAGCAGCATTTATTAAACAAATGGATGGTCCCTACGAAGATTTATTAAGACCAAATGATTGGTCACTTACTGGCACTGAAACTAGTTATGGAACTACATCATTACCCCACTTAGTAAGATTAACGATCGAAGGGCCCCATAATCCAAAAGGTATATCAGAAACAATAGCGCGAAGAAATATTTTTTCATGTAAACCTAATTCTGCTAGTAATGAAAAAATATGTGCTAAAAGAATTATTAAAAAGCTTGCTGAGAAAGCCTATGGTCAAAGACTCAAAGATGGTGATTTATTACCTCTGATGAATTTTTATGAAATGGGTACAGAAGAAGGTGGATTTGAAGCTGGTATTCGAACATCACTTGAAGCAATTCTTGCGAGTCCGTATTTTTTATTTCGTTTGGAAAAAGAACCAACAAATATCAAGCCAGGAATGATCTATGAACTCGACGATATAGCATTAGCAAAACGATTATCATTCTTTTTATGGGGTAGTAATCCAGATGATGAATTAATAAACCTTGCCCAAAAAGAGAAACTTTCAAACACTCGAAATCTTAAAAAACAAGTAAAACGCATGCTTNATGACCCCAGATCTAAATCGCTTTCGACAAGATTTGCATCCTTGTGGTTAAGGTTACAGGACTTAGATAATGTTGAACCAGATGCATTCTTTTTTCCTAATTATAGCGAACAATTAATGAATGCAATGAAAAAGGAAACCCAACTATTTTTTGACCATTTGGTTAGAGAAAATAAAAGCTTTTTTGAGCTCTTTAGTGCTGACTATAGCTTCATGAATGAACGCCTTGCTCAACACTACAGCATTCCCGGTATTGTTGGAGAAGAATTTCGNAAAGTTAAATATGTCAATAATCAAAGAAGAGGAATTCTTGGGCATGGCAGTGTACTTGTGCAAACTTCTCTCGGTAATCGAACTTCCCCGGTTCTTAGAGGAAAATGGGTAATGGAAGTAGTACTTGGAACTCCTCCTCCTCCTCCTCCTCCAGGTATACCAGATCTAGAAGAGACAGAACACTCAGAATCNGGAAGAATACTCACAACCCGTGAACGACTCGAAATGCATCGAAAAAATCCAGTATGNGCGTCATGTCATAAANTCATGGATCCAATTGGTCTAGCCCTAGACAACTTTGATGTTACCGGAAAATGGCGAATACGTGAAAGTGGCTCTCTTTTAGATACAAATACTACCTTTTATAACGGAGAACACATTTCAAATCCAAAAGATCTTACGGACAANCTCCTTCAAAAGCCTGATATATTAATTCGTCAATTCACTGAAAATCTCTTAACTTACGCACTTGGGAGGCGTGTAATGCCAGAAGATCAGCCAACAATCCGTAATATTGTGGAAAAATCTAAGAAAGATAACCATAGAATTTCATCCCTAATCTTAGGTATAGTATTAAGCGATGAATTTAGAAAGAAAAAGGCGACTGTAAATATAGAAACAATCAATGCCAAAATGGGGCATTAAAAATTGATCTGATTTTAGGATACGAATAGAAAATGAATATTCTAAGNAAAAAAACTCTTCCAAGGCGCACCTTCATAAAAGGAGCCGGTGCGAGCATTGCTTTACCAATGCTAGACGCCATGATCCCTGCACTTAATGCCAAGGGATACAAAAATAACTCTCGTCTTATATGTATTGAAGAAGTGCACGGGCTTCCTGGGTGCAATGAANTAGGGGCTAAAAAATTTCTTTTTTCCCCCCAGACAACAGGCAGAGATTATAAATTAGTTAAAGATAATGTTTTAAAATCACTGGAAAAATGGCGTAAGGACACGATTATTATTAGTAATACTGATGTTCGAATGGCAGAACCNATAACACCCGCAGAAATTGGNGGAGATCATTTTCGTTCATCTGCAGTATTTTTGACTCAAACACATCCTAAACAAACACAGGGCTCTGATATCCACTGCGGTACTTCATTAGATCAACTACATGCCAACAAATTTGGACAGGAAACAATACTTCCATCACTTCAACTCTGTATTGAGCCAACTGATAAAGGAGGCGGATGTGACTATAACTATTCCTGTTCCTATACAGACTGTATAAGTTGGAAATCTCCAACTGAACCACTACCGATGATAAGGAACCCAAGAACTGCATTTGATCTGTTATTNGGCGCAGGTGGAACAAATGAGGAAAGAATGATTAGGCGAAAAACACACAGCAGTATACTTGACTGGGTGATTAATGAAGTACAAGAAATAAATAAATACCTAGGACCTATTGATCGTCGCCGCATAGGAAATTATTTAAGCAGTGTCAGGGAGATTGAACGACGTATTCAAAAAGTAGAAGAGGAAAATAACACAGGTAAAANGCGAGAATTACCTGGCGCACCCCCAGGAGTACCAGATTCTTTCTCAAAACACATGGAACTTATGTTTGACCTCCAAGTACTTGCATTGCAAACAGATATAACACGAGTAATTTCATTTAAAACAGGAAGAGATGCATCAAACCGAATATTCCTTGAAAGTGGCTCTAATAGAGCTTTTCACCCATCATCCCATCATGGGAACAAAGAAAAAGGNGTTATGGAATGGAATAAAATAAGCAAATATCGTGTTGGACAGATGGCATATTTTTTAAAAAAACTTCAAGAAACCAATGATGGAGAATCTAATCTTCTAGATCAATCAATGATCATATGGGGGTCACCAATGGGTGATGGCAATCTTCATAATCACCGAAGATGTCCGCTCGTTATATTTGGTGGCGCCAATGGACAACTTAAAGGCGGGATCCATATAAAAGCCGAAGATGAAACCCCGATGGCAAATGTAATGTTGAGCTTACTTCATAAAATGGGGCATGATGTAGATAGTTTTGGCGACAGTACAACTACACTCAGTATCTGATAATCAATATCCTGACACAACTGATGCATAAAGAAGAAGAAATTAAACGAACAAATATCCCAGCAGCAATCTTATTTCTATTTCTATTCACCTCAACAGAAACAATAAGTAGCCCAATGACGGAGGCTGCAAAAAACGGAAATATTAATCTAATTCAACAGCTATTAGATGAAGGTTATGACATTAATGCTGTCCAAGGAGATGGTATGACAGCTCTGCATTGGGCTGCAGAAAATAATAATACAAAATTAGCCAGCATTCTCATTAAAAACGGAGCTGATATCACGGCCGGCACAAGAATAGGTCAATATAAACCTTTACATATAGCAGCTAGAAAAGGAAATACAAATATTATTGATATTTTACTTGAGTCCGGAAGCGATCCAAATTCAAAAACTCTAAATTCAGGAGCTACACCATTACATCTTGCAGCTGCAGCTAACGATTCAAATGGGATATTATCTCTAATAAAACATGGAGCCAACATAAATGCTGTTGAGGAAAAATGGAACCAAACTCCTTTAATGTTTGCTGCAGCATTAAATCGACTCAATGCACTAAGAACACTCCTTGAAGCTGGTGCCGACCCCAGTATCACATCTAAGGTTATAGATGTAGCAGAAATGGAAAAAGCTGATAAAGAAGCTGAAAAAAATATCAATAACACTTTAAAGGAATTTAAAGACAAAGATGATGGTGGCGTAGACTGGCAACCAACTCCCAGTCAGGTCCAAACAGCACTTAGATCTGGTAGAAAAATACAACTTCAAGGAGTAGATGAAAATACTAAGCAATCAGCAACCAATGATGTTAAGGAGGATGAAGCAATTGGACAGTTCGACTCCCTTGCAGTAGTAACATACAACTCAGATGGTGAGCCGGTATATGAGTACAACAATAAGGCAGAAGAGAATGAAGAACAAGTAAGACAATCATATGGTCAAATGGTAGGCCAATGGGGTGGATTAACTGCTCTATTACACGCGGCAAGACAGGGTCACATGGAAACTGCGCTTGCCCTCATTGAAAATAATGCAAACATCAACCAAGCATCTGCAGGCGATAATACTACTCCCCTATTAATAGCATCTATCAATGGGCAATTTGATTTGGCAAAAAAATTCATAGTGTTAGGGGCAAATCCAAACATTGCGAGCAAAGCAGGAACTACTCCTTTATTTGCCGTTCTTGAAAGAAATTGGGCGCCAAAGGCTTCTTATGCGCATCCAATTGAGCATCGCCATCAAAACACTACTCATTTAGAACTTTTAAAAGCTCTACTTGATGCTGATGCTGATCCAAATGTTCGTCTAAAACAACATCTTTGGTACACGGAATATACTTTCTCACTCATGAGTGTTGGTGGTATTCACTACAGGGGAGCAACNCCTTTTTGGCGTGCGGCACAAGCACTTGATATTGAAGCTATGCAATTACTTGCTAAATATAGTGCTGATCCAAACATTCCAAATACCAAGAGACCCAAGCGAAGACGATCCAATGATCAAGGTATGAAAAAAGACAAAGATGCTTCTGGACTTAATCCGATACCTATCGGTGGTCCATCTATTTTTCCGATTCATTTAGCTTCTGGTGCAGGATATGGGCAACATTTTGTCGGAAATGCCCATCGACATGCACCGAATAACTGGTTACCCACCGTCAAATATCTTGTTGAGTCACTAGGCGCAGACGTTAATTTACGTGATGCTAACGGTTATACGCCATTGCATCATGCTGCATCGAGGGGAGATAATGAAATGATCCTATACCTAATTGAACAAGGTGCTAATATTATGGTCCTCAGTCGATCTGGGCAAACAATAGTAGATATGGCTAATGGCCCAATCCAAAGAGTGCCCCCTTTTAGGGAAACAATTGATTTACTGGTTAATCTTGGAGCTAAAAATAATAATAACTGTGTTTCCTGTTAGGAAGAATATTATTTCTTAAAGATCATTTTTGATGATTGCTTTTTTAATAGCATTGACAGTGTATTCACTTCTAAACTCTATCATTCTATTACCTAATTCCACTATCTGATCGACCGACTTAATTGAGACCCCATTAATAGAAGCGAGATTAGCTTTCAGTCGTTCTTGGTGCCTTACTTGATTAGGATCAATAACCATCATCATTGCTGTTACCCATATATCGTCATGATAACCATCTTCCTGGGTTTCGCTTATGCCTAGAGTGTTTTTTGTGAATTGTTCTGTTTCTTCCCACCCGGGATTATAGTATTCGCCGATAAAATATGCTCTGGCTCCCTCACCTTTCCAGCGTTGATTCAGCCTTGAAACCACGCTCGACATTCCCTTTTGATTTCCTCCGCTATCACCTATATAGACAATATTTTCAAAACCCGATTGTCTGAGGCTACTCCCAATATCATCTAGAAGTGCTTCATAGGTTTCTGGCCTCAAGCTAATTGTCCCCGGAAAAAACATCATTCCAGAGGGTGGCTCAATATTTCCTTCAGGGACGAATTTAATAATCGGAGCACATAATGCATTTCCAAGTTTCTTAGCAATCATTGGGCAAGTAGCTTCAAGAATAACATTATGCTTTCCTGTAGTGAGAAAAGGTCCGTTTTGTTCAATACCGCCAGTTGGAATAATAGCTGTAATATATTTTTCTCCAACAAAATCTCGGACTTCCATCCAAGTTAACTCATCAATCCAAAATGAATGTCTCGCGTCTATAGGTCTTTCAACTGAAAATATATTCTGTAATTTATCGTCGTTATTTTGATCTACGGAGCAACCAAATAGTAAGAAAAAAGACAGCGTGCAAAAAAAACTACAATTTTTCATAATACTTCTTCTTTGATAAGAATTACTAATTAACAGTAAAGTACATATTAATTGATTTATGATGGTTTATGTTTATATTGAATATAAAAAATTACCATTAATATATACATTACCACTAATACCCAGCCACCTTGATCTATATCTGAGAAAGATAATATTCCTTGCACTATCAAAATAATTACACCGCAAATACTAATGCTTTTAATTGCCCGTTCTGAAAAATTCATGCGTGCAGTGGCAAAAATTTCCGGTAATTTCTTTGCAAACATAAACGCTGCAATCAAGGGAATGAGGTCATATATAAATACTAAACCGCCACCTAACATAATGATATACCGTAAATCTTTTCCTGCAATGATCGGAGTAGCCCCTAATAATAATATTAGTGTTAAAAGAATATGGGGAGTATTAAATCTTTTATTAACAACTGCGATACGCTTAGGTAGCCACCCATCTTCACAGGCTATAAGCAAAGATTTTGTTGCCCAAGAAAAAGTTGAATTAATACTGGTAGCCAAAGCAAATAAACCTGCGCCTACGATAAAAGCAGTATAAGCAGCTGGAGGTAGTATAGCTCTAGCAACTTCTGACAAAGGTTGGCCTGCCGTTTGTTCTACAGGCAAAATACCGACAGCCACAATTGATACCGTTGAAAAAAATATGGCTGCCAATAATGTACTGTAAATAATTGCCCTTGGCAGATCCCTATGAGGATTTTTCATTTCACCGCCAAGTTCAGAAATGTACTGTGCACCGCCTGTTGAAAAAGATAGAACTACACATGCTAATCCAAAACCATACCAACCATTTGGGAGTAATTTCTCTGGCTTAATAAAATTGCTGTAGTTAACCTCCAGAATTCCAAAAAATATTAAAGAGGAAAGGCCACACAATAAAAAAACAATCATTATTTTTTGAATAGATGCTGCCTGTTTTACACCTAAGAGATTCACAAAATAAAATAATAACATTATACCTAGAGCCGTAATTTTGGCATTCAATGCTGGGATTAATGCAATAGCATACTGAGCAAAACCTAAAGCAAATAGAGCTATCAAAATATGAGTCACTGTAAGAATAGCTAGATAGAAAAATCCAATTTTGGGTCCCAATATTCGCTTGCAATAAACATAAAGACCGCCTGTGGCAGGCATTGCAGATCCCATGAAAGCTACAGGAATTTGTTTAATAATTGACAGGCAAGCGGATAGCACAAATGCGAATGGTATAGCATAAGAAGTAAACTCAATACCAATACCGATAAGAACCATTATGCCTGAACCGATCACCTGGCCGAGAGCAATTGCAAAAACATCCCAAAAAGTAAGTGATTTCTTAAGTTCCATACTTAATGGCNTTGAATTTAATTAAATTAATGCTAATGCCTCATCAAAATCGGTTATTAAATCAGCAATATCTTCTAGTCCTGTAGATACTCTTATCATTCCGGCATGAATATTCATTTCCAATCTTTCCTTTTCAGGTATATCTAAAAAGGCCATGGTTGCAGGAATTTGTGTTGTTGTTCTCACTCCCCCTAAACTGGCAGCAAAAGTTGCCAATTGCAGATTATCCACCACCTTCAGCGCTTCAGTCTCATCGGCAACTTCGAAAGTCAACATTCCTCCAAAATTTGGCATCTGTTTTTTTGCAATTTCATGCTGCGGATGAGAGGTTAAACCCGGATACCACACTTTTTTGACTTTAGAGTGCGNATTAAAATGATTTGCCAACATCATTGCGTTTTGACATTGCCTTTTTAATCTCACAGATAAAGTTTGAATTCCGCGAAGTAATATCCATGCATTAAATGGAGAAATTGGTGATCCCCATTTCACCATGGTATTCCAACGAATTTGTTCCATGAAATCATCTGGTAATAACTCCGATTTCATGCAAATAGCACCGCCGATCGCATCATTATGCCCGCCAATAAATTTAGTAGCACTTTCCACAACAATATCAACCCCCCACTCAAGCGGTCTCATAACATATGGACTAGCAAAAGTATTATCGCAAACAATAACAATATTTTTTTCATGGGCTAATTCAACTAATAATGAAATATCAGGGACTTTCATCGTTGGATTAGCTATGGATTCAAAGTACAGAACTTTTGTGTTCTCCTTGATGGCAGAACGTACATTATCAACATTTGATGTATCAACAAATGTTGTGGTAATGCCATAGTCGGTTAGTCTGTGATCCAACATTTCATGAGTAGAGCTATATGTTGTCCAATCACAAACAATATGATCTCCATTCTTAAGTAGACCAAATAATGAAACAGAGATGGCAGCCATTCCTGATGCTGTTGCAAGGCACGCATCAGCCCCATGTATTGTTATCATTTGTTCCTCAAACTGGTATTCATTCGGATTGCCACATCGGCCATAAATATTGACTGATTTTCGCTCTCCATCAACAACCCGTCGATAAATATCAGCGTCATATTCAAAACTAGAAGACATAAAGATTGGAAAATTAATCGAATTACTGCCCTCGTCTGGTTTATAAAAAACCGCTTTACTATCAAATTTCAAGTCTCGTTTTTTATGTTTAGTCACACCTGATTCCTTTTTGGCAATTTAAGAAAAATAATGTAAGTATATCCATTTAATATCCTTATGAATATTGCATCAAAATCAAAGTTAATAATAAATAAAGTAAAATGTAGTTAGAATCACCATAAATCATCTCATTGTAATTTGAATCAGCATAGAAAAATGTCCTACAATTGAGAAGAATCAATATTTGTTGAATATTTGAATCCAAAAAAATAATTCTATTCACATGAAAAAATCAGGTAGATGAAATGTCAGAGTTAAATATATCAAACGAAGAAGGAATTGCCTGTATAACCATTAATCGCCCGAAGGTATTAAATGCCCTCTCCCCGGATTTGCTCAATAGCCTAATCAATACTTGTAATACACTTCGACTTGATGACAATCTAAAAACTGTCATTCTTAGAGGCTCAGGTGAGAATTTCTCATCCGGTGCCGATCTACCAGCTTTTCAAACAGACCTTACACGAGATCCACAAACAACTGCTGATCTAGGGAGACTCGCCGCTGAAGCTCTATCTTCACTACCACAAATCACCATGGCAGCAATTCAGGGCTATTGTGTAGGTGGCGCTATAGTTCTAGCGGCCGCGTGTGACATAAGAATAGCATCTGAGAACAGTCACTTTTTTATTCCTGAGATTGATGCAGGAATTCCCTTAGCTTGGGGGGGTATGGATCATCTCGTACGCTTAGTTGGGGCAACCCTGGCAGCTGATCTAGTTGTAACTTGCAGAAAATTTGGAGCCGACGAAGCTCTGCAATCGGGTTTTACAAGTAGAATCATTAAAACCGAAAACTTTGAAAAGGAAATTTCAAAGATCTCAAAAAATATTTCTCAAAAATCCAATCTAGCTTTAAAAATAACGAAGCAACAACTGATATCTATAAGAAATGGNAATTTTGATTCTCGTAATGATGCTNNATCAATGTTGAANTCAATCGCNGACCCAGAGGGAAAAAATATACANAACAAATATGTAANCAAACTTAAATAAAAAATAATTATGAAAAATAATCTTCTAATAACAATTGCTCTTTTAATGCTTATTTTCTCTTGCTCTCAAGANAATGAAAATACTNANATACTNAATTCAANCCAAAAAATAGTNTCAGATAAAGCTTCCAATCCACCTGTCACTCAAGTTAATAAAGAAAGACTTNTTAACGCAAATNANGATTCTAGAAATTGGTTATCGCATGGNAGNACATANGACGAGCAGAGATATAGTCCTTTNCAAGAAATTAATGACGGNAATGTAAATAATCTTGGTTTAGCTTGGTACTTNGATATCCCCACGCGTCGGGGAATGGAAGCAACATCAATTGTTGTGGACGGAAGAATGTATGTTACTGGTTCCTGGAGTATTGTTTATGCAATAGATGCATCCAATGGTAAAGANATCTGGAGATACGANCCAGAAGTACCAAAAGAATGGGCAAAATATGCTTGTTGTGATGTTGTAAACAGAGGTGTTGCTGCATGGGAAAATAATATTTATTTTGGAACCCTGGATGGTTATCTAATATCACTAGATGCAGAAACAGGNAAAGTGTTGTGGCGTATAGATACAATTGATCGAAAACCGCCCTACACTATNACCGGGGCTCCACGAGTTATCGATGGATTAGTAATAATTGGAAATGGAGGAGCTGACTACGGGGTAAGAGGTTATGTCAGTGCCTATGACGCAAGAAATGGGGAACTACGTTGGCGCTTTTATACCGTACCCGGNAATCCAAAAAATGGTTTTGAAAACTCATCNATGGAAAAAGCAGCGCAGACATGGAACGGTGAGTGGTGGAAAATTGGTGGTGGTGGAACAGTATGGGACTCCATGGCTTATGACCCAATACTCGATCTTTTATATATTGGTGTAGGTAATGGCTCACCCTGGAATCAAAAAATTCGTAGTCCAAATGGCGGTGATAATCTATTTTTGTCTTCAATTGTAGCATTGCGCCCTAAAACAGGAGAATACGTCTGGCATTATCAAACAACACCTGGTGAGACTTGGGATTTTACCGCAACACAACACATGATACTCGCGGACATAAGTATAAAAGGGGACGTACGAAAAGTTATCATGCAAGCTCCGAAAAATGGTTTTTTCTATATCCTTGATAGGGAAAACGGTGAACTTATTAGCGCCGAGCCCTATGTGAATGTTAATTGGGCATCGCATATCAACAGAGAAAACGGGCGTCCAGTAGAGGCACCAAATGCACGCTATGAGGATGGCCCTTTTTTGATTTTTCCTGGACCGTTAGGAGCTCATAATTGGCATCCCATGGCATTCAATCCAACTAACAAATTAATCTACCTTCCATCACAAGAAATTCCATTTGTTTTTGGAGATGATAAAGATTCTCCTTTTGAAGAAAGTGCATGGAATACAGGAACAAACTTTGAATTAGCAGCTGCCCCCGATGATCCATCTGCCCTAGCAGAAATTGCAAAAATGATTAGAGGTCAATTAGTTGCTTGGGATCCAGAAAAACAAACTGAAGTATGGCGTTATCAGCATGCTGGTCCCTGGAATGGAGGCGTATTAGCAACTGCAGGTAATCTTGTTTTCCAAGGAAGCCTCATAGGCGAATTTGCGGCTTATAACGCCACAACGGGTGAGCGTGTGTGGCAATTTCCGTCACAAACAGGTATCGCGGCAGCACCAGTTAGCTACGCCGTTAATGGTGAGCAATATATATCGGTAGCAGTCGGCTGGGGCACAATGTTCTCACTCGTTGGTGGGGAAATGACAGCTTCTTTGGGGTTAAAAAACTATAGCCGTATCCTTAGTTTTAAGCTTGGTGGAAATGATGCTCTTCCAACAATCCCATTAAACCAGATGACAGCAGCAATCCCGCAGCCACCTAAAAATATTAAAGACCCCAAAGTCATCTCATCTGGAAAAAGTATTTACATAAAACGTTGTTGGTCGTGTCATGGCGACGGGGCTGCAAGTGGAGGAACAATTCCTGATCTTCGTTATATGAATAATGAAACCCATGTTGCTTGGGATGCTATTGTTATGGGCGGCTCACTAAAACATAGAGGGATGCCTGGCTTTTTGGGNATCCTNGCAAAAGATGAGAGTGACGCTCTTCATGCCTATGTTATTGACCGTGCTTGGTTAGCTTTTAATAAAAAAAATTAAAGAGAAAATAAATGGCGCGCCCGGAGAGATTCGAACTCCCGACCACCTGGTTCGAAGCCAGGTACTCTATCCAGCTGAGCTACGGGCGCATATATGATTNATAGTATAGTAACTAATTTTTAACCACTCTGTTTAGTTATAATTATTTCAAGAGTATTCAGAAAATTATCAATTTCCTCAGTAGTGTTGTAATGAACTGGTCCTACACGAACAGCACCGCCAGATTCATAAATCCCTAACGCTTTTACTACCTCAACAGCATAATTATGCCCACTCCAAACAAAAATATTTTCCTTACCCAATTCCATAGCAATTATCTCAGAAGCTATATTGTCAACCGTAAAAGCAACCGTTGGTACTCGTCTAGACAGTCCTTCTTTATCTTTAATGCCATGAATTTTAAGATTCGGAAATTGATTCAAACCATCAATCAATCGACTTGTTAAAATATTTTCGTATTCGAAAAAATAATCAAGTGCAGCGTGAATAAATTTTGTTCGATCTCTATAATTATTATTTTTATCACAGTAATCTGTGGCAAAATTTTTTCCAATCCACGCAAAATAATCAATAGCAGCAGTAGTTCCAGCCATACCCTCATGATTCTGTGTGCCGGTTTCATAGCTACCCGGTATTGCTGATGGAGCAGGTCTGAGTTTATAAGGTTTAAGTGATTCAAGCATTTCTTTTCGGCCCCAGAGAATACCTTGATGGGGCCCAAAAAATTTATAAGCTGAACAAGCAAGAAAATCACAACCAATATCCTGTACATCAATTGATACATGAGGCGCTAGCTGAACTGCATCAATGAAGCTAATAGCTCCAATATCTCGAGCTTTGGTGCTAATAGTTTTTATATCATTGATAGTTCCAATAAGATTACTTGCACCTCCAATACAAACTAATTTCGTTTTCTGTGTAAGAATTTCATCTAACATTACTAAATCAAATTCATAAGTTTCCAGATTAAAAGGGAGCCATTTAATATTAAGTTGTAAATCTTTAGCAAGCAGCAACCATGGGCTAATATTTGCATCGTGATCCATACGAGATAATAAAATTTCATCTCCCGCTTTTAATGATCGCCCAATTGATCTTGATACATGAAATGTGAGTGTGGTCATATTTTGACCAAAAATAATCTCATCGGGTAATGCGTTGAGAAAATCAGCCACAGCTTGATGAGCATTGTCCATTATTTGATTGGTGTAGTGTGATGTTACAAAACTACCGTCAATATTCGCATTTGATTCAATAAAATATTTCGATATGGATTCAATGACGCTATCAACTACCTGAGTTCCAGCAGGATTATCGAAGTAAATACGTGCAACTCTTTCATCTTGAATGGACAAGGCGGGAAAACGGTGGCGTATTTTTTCAATTTCATAGTGCATAAATCTATCCGTATTATTACTGACTCAAAACTAATAGCAGATGATGTCTACTGTTGTTTTGATAGCGATCGGATCAAGGTGTAACTGTACTCACTTGACATTGAGATCGTTTGACTGAAACTTGCTATCATAATGATGAGAGTCGATTTATTTTTTTACAAGGAATCCAACCCCCATCACAAGGCGATATAGGTTCACTTAGGTTATTCTTCGCCACAATAGCTACTATCAGTATCACCGGTCGTTGTAAAATCCATATACGTTGATGATGCAAAAGTGGCAAAGCCAGGCATACCATTATCAATTTGTGTATCTGTAAACACAGCATGTTCTACATACATACTATAAGTTTGCCCCGGCTCAAGAAAATTTGCGGCTACAGTATAGTCTGCTGCTCTAAAAGTTAAATAGTCATTTTTCTCAAATGGTCTTCCACTATGGACGATGTCCTCAACGTTGCAACTATCAATAGCAACAAAGATTGGGTCATCAAGCAGGCCATTTTTGTCCGCAGCACCTTCTGTAAACGGAGGCCAAGTTATAATTAAATCTTTATGAGTATTAACTTCATCAATCCCTATCTTTTTACCATCCTGCTTAAAAATAATTATGGGTTGAATAGGGTATGTGCGATCTTTATAGCTGACTACACTATCCACGACATCTCCATCTGGAGTGCTAAAACTAAATAAATACTCTCCAGTTGGAAATTTCTTTTCTAATTCTTCATAGGTGCCAGCTAATCCACTTAAATACATTACATCACCGATTTCTTCGGATTCAGAGTACCTATATTGAAGCTCATGCACAGTTTTTTGAGGATCAGGAAACGTAACACTTGCATTTTTAACTTCACCACCTTCGGTAATAAATATCTCGGCGAAGAAAAGAGGCGCTAACATCTCAAGAGAAGAATCTTTATGTTGTTGATATCGTGATACCTTTCCCGTTCCAAAGAAGGTTACATTCTTTTGATTCGCTAACACCGAATTTTGTTTAAATTGATCTTGTTTAGTAGAACAAGACTCTACAAGGGTAAAAGCAATCAAAATTAATAAGATTCTATTGATAGTTAATTTATGCATAAATTTTAAATATCGCTCCAATAACTTTAATTTAACGATNGANAACTCATTTTATATTTCGATTTTTTTCTATGTATGCCAATTATCAAGNAGAGATTTTTCTAGTTCAATAGATGGACCTGCNCGTAAANTCTNGGTTCTCTCTGGCGGAAGTGTTTTCCACCACTCAATAGTATCTCTAGCTGTANATTTTGTTGGTCTATTGATGAGTCCCTTATCAACTGCTCGTTCNCCACTTACCATTGCATCGCCTGCATATTTTGGTAGAGGAGGNGCCCATATCGGGAACACATTTTCCCCNTCTATTTGTGATTTAATATATGNATAATTCATCCAAATAGGCTGCATATTTGAGTTAGTAGCATCTAAACAATCCTNCAATAAATCACCCATAGTGAACAAACCAGCTGGNGTCACTGTNTTGTANATTCCAANTATTTTTTTNNTCAAAANATCATTCGTAAAATTTGCCANATCTCTAACATCAATTATCTGAATCTTATCTTTTGGANTNCCNGGCCAAACCATTTTTCCGCCCCTCATCGTGCGAACTGGCCAATATGAATAGCGATCAGTATGNTCNCCCGGNCCGCAAATNTATGCNGGCCTAAGNATAGTNAGGCGTTCTTTGCCAAATTCCTCGGCNGCTTTTTTTTCACAGAGCGCTTTGAGTGGGCCATATGTTTCTGAAGTGATATCNTCAATTGTTTCGTCAGATATTTGAGCCAAAGGNGANTCTTCGTTGGTTGGTTNTGCCAAACTGGCATANGTAGAGATTGTAGATATATATACATANTGCGAAGCNGCTGANGAAAGCAATCTTGCAGAATCNGCAACATGTCTTGGAATATAACCAGAATTATCAATGACAACATCCCATTGANGACCCTTAAGTGAATNTAAANCATTATTTCGATCACCGATAAGTGTTTCAAGATNAGGAAATAAATCTTTATTTGTACGNCCGCGATTAAANAGNGTGACTTCATGNCCNCGACGTAATGCCTCATGAACCATGTGCGGNCCAATAAAACCTGTNCCNCCTAGTATAAGAATACGCAGTGATNTACCGCTGGATTNTGCTTTAATANCAGATATTCCGAGATTNGGTGNAANGCCAGANACTGCCGCCCCTCCACTAAGTAATCCGAGTTTTAGTATTGTGCGTCGTTTACTATCCATGAATCCTATGTGATTTTTTTCCTCTTAAGGCAAGTCTATGTGACAGCGTAGAATATATCTATGATTAAAGACTACATCTTTAATCATAGGACTATAATAATTGTTAGCTAGCGGTAGCGATTCATNACNTTGGCGAGNNCTTCTGCNCCAGGATTTAATTCCTCATAAGGAATTTGAGCAAGAGGTTTNTNTACGGTACCTGAAATATCGTGCATGTCAGCTGATTCTTTATCTAGATACAAGAGTCCAGTTAAAATCTCTCCTTTTCTAACACCATCTCTCAGAAAGGAAAAAGCTGTTGAGCGGCTGGTGGGATCGTAGTCCTTATTTATCTTTCGAANCACTATCTTCCCCCCATCATGCAATTCTATTGGCATTGCCTCNCCTTCTTTATAGGCTGCTTTAATTTCTTCAGCAGGNGGAACAAAATCCGTATCNATTACCTGATGATAAAATTTNCGAACGTGAGAATAACTCTTTGTNGANCCATCATTNTCATTAAAAGTTACNCATGGACTAATAATATCTAGTAGTCCNAAACCTTTNTGCTTGATTGCAGATTTTATTAANGGTACAAGCTGNTCTTTGTCTCCAGAAAAACTTCTTGCAACAAAACTAGCTCCGAGAGAAATGGCNNNCNTGGCTGGATCNATTGGCATTTGNTGATTGACAGGTAATTTTTTTGNCNTGCTTCCTATGTCAGCAGAAGCTGAATATTGNCCCTTTGTAAGNCCATAAACTCCATTATTTTCAATAANATAGGTCATATTCAAATTTCTTCTAATAGCGTGAGCAAATTGACCCATACCAATTGACAATGAATCACCATCGCCAGAAACACCAATGTATGTCAATTCACAATTTGCTGCATTAGCTCCAGTTGTCACCGATGGCATCCGGCCATGCACAGAATTAAAGCCATGTGATTGACTAACAAAGTACGCGGGTGTTTTTGAAGAACATCCGATACCGCTCATTTTACCAATCATGTGTGGCTCTATATTTAGCTCNAAAATNGCTTGTATGATAGCNGCAGTAATAGAATCATGACCGCANCCAGCNCATAANGTTGATACAACTCCTTCATAATCTATGTGCGACAANCCAAGAGAATTTCGNGGNACATCTGGATGGACTATTTTCGGTTTAGCTATATAACTCATTCTTTTANCCTAGTATTANATNNTTTACTGTNTAAATAATTTTCTCAACAATTTTATCAACTATAAAANCTGCATGTATTGGNAGACCATTATAATGTAATACTGNAATTAATTTTTTTGGNTCAATTTCNCCNTCTAATATCAANAGTGAACGTAGTTGTGCATCACGATTTTGTTCNACAACATAAACTANTTCATGTTGATTGATAAATTTAATCACACTGTCGTTAANTGGAAATGCCTTAACGCGACAATAATTTAATTCTACATTTTTTTGCCTTAGTTTTTTCAANGCTTCTTTAACAGCACCATCNCAACTTCCGACAGATAATATCGCNATNTTGTTNGAATTTTTATTTTTTATTTCAGGCTTAGGNACAAACTTTCGNGCTGTCTCCCATTTTACCAACAACCTNTCAATAACATCCTGATATTCATCAGCATCTTCAGTNTAACTTCCAAACTTATTATGNCCCGAACCACGNGTGAAGAACGAGCCTTTAGGATGTTCTCCAGGCAAAGTNCTATAGGNTATGCCATCACCATCAACATCCATATAACGATAAAANTTNTCNATATTTTCAAGATCCTCTGCATTTAGAATCTTGCCTCTNTTAGGAATATANTTTTTATCCCATTGNAAATCAGGACATATCCANTCGTTCATNCCTATATCGAGATCAGATANCACCATNACTGGTGTTTGTAATTGGTCCGCNAAATCAAANGCTGTTAATGACATATAAAAGCATTCTTCNGGGTTTGCAGGAAACANTAAAACATGACGAGTGTCTCCATGNGAGGCNAAAGCACAACTCATAATATCGCACTGCTGNGTCCTGGTGGGCATACCNGTAGAAGGTCCCACNCGTTGNATATTAAAAATGACAGCNGGTAATTCAGCATAATAGGCAAAACCAATAAATTCACTCATCAAAGAAATNCCAGGTCCNCTGGTCGATGTGAAAGATCTTGCGCCGTTCCAACTAGCTCCCAAAACCATGCCAATAGCTGCTAANTCATCTTCTGCCTGAATTAAACAAAATTTTTTGTTGCCTGATTTTTCATCTTTTAAATATTGATCNCCAAATGCCTGATAAGCATCCATCAAGGAAGTGGATGGTGTAATTGGATACCAAGAAGCAACAGTNGCTCCAGCATAAATACAACCGAGAGCTGCCGCGGTATTACCATCAATAACAACGTGATNTTTTGTTTTATTCGAAGNTTTAACTGTTAATGGTAAAGGNCAATTGAAATTTTCTTTTGCAAAATTATATCCNAGCATTATTGCTTCAAGATTCGATGCTGCAAGATGTTTTTTTGAGGCGAATGTTTCTTCAAGTAAGGTTTTAATAATATCGAGATCTATTTTAATTAATGCCGCGATCACNCCAACATAAGCAATATTTTTCATTAAAATTCTAGATCTAACTCCTTCGAAATTTTCATTACACATTTTTGATAAAGGCGCGCCAAGNACACTAATATCATCCCGCTCTAATAAACTGTTTCTTGGCCAAGTGGCATCATAAATCAACCATCCACCTGTTTCGATTTCTCTCATATCTTGTTCGTAGGTTTGCGCATTCATAGCAACCATAATATTAACTTTATCGGATCGAGCCTGATAACCTTTACCTGTCACTCGAATTTCATACCAAGTTGGCAGGCCTTGAATATTTGATGGGAAGTAATTTTTTCCTACTACTGGGATCCCCATTCTGAAAATTGATTTCATCAATAACCCATTGGCACTTGCAGAGCCAGTACCATTAACTGTAGCAATCTTTATTACTAAGTCATTGATTTTATTCATGATTNANNNACTTTNNACTCAATGAGTTAANAATAAGAAAAAAATTTATATGTATAAAGCATNGCGNGTTAATTAACCTGTTTTCTTGNTTAAGGNTCCTTTAGTATCNNCCTCATCTTTTGCATAAGGCAAAAGAATAGTAGATTTTTGCATATCCCATGCTCCTGTCGGNCATCGTTCGGCACATAAACTACAATGGACACANAAATCNTCATCTTTAACCATGACACGATTAGTTTGTGGNAAGGGNTCTGANACGTATAAATCTTGTTCCTTATTTTTTGCTGGAANAGTTAATCGAGATCGTAAATCATCNTCATCGCCATTTTGNGTNATAGTCANGCAGTCAACTGGACATACATCTATNCANGCATCNCACTCTATACATAAACTTGCATCAAAAACTGTTTGAATNTCGCAATTGAGACAACGTTCCACTTCTTTNATAGTTTGNTCGACAGTAAATCCTAATTCNACTTCGATATCGAGTTTCTTNAATCTTTCCTTAAGATCNACNTGCGGCATCAACCTTCTTNCTGAGGGATCATAATCGTTTGAGTAACTCCATTCATGTATACCCATTTTTTGGGTTGATAAATTTATTCCTCTTGCAAGCCGCTGATTAATGTCTTCTTTATTACAATATTTATGAATAGATATAGCTGCTTCATGGCCATGCGCAACAGCCCAGATAATATTTTTTGGGCCAAATGCTGAATCACCGCCAAAGAACAGTCCATTTAAAGATGACATCATNGTTTCCTCATTAACAACTGGGCAATCCCATTTATCAAACTNAATTCCTATGTCACGCTCTATCCAGGGAAAAGCATTTTCTTGCCCAATAGCAAGAATTACATCGTCACAAGGGATCATTTTTTCTCCAACAACCTTGCCTTTATCTATATTACCTTTTTCATCAATATTGTATTCCATTTGATCAAACAGCATACCAATCAATTTTCCATTTTTAAGAATGAATTCTTTGGGAGAATGATTAACGATAATCTCAACATTTTCTTCTTCGGCATCCTCAAGCTCCCAATCGGAAGCTTTAAAGAAACCTCTCGGCTTTCGAGCCATCACTTTGACTTCTTGGGCCCCTAGACGAAGTGATGATCTACAACAATCCATAGCGGTGTTTCCGACACCGATGATTAGAACTTTTTTTCCAATAGAGCTGATATGTTCAAATGCAACAGATTCAAGCCAGTCAATACCGATATATATATTATTTGTTTCATATCGTCCAGGCAGTTTTAATTCTTTACCACGTGGTGCGCCGGTTCCAACAAAAATAGCATCAAAGCCATCATTAAGAAGTTTTTGTATACTTTCAATACGATGATTCAATTTTAAATTAACCCCCATATCAACGATATAATTAATCTCTTCATCGAGTACTTTAGGGGGTAAGCGAAATTGGGGAATATTTGTTCTCATAAGACCGCCAGTGGTATCTAGAGCTTCAAATATAGTNACTTCATATCCTAATGGAACAAGATCATTTGCAACAGTTAAAGATGCACANCCAGCTCCAATTAAGGCAATTTTTTTACCATTAGTTTTCGATGGAGCAGTCGGTAGTCTGTCTGATATATCATCCCTATGATCAGAAGCCACACGTTTAAGTCTACATATAGCAACTGGATCGTCTTCAACTCGACGGCGTCTACATGCTGGTTCACAAGGTCTATCACAAACGCGCCCGAGAATACCAGGAAAAACATTAGATTCTCTGTTGAGCATATATGCATCTGAAAATTCACCTTGGGCAATTAGTCGAATGTACTCAGGTACATCGGTGTGTGCAGGACAAGCCCATTGGCAGTCAACAACCTTATGGAAATAATCTGGATGCGATGTATTTGTTGGTTTCATTGGGTATATTTTTTGGCTTGATAAAAATATCGTTTTGGAGCACTTATATACGTAGAACCTTCAGCCTTTACTAATCCATTTTCTCGCAAGCATAGCGTTTTCGTACAGAAAGTAAACAATTTTTCGACACTCTAGCATCAAGACCTTTTCATAAAAAAATTATCTACCGAGAGCGATTGAACTTTAGCTTCTCTCCAGCTATTTTGCCAGTCAATTGAGAATTCCCGTATACGATACAACCATTCACCATAGTCATATCAATATTTGATGTAAATGTATGATCTTCAAATGGAGACCAGCCACATTTATACAAGAGATTTGAAGAATTTACTGTGTAAGATTTCTTGTCATCAATAATCACCAGATCAGCATAATAACCCTCGCGAACATAACCTCTATCAATGATTCCATAGATATCTGCAACTGCGTGACTTGTTCGGTCTACAATTAATTCGTGAGAAAAATTCTCTCTGGAAGCTAAATCAAATAAAACTAACAAAGCATGTTGCACAAGAGGCATACCTGATGGAACTTTAAAATAAGATTCCATCTTCTCCATTTTTGTATGTGGCGCATGATCGGTGGCAATAATATCAAGTCTCCCGTCTTTCAAAGCAGCAATTAAAGCATTTCGATCTTGAGCTGTTTTTATGGATGGATTACATTTAATTCTACCACCCAAATCACTATATCGACTGTCATCAAACCATAAATGATGTACGCAGACTTCTGCAGTAATTCTTTTATTAGAACGATGCGCTGCTGAAAATAGATCCATCTCCATGGCAGATGTCAAATGAAGCACATGAAGAAGCGCGTCATAACGGCTAGCTAAGGTTGTTGCAAAACTTGAGGATTTATAACAAGACTCAGCTGAACGAATGTTTGAGTGCTCAAAAAAAGGTACATTCTCACCATAATTTTTTTTCGCTTTTCTCTCATTCGCCTCAATTAAAGGTGAATCTTCACAATGCGTCACAACTATTATCGGAGCATGCTCAAAGAGGAGATCTAAAGATTTCAAATTATTGATAAGCATATTACCCGTTGAAGCGCCTAAAAATGCTTTTATTCCACAGGCATCATTAACTTTAAGAGCTTTTATCTCCTCAATATTGTCATTCGTAGCTCCTAGATAAAAACTGTAGTTAACAGTACAGCGATCTTGCGCCATCTTAAATTTTTCCAACAAAGCTTTTCGCGTAGTAGTTTGTGGTTCTACGTTGGGCATATCCATAAAACTCGTGATACCCCCAGCCGCTGCAGCAGCTGATTCTGTTGAAATATTGCCTTTATGGGTAAGCCCTGGTTCACGAAAATGAACCTGATCATCTATCATACCAGGAATTAAATATTTTCCTTTTGCATCTATAAGAAGTGTATTTCCTGTCATAGAAATACTAGGTGCTATTTTATCTATGCGTCTTCCAACGACTAGTACATCTCTTTCTAATGTTTGGCCTTCATTTATTAGTTTTGCATTTCGTATTAATTTTTTTTTCAAGTTTTCATTCCCGCAGATATTGAGTATATTTTGTCACACAACGCTAGCCATTCTTTTCACGAAGAAGTTATAACAAGAAAACAATGAAAGAATAACCGAAATCTAGCAAAATATACTCGAAAGACAAAATTCAATAAAAAATAAAAATTTCCAATAGATAAGGCACAAACTATGTTCAAAAAACAACTTACGCTTGCTCTAGTAATGTTATCGATAGTTTTTTCAGCCATTGCTGACTCAGATATTGAAATAAATTATACCGAATATCAGTTGGATAATGGCTTGCGACTGATTGTGCATGTTGATAAAAAAGCACCAATAGCAGCAATAAATATCTGGTATCACGTTGGCTCAAAAAATGAAAAATTAGGAAAGACAGGATTTGCGCATCTTTTTGAACACCTAATGTTCAACGGAAGTGAGAATTATAATGACGAATTTTTTAAGCCCTTTGAGCGCGTTGGCGCTACAAATATGAATGGAACCACATATTTTGATCGAACAAATTACTTTGAAAATGTACCAAATACGGCCTTGGATATGGCTCTATGGATGGAATCTGATCGAATGGGTCATATGCTTGGAGCTGTAACTCAAGAAAGATTAAATGAGCAGCGTGGTGTCGTACAAAATGAAAAGAGGCAAGGTGATAATCAACCATATGGACTTGTTGAATATCATATCCTGGAGGGTGTATTTCCAAAATCTCATCCTTATTCATGGAGCACAATTGGATCAATGGAGGATTTGAATGCTGCAAGTCTTGAAGATGTTCATAAATGGTTTAAAACATATTATGGACCCAACAACGCTGTAATAGTTATTGCAGGTTCAGTTAATCCAGAAGAAATTTTCCAAAAAGTTAATAAATACTTTGGTGATATAAAATCCAATCCTATGGTTTCCAAGATTATTGAGCAGCCAGTTACTCTAGAACATAATAAGAGGGAAATAATACATGACCGTGTCCCACAATCTAGAATTTACAAAGCATGGGGAACAAATAAATTTCAATCCGAAGATTCTGTCTTCATGCAACTTATTGATACGATATTAACTCAAGGAAAAACATCACGTCTTTTCAACCGTCTAGTCTACCGAGATCAAATAGCAACAAGTGTCAATTCATATTTATTCTCTGGTGATATTGCCGGGTTTTATTATATTCAAGCTTCTGCTCAACCTGGCGGAAACCTTGAGAATGTAGAAGACGCAATGAATGAAGAGTTGTTAAATTTCTTCATCGAAGGTCCTACAGAAAAAGAGCTAGATCGTGCAAAAACCTTAATAAAATCCAGATTTATTCGTGGTCTTGAAAAAGTTGGAGGTTTCGGCGGAAAATCTGACATTCTTGCTCAAAATGCTATTTATGCCAACGACCCAGGCTACTATAAAACTACACTTAAGCAACTTGAAGATGCATCTATTGATGATATAAAAAAATCAGCTAAAAAATGGCTCGCAACTGGTTCATATAATTTAGAGGTACATCCTGTGCCGAAACTAACAGCTAGTTCTATAAGTGCTGATAGAACCAAATTACCTACTACAGAAAACTTTCCAGAGATTGATTTTGTTGATTTTGAAACAACCATTTTGGATAGTGGGTTAAAGTTAATGGTTGCCACACAAGAAAGTGTTCCAATAGTAAATTTTAATCTAATAATAAATGCTGGATATGCTTCTGATCAATTTGGTCATCCAGGAACTTCTAGCTTAGCAGTAGCAATGCTAGATGAAGGCACCAAAAGAAGAACTGCACTTGAGATTAGCGATGAAGCTGCGGGCTTGGGTGCAATAATCAATGCTAGCGCAGGTATCGATAGCTCCACAGTCTCGCTAAATACACTTAAAGAAAACTTGGATGAATCTTTGGATCTTTACACAGATATCATTCTTAATCCTTCCTTTCCTCATCAAGAGTTAGAAAGACTACGTAAACAGCGAATAGCCCAAATACAACAAGAAAAAAACCAACCGTTTGGAATGGCTCTTCGTCTATTACCCAGATTGCTGTATGGAAAAAATCATGCTTACTCTCTGCCTTTAACTGGATCAGGAACAGAGGAGTCTGTTAAAAAAATATCAAGAGAATCGCTCATCAATCATCACAAGATATGGTTTAAACCAAATAATAGCACCATGATTATTGTTGGTGATATTACAATGAGAGAAGCAAAATTTAAGCTTGAAAGGCTTTTAAAAAAATGGAAAAAGGGTGAAATACCGATAAAGAATATTGGTGAAGCAAAAAAAGAACAAAATGAAACCATGTTTCTTGTCGATCGTCCAGGAGCACAGCAATCAATTGTACTTGCAGCAAATATTGCCCCTGCAAAAAATCAAAAAAATGAAATTGCAATTGAATCCATGAATGAAATCATAGGCGGCTCCTTCACATCTCGAGTTAATATGAATCTCAGAGAAGATAAAGGATGGGCTTATGGTGCCCGAACATTAATATTAGAGACGAAAGGACCAAGACTGTTTATTGGATATGCTCCTGTTCAAACTAATAAAACTGCAGAATCCATAATAGAATTAAAACGTGAACTTGTGGAATATCTGGGTGAGAATCCAGCATCCAATGAAGAACTTGAAAAAATTAAGGATAATAACACTCTTAGCCTACCTGGCCGCTGGGAAACAATTGCCTCAATAGCAAGAGATATTAGCCAAATTTCAATATATGACTTACCGGATGATTATTGGAAAAACTATGCTGATAATGTTCGTAATCTATCTCTTGATCACGTGATTGCAGTTGCTAATAACGTTATCAAACCAAATAATCTAACCTGGGTTATTGTTGGGGACCTAAAAAAGATAGAAGAAAATGTTAGAAACCTAGAAATTGGTCAAATAATTATTCTTGATAGTGATGGGAATGAAATTACAACTAAGGATAACAATTAACAAAAATAATATTTTTTACATCATCAAAAATTTTTCTATTTCCTTAGCAAGGACATCAGGCGCTTCAAAATGAAGCATATGCCCTGCATTGGGTATAGAAATCAGCTTGGAATTGTTAGAAGCAAATTGATCNATATCCGAATCGATAAATGGTGTTAATACCGCAGAAAATTTTGTCTCTTCACCTACAACAACAAGTGTCTTTGCTGTAATCCTTTTCCAGCATGCCTCAGCCTCAGAACGTCTATATTGAGTAGCATTAGGTAATTTATGTAAAGGATCAGCTCTAAGTCTAACTACTCCATCGTTATTCAGCTCTGCCCACTCATGAGCAACATACAAAGCCTTGTCAATGGTCATATTAGGACTTCTTTTTAGTATTCTTGGCACAAGCTCATTAAAACTCTCATAAACTTGAAATTTCTCTCCACATTTACCTTTTTCTATCCAACGAAGATAATTGTCAGGGGCTTTNTCTGGATCACCATCGGTCAAACCAAAGCCCTCAAGATTGATAAAACTTTTAATGCGATTGGNTTTTATACCAGCATAAAGACCNGCAACATTGGCNCCCATGCTATGACCTATAATATGAATAGGTTCTTCGAGGCTAAATTTATCGAGAAGAACATCCAAATCTGCCAAATAATCTGGAAACCAATAGCTCATTCCAGAATGACTTGATTTACCAAAGCCTCTCCAGTCAGGCGCAACAACNTGCCAGTCTTTCTCAAATGAATCAACAACAAATTGAAAAGTTGACCCTGTATCTCCCCATCCATGAAGATATAAAATCAATTCTTTTTTGTTATCTCCCCACTCAGTAATTTGATAATCAACGTCCCTGATNCTGATATTTGAATATCTGGGCTCTCTCTTAGATTGGTATATTTTTTCTGACCGCATACTATTACTATNNTNGAAATTTTNAAGGAATAAGAATCGTTGAACCAGTTGTTTTACGTGACTCTATNTCTCTGTGAGCTTGAGCAACATCTTTAAGAGCNTATCTCTGATTAATATTTACCTTCAANACTCCTTTACTGACAAGATCAAATAGCTCATTCGAAGCAGAAAGTAATTTTTCTCGTGTGTTAATAAAATCAAATAATACAGGTCGAGTNACATACAAAGAATGTCTTTTTGCTANCTCGCCAGGAGCGAAAGGATCGACAGGACCCGAAGCATTACCGAATGTAACCATAACTCCGTGTGGTCTCANCGTATCTAAAGAAGAAAAAAAAGTATCCTTGCCAATAGAATCATAAACAGCCGTTACTCCCTCTCCACCAGTAAGTTCACGTACCTTGCTGGCAATTTTTTCGTCGTCCGCCATTACGATATGTTTGCATCCATGTTTGCGAGCCAAGTTAGCTTTTTNATCATTACTAACAACNCCAATTACAATAGCTCCTAGATGGTTTGCCCATTGACTAGCTAGTAAACCAACTCCGCCAGCAGCAGCNTGAAATAAAATGATATCTCCAGACTTAACTCTATAACTNCGTCTTAACAAATACCACGCTGTAAGTCCTTTTAGAAAAACTGATGCAGCCTCTTCATCGGTCACTGCATCTGGAATGCGAANAAGTTGAATTGCAGGATAATTCCTAGATTGCGAATAAGCATCAGTGGGTCTGCCTGTGTAAACAACCCTGTCGCCAACTTTAATTTCTTTAACATCTCCCGCCACTTCATCCACTATCCCAGCAGCTTCGCTACCAATTCCAGATGGTAAATCTATCGGATACAAACCTGTTCGATGATAGGTATCGATAAAATTAAGACCAATCGCTGTGTGATTTATNCGGGCTTCTCCAGAAGATAAAGCAGGAAGATCAACCTCCTCATAATTCAACACTTCAGGACCGCCATATTCTTTAATTCTAATTGCGTTAGTTTTCATACATTCTCTTCCACCAAAATTTTAATCATAAAGGATAACGGAGATGAATAAAAAGTACTAAAATTTATAATTAATTTCTTACATAGCCTATTCGTTAATCAAAGGGCAACGTAGAATNNAAAGAATTTAACAACTCGAGAAAATACATGGGACGTGTCAAAAATAAAATTGCTTTAATAACCGGAGCTGCGCAAGGGATTGGGGCAGCTACTGCACTTATGCTCGCTAAAGAGGGCGCGCAAGTAATCTTAACTGATATAAACGAGGCAGGGGCAAAAGAACAATCAGATGAAATAAACAATTTAATCCCAAATAAATCATTTTTTCTTTACCAAGATGTTAGAAGTGAATCAAGATGGAAAGAAATTGCAATAGAAGTGGAAGAAAAATATGGAGGCTTAAATATTTTAATCAACAATGCTGGCATCGGTTCTATTGGAAATGTTGAAGAAGAAAACTTTGAAACATGGAAGAATGTTCATGCAGTAGATCTGGATAGTATTTTTCTGGGTTGTAAATACTTAATTCCCCTTATAACTGATAGTGGCGGTGGCTCAATAATAAATATGTCATCAATTTCTGGAATTATTGCTGGTCATAACATGGCTGCATATAATTCAGCTAAAGCTGGTGTTAGGCATCTAACGAAATCGATTGCACTTCATTGTGCAAATACCAATAACGGGATTCGGTGTAACTCTGTACATCCTGTGTTTATTGATACGCCTATTCTTGATGATTTTGTGGGAGAACAATCCCGCAAAGATGTATTACAAAAGTTAGGACGACAAGTGCCTTTAGGTAAAGTGGGAAAGCCTGACGACGTAGCTTACGCTATTCTCTATCTTGCCTCAGATGAGTCACAATTTATCACGGGTACGGAAATCAGAGTCGATGGAGGAATAAGCGCTATGTAAGGCTTATACTATAGATCAACTATGTCTGAAGATATTGTAATCATTGGCGCGGGGCATGCAGCTGGGCAACTACTTGTAACTCTCAAACAAAAAGAATTCTCAGGAAAGATCACTCTTATTGGTGAAGAAGCATACTATCCTTATAAGCGTCCCCCGCTATCAAAAACCTATTTAGCAGATGAATTAACTCTTGATCGTCTATTCGTAAAACCACCAAGTTTCTATGAAGATACACAAACATCGGTACTACTCAATACAAAAGTTAGTTTTGTAGATCGTTCTAATAAAGTTGTACAAACTAAAGATGGAAAACATATTACTTACGATAAGTTGATATTTGCAACAGGGGCAAGACCCCGAAAAATTAATCTCCCAGGATCTAATCTCAAAGGAATATTTTATCTGCGAAATATTGATCATGTTAAGAGAATCAAATCTAAGTTATCACCTGATTCTGTGATTACCATTGTAGGTGCAGGTTATATTGGCCTAGAAGTTGCAGCAGTTGCTGCAAAAATTGGTGCTGAGGTTACAGTTATCGAAGCGAAAGATCGGGTAATGAATCGTGTGGTGTCAAAAGAAATTTCAAATTTTTATGAAAACGAACATAAAAAACATGGTGTTAAAATAATTTTATCGGCAAAAATTGATGCTTTCCTAGGTAATAAGAATGTAACATCCGTCAAGCTCTCAGATGGTAAAACAATAAAAACAAACATTGTAATTATAGGTATTGGCGCTATTCCCAATACTGAAATCGCGGCACAAACAAATCTTGGTATAGATGACGGGATAATTGTTAACAGTCGATGTCTCACTGAAGATCCGCATATCTATGCAATAGGCGATTGTACCTCACATCCAAACGCACTCTTGGGAAAAAGTATTCGATTAGAATCTGTGCATAATGCAGTCGAACAGGCAAAAATTGCAGCGGAAAATATCTGTGGTATCGATAATCATTACAAATCAATACCATGGTTTTGGTCTGATCAATATGATATTAAACTTCAAATAGCAGGTCTTTCCTACAAATATGATGAAACAGTAATAAGAGGAAAAATAGAATCGAGATCATTTTCATGCATTTATATAAAAGATCAATTCATAATAGCCATTGATTCTATTAATAATCCCGGAGATTTTATTCAGGGAAAATTACTTATAGAAAATAAAACAAAAATAGACCGTAATACCTTAAGTAATCCAAAAATTATGTTCAAGGATATGTAACTATATAATCTATTTTTTTCTAACAACTTAATTTAAAAAGCTATTTTATGAAAAAAATATGTCTCTGGTCTGGTCCTCGTAATATTTCAACTGCACTTATGTATAGCTTTGCACAACGAGATGATACAAAAGTAGTTGATGAGCCTTTATACGGTCATTATCTTCGTGAAACGGGGGCCAGACACCCTGGACGTAAGGAAATAATGAATAAAGTTAATTGTGACGGTAATTTCGTTATGAGGAATCTTCTGAACTTGAATCCCAAAAATGGGGAAAAGGTTCTATTTTTAAAGCAAATGACAAAACATTTAGTTAATGTAGAGTGTCATTTTCTTCCTAAATTAAAAAATATATTCCTCGTTCGAAATCCAAGAGATATGTTACCTTCTCTAGCAAAAAAAATACCTCAACCAAACCTCGCAGATACTGGGCTCAAACTACAATGGCATCTATACAAAGATTTGAAAAATATGGGGAATAACCCCATTGTTGTCGATGCAGATGAACTACTAATGAATCCCAAAAATATACTCAAGCAACTTTGTCATCATTTAAAACTTAAATTTTTCAATTCAATGTTAAGCTGGCCTGCAAAACCTAGAAAGGAAGACGGTATCTGGGCAAAGTATTGGTACCAATCATTGCATAAGTCTACTGGATTCCTACCCTATCTCCCCAAATCTAACTTTCCCACGGAACTTACAAACCTTCTTATAGAATGTAAGCCTTATTATGAAAAACTACTTACAAAATCAATTCAAGTCAACGGTGAAAAACTATGAAATTACCGGACCAACGTAATGCTAATATTCTCATTAATATTAATGGAAAATTGGTGCCCAGAAAGGATGCAAAAATTTCTGTCTTTGATAGCGTAGTTCAAGGTGGTGACGCTGTTTGGGAAGGGTTAAGAGTTTATAAAGGAAAAATTGCTGCATTAACCAATCATCTTATACGGCTTCAAAATTCGGCCAAAGCACTTGCATTCAATGCTATACCTTCATCAAAAGATATTCGGCAAGCAATATTTGATACTCTTAAAGCAAATAAAATGTGGGATGAAACTCATATTAGATTAACCCTCACACGAGGTAAAAAAATTACTTCGGGGATGAACCCTAAACTTAACCAATTTGGTTGTACGCTCATAGTTTTAGCTGAATGGAAACCTCCTGTTTATCCAAACTCTGGGATAAGAGTAATAACATCATCAATAAGAAGAAATTCTCCCCAACATCTGGATTCAAAAATTCATCACAATAACCTTTTAAATAATATCCTCGCAGTAATAGAAGCTAATTATGCTAATGCTGATAGCGCAGTCATGTTAGATATTAATGGATTTATTTCCGAAACCAATGACACCAATATTTTTTTAGTTAGTAATAATAAAATTTTTACTCCTACTACAGATAGTTGCCTACCGGGATTAACAAGGCAAATGATCCTCGAAATAGCAACCAAAGAAGGAATAACTATCCATGAAAAAAACCTCTCTAATACGGATCTCTATTCAGCAGATGAAGTGTTCACCTCCGGTACCATGGGAGAAATCACTCCCATTCTAAAAGCGGATGGGAGAAAAATTGGAGATGGCAATGTTGGGTCAATGACAAAAAGGATTCAAAAATTATACACTGCTTACGCATATGAAAATGGAGAGCCAATTCCTTTTAAAAAACCAAATTAACTAAGATTGAAAATAATTCTTTAAGTAATCTTCAAAACTCAAAGTATCCATGGCTTCTATGTTCTTTTGCCTCAGCAATGACTCTGATGCTTCCTTTACAAACATAGCTAATTTTTTGGGTTCAAGCGGTATAAGTTCAGAAAAATAATCCTTGTGTTTCTCTGAAACATCCAAGGTATATTGAAAGAACCCTGTTCTAGATTTATATAAATCATCAAGTAGTCTAGCTGAAGGAGTCATATCAGGATGCTGGATCATTTCTTTTTGTATATTAACTGCTCTTACATAATCAGAACTGCCAGAATTACCATCCAGAAATTTTGCCACTACATAAATAGCTTCGAGAATTTCAGATGCCCAATCACTTAAATAGCAATTTTTACCATTTTTTTTCAATTTAAATTTTGGATCTCGTCCATATTTTGCTGTCTTCGAGTGATTATTCTTAATTTCTTCCCAACATATATCATCTATAGGTGGGCTATCTTGTAAAAGACAAAAAATTAAAAAAGCTTCCATAAATCGCATTGCATGCTGATTGGTTCCTATGGGATCAGAAATATTTAAATCGAGAGAACGGATCTCAACATATTCAATACCCCCNCTTTTTAAAGACAATGTTGGNCTTTCCCCAGATTTTGCAACACGTTTTGGNCTTATGGGGCTGTAAAATTCATTCTCAATTTGTAGTTTATTTANACTTAANTGATCATATTCNCCATTATTAAGTATCCCAATTTTCTGATATTTTGGTTCAGGTGTATCAATTGCTTTGCTGAGATCAGATATATATTCATTTAGATCATTCAATGAAATATTGATATTTGATTGTGTTCGACTTGTATAACCCAGATCACTCATACGTAATGAAGTTCCAAAAGGTTCAAATAAAGTNTTGTGTCCAAAATCCTTCANATTTGNNTGNCCATGTGTAACAAACGATTTACATAAGGCAGGTGAAGCGCCAAAAANATATAAAACCATCCAACTAAAACGTTGNAAATTNCTAATTAAACCAAGATATTCAGATGACACAAAAGCATCTAGATGATGACGATCTTCCTTTAATTTTTGATATATAGGCCAAAACAACTCTGGTATTGAGTAATTAAAATGTATGCCAGAGATAGCTTGCATATTTCTACCATATCGAGAACTAAGGCCATTTCGATAAATAGTTTTCATTTTTCCAACATTTGAAGAGCCATATTGAGCAATGGGAATATCTTTTTCATCAGAAATAGAACAAGGCATACTGGAAACCCAAAGTAATTCATTTTCTAGATTAGAATAAGTGAATTGATGAANATCGCAGAGAACACTAAGCACTTCCCAAGTGTTACTCAGGGGAGGAGTTATAAATTCAAGAAGGGCTTCAGAAAAGTCTGTAGTTATATACTTGTTCGTCANAGAGGANCCAAGTGTTGTTGGATGGGATTTTTGTGATAATCTACCCTTAGAATCAACTCTGAGTGATTCTTTTTCGAGCCCNCTAAGTCCGCCTAAAAGAACATTTTGAGATGAATTCTCGGAGAGTTTCTTTAGGATATTTTCAAGTTTGCTACACAAAATAAATTATCTCTGATCCAATATAGAATAATCACAATACAATATGGTTATTACGAGTACAGATAACCATTATAAGGACATTTTTTTTCAAAAAATATATTTGATACAAACAACTGACCCTTCACTAAAATCATTTAACGTGATTAAATTAGTGTTTCTTAAATAATAAATAGGTTGAAATAGAGTTTACAAAAGACTCTCTAAAAAAAATATCACTATGAAATCAATAATTAAACTAATTTTAAGCTTTTTTTTAATTCTAGGGTCAGCTGATATTTTTGCTTGCGATTATCCGGAAAANATAAGTATTCCAGACGGTAATTCTGCAACAAAATTAGAAATGGTTACTACAATGAACAATGTGAAAGCATGGGTCAAAGCAATAGAAGATTATCAAATCTGCATCGAAAAAGAAGAACAATCGAGTCTTGCTTTGCTTAAAATCAATGGAGAGCTCACGCCTGAAGTGACAACAAATATTCAAGATTTAACAACAAGAAAATTTAATGCAGCCGTCGAAGATTTGGAAAAAACTAGTGCTGAATTTAATGCGCAAGTACGTGCATTCAATGCTAAGGGTAATTAATTATATTGCTCATTGGGATATAGAAATTATTTATAAATCTTATATATTGTTCTAAAAACTCATTTTCAGGGAAAAAAATGAAGTCTCCCGTTCGTGTAACTATTACAGGTGCTGCTGGTCAAATTGGCTATCAGCTAGCTTTCCGAATAGCGTCAGGACAGATGCTGGGAAATGATCAGCCAGTAATTCTTCAACTTCTTGAAATATCAAGTGCAATAAAAGCTCTGGAAGGGGTAGCAATGGAGCTGGATGATTGCGCTTTTAAAACATTATCTTCAGTTATTATTACCGATAATGTGGATATAGCATTTAAGGATAGTAATTATGCTTTTTTGGTGGGCGCCAAACCNCGGGGGCCTGGTATGGAAAGAAAAGACTTATTACAAGCAAATGCAAAAATTTTTTCAGTACAAGGAAAATCAATAAATACTCATGCAAATAGAGATATTCGTGTTTTGGTTATTGGTAATCCAGCTAACACCAACGCTCTAATCACAAGCACAAATGCACCGGATATTAATATCGAAAATTTTACAGCAATGACCCGTCTTGATCATAATAGAGCAATAGGACAATTGGCAAAAAAATCTGGACAACATATTAGTAGTATTTCGAGAGTTATTATTTGGGGTAATCACTCCGCGACTCAATATCCTGATATTCATCACGCGATTGTTTCGGGTAAACCNGCTATAGAAAAAATTGATAGGGAATGGCTAACCTCAAATTTTATTCCAGTTGTNCAACAACGAGGAGCTTCAATTATTAATGCGCGCGGGTCATCTTCTGCCGCTTCTGCTGCTTCTGCTGCTATTGATCATATGCACGATTGGATATTAGGCACCCCTGAAGATGATTGGGTTAGCATGGGAATCCCTTCGAATGGAAGTTACGGTATTAAGCCAGGAATTATATTTTCCTATCCCGTCAGGTGTATCAACGGAGGATATGAAATTATTGAGGACCTTGAAATTAATAATTTTAGTAGAAAACTTATCCTCGCAAGTGAAATAGAACTTCGAGAAGAACGTGCTGCTATCGAAGAATTACTCTAAAATACCAATTACTGAAAAANGTATCAGCATCCTATAATTTTGGGGTGGTAGTGTTATTATTTAGTACGAAAAAAAATTTATTATTATGTTGATACTTTCAAAAATTAAAAGTTTAGGACAAAAACATGTTTAGCCTCACCATAGGATTGCTCTGGTTTTTGTTATTCACTGGTGGGTCAATTTTTTTNATATATAACAGGATCAACCTTCTTAAATCAACTTTTCTTTTTTTTGCAGCGCTCCTCTCTTACACCGCTTATGGAAATGGATCTCTTTTTCTAAATANGCTTCTATGGCTAGTGTTTATTTTCTTAGCGTTGATTAATATAACTCCTTTACGTAAAGAAAGAATAACCCGAAAGGCACTTGTTAGTTATAAGAATATGTTGCCTACAATGTCTAATACAGAAAGGGAAGCTCTTGAAGCTGGCAGTGTATGGTGGGATGGAGAGCTATTTTCAGGAATACCNAATTGGGAGAAATTACTTTCAATGCCTGCGCCAGTATTCTCCTCTGAGGAGAAAATATTTCTTCAAGGNCCATGTGAAGAATTGTGCAGAATGCTTGACGATTGGGATATTTCTCACCAACGTGGAGATATGTCCCCAGAAATTTGGGAATATATTAAAAAGCATAAATTTTTTGCCATGATTATCCCCAAAGAATATGGAGGTTTAGAATTTTCTTCATATGCTAATGCAATGGTTATTGCAAAAATTGCCAGTAGAAGNCCTGTTGCTTCATCAACTATAGGNGTACCAAATTCNTTGGGTCCGGCAGAACTATTACTTAACTATGGAACAGATGATCAAAAAAATAGGTATCTCCCTGGCCTNGCTTCTGGAGATGAAATCCCTTGTTTTGCATTAACTTCTCCTCAGGCGGGATCNGATGCTTCAGCAATCATAGATCATGGAGTTGTTTGCAAAGGTCAATGGAATAATGAGGAAATTATAGGNATTCGTCTAAATTGGGACAAACGATATATTACACTTGCTCCTATAGCTACAGTCCTGGGGCTGGCTTTTAAACTTTATGATCCAAAGCATCTAATCGGTGATAAAGATGANTACGGTATAACAGCTGCCCTAGTTCCAACTAACANAAAAGGANTATCTATCGGAAGAAGNCACTANCCCATGAATATTCCATTCCAAAATGGACCTACTTACGGAAAGAATGTTTTTGTGCCGCTAGATTACATAATTGGTGGTCAAAAAATGGCAGGAAAAGGCTGGAAAATGTTAGTTGAATTACTTTCAGTTGGACGAGCAATAACATTACCCGCTAGTGCCTCAGGAGGCGGTCAAGCTGGTGCTTATGCTTCTGGAGCATACACTCAGCTCAGAAGACAATTTAATCTCCCCATATCTAAATTTGATGGTGTTGGAGAAGCATTAGCACGAATTACGGGCTACACATATATCATGAACGCGGCTGTTTCAGTTACATCAGGAGCAATTGATAACGGTGAAAAACCAGCAGTTCCAGCCGCAATCCTCAAATACCACTGNACAGAACTTGGTCGAAAAGTTGCAAATGACGTAATGGACGTACATGGGGGAAAAGGCATCATGATGGGTCCAAAGAATTATATAGGAAGGAGTTTTATGGCTGCTCCCATAGCAATCACGGTTGAAGGAGCAAATATATTAACTCGAAGTCTCATTATTTATGGTCAAGGAGCGATGCGCTGCCATCCATTTGTACTAAAGGAAATAGAAGCTGCCCAGGATAAAAATTTTGAAAGAGGGCTTAAAGAATTTGATGATGCTCTCTTCTCTCACATCGGTTATGCAATAAGCAATGTAGTTAGATCATTCATTCTAGCGTTAACTCATGGTAGAAATAGCCGTATCCCAATTAATACGCCAACAAAACGATATTATCAGCACATTAACCGTTATAGTGCNGCTTTTGCACTTGCCTCAGATTTTGCGATGCTTACCTTAGGCGGGGAATTAAAAAAGAAGGAACTATTATCGGCAAGACTCGGAGATGTTTTGAGTACAATGTATCTAGCTTCAACAGTNCTAAAACATTTTGAAAATCAAGGTAGGCCTTCTNTGGATTTACCTCTCGTAGAATGGTCGGTTCGTACTCTTATGTATAAAACTCAAGAACAATTACANAATTTTTTAACAAACTTACCAAATAGAGTAGCAGCATTTTTTCTGCGTTGTTTTATTTTTCCACGGGGAAGAAAATATTCCCCTCCCTCTGATCATTTGACTCGAAAAGTTGCTAATATAATTACTTGCACTGGTGAATCTCGACAAAGATTATGCGAGCAAGCATATACAACAATTGAACCAAATAACCCTCTAGGATTATTAGAAGAAGCCCTTATGATTTCTGAAGAATTAGCGCTGATAGAAGAAAAGCTTAAGCAAGCTCATAAGGAAGGCCATATTAAATCTGAATATCTACCTCATCAAATTCAAGAGGCACAGAAATGTGGAATATTAAAAGACAAGGAAGCAACCAAAATGAAGGAATATCATAAAAAGGTTTTTGAACTATTATCCGTTGATGACTTCGACCAAAAAGAACTTGGCCGACATTAAAAAATTAATGATACTTAATATTATATTTATCCAACATTAAATAAAAAGGTGAAACTGTGATTACGAAAATTTTCAAAAAAAACATAATAATTGTATTTTCTATATTTTTAATAATATCTTGCGAGTCAAATGACAATAATAATGCTGTGGATAAAAAAGTATCTGTACAAAATATGCCGACTTCGCCGCCATCAATTAAGCGCGTTGTATCTCCAACTGGCTCAAAAATCTATTTTATAGCCCCAAAAAATGATGAAATTGTTTCAAATCCAGTCTCGCTTGAATTTGGCTCTGAAGGGGTAGAAATAGTGCCTTCTGGACAAAATAAACCTGCAACTGGACACCATCACATAATTATTGATGCGGAGCTCCCTAATATGAACCTACCAATACCAGCTGATGATAATTATGTTCATTTTGGCGATGGTAGTTCGTCTACCCAACTTACGCTTGAACCTGGTATACATACTCTCCAACTGCTTCTTGGAGATTTTTTACACATACCGCACGATCCTCCACTATATTCTGAAAAAATAACAGTTACAGTCGAATGATTCTTTTGAGATAATAATTAAAAAATATACAATTAACATCCATTTTAAGCGACTAANAAATTTTGNATTATTTCTTTTCTCGGTATATTAAATGACAAAAACTCCTGTTGGAATTAGTGGTTTATCAGTATACGTTCCCCCTTTGCGTGTCTGGCTGGATGATTGGTCACAATGGACAGAAAATCAATGGCCAAAAATTAGAGAAGTGGTAGGGCGCAGCTTCAGAATGCGNGGCATCAACCAAAGTGTATACACCATGGCAGCTAATGCCGTAATGCGCCTCATCAAACAATACNATGTAGATACTACAAAAATTAAGTTTTTTGCTCTAGGAACCGAATCGAGTACTGATAATTCTGCAGGCGCAATCATCATAAAAGGAATGATTGATCAAGCGCTTATTAGTCAAGGAAAACTACCAATCTCAAGAAACTGTGAAGTACCAGAATTTAAACATGCATGCCTAGGTGGTGTTTATGCAATGAAGGGTGCGCTGAGGCATTTAGCTCTTGATGGCTCTGGGTATCAAGCAATAGTCGTGTGCTCAGATATAGCAGAATATCAACTTGGAACAAGTGGTGAACCAACACAGGGAGCAGGAGCTGTTGCAATGCTAATTGAGGAAAATCCAAAATTAGCTGAAGTTGATCTAAAAAATTCTGGGTCAGCNTCTGATTATCGTTGTATAGATTTTCGAAAACCGATGCTACGTTTTTGTAATCAGAAAATAAATGAAAATAAACAGATTCAAGACTTCCCAATATTTAATGGAAAATATTCTACTACTTGTTACATTGATGAAACTCTTCAAGCACTGAACGACATGTATTTGAAAAGAAAACTCACTCCAAGTACGTACATGAAATCTATAAAAACTCTCTTCTTACATCGACCTTATCGAAGGATGCCTGAAACTACNTGGGCAACTGCTTATTTATTTGCTTTAAGTACTGGAAATTCAGANGAACGAGCTGAACTAGCTTCTTATTGTTATGAAGCGAAAATAGATCCTAATGACTTAATACATGAGATGCAAAGTAAGCCAAGGGTTAGTGACCTAGCACAACAAACAATAATTAATACTGAAGCATATCCTCTGACTATGGCTATATTCCGAATTTTCCGTGCATCGAGACATTACCGCAGAGAAATTTTAGATAAAATGGCATTAGGTAGTGATGCAATGCTTGATCTTGGTAATTTGTATACAGCAGCGTTACCAGCGTGGATGGCTGCCGGCTTAGAGCAAGCATTAAATGAAAATATTGAATTAGCCGGTCAAGAAATTCTTACGTTAGGATATGGGAGCGGAGATGCTGCCGAAGTTATTCCTATTAGGATGACTGACACCTGGCGTGAAGCAGCGAAATTAATTAATTTTTCTAAATCCATGGAATTTGCTATTGACTTGAATAAAAAACAATATGAAGCAATTCATCAGGGTCGTTACCTTGAAGAATTAAAACACTCACCAAAGGATGAATTTATAATTGACAAGATCGGTGAAGATAACTCTAGAGAATTTCAAAATCTAGGAATTGAGTATTACAAATATATTAGTTAATTGTTTTTAAAAATATATTTCCAATCTGCTTCTAAAGTCTGCAAGTAATCTTTCCCATTCCATCTTAAACCATGGCGTATATTGTTCTGGTGANAATTTCATATCCTGAGTTAAATCTTCGTGATTAATATATTTATAATCAGCAATCTCTTCAGTATTTATAGTAATTTTCTTATCGATACGCCCAAGATATACCGAACACAATTCATTTTCTGAACCGAGATTTTCATAATTTGCCTGATATGAAAATTTGTAGATAAATTCCAAAGGTAAACAAACGCCTAGTTCTTCTTTTAACCTTCTTTGTACGGCATCCTCAATTATTTCTCCACTACGTGGGTGACTACAGCAACTATTTGACCAATACATTGGCCATAATTTTTTTAGTGCACTGCGTTTCTGCAATAATAATTCACCATTAATGTTAAACAATATTACAGAAAATGCTCTATGTAACACCCCTTCTCCAGCATGACATGCGGATTTAGATAAAAATCCAATATCATTATCATTTTGATCTACTAAAATTAGTTCTTCGTTTTCTGAAGATGAAGCTAGGTTGTCATTTTTAAGCATTTTTATCTAAAATAATTTTTTGCAAATCAAGTACATAATAACCGGCATTAACAAATTCAGAGATAACTTTTTCTTTTTGATCAGGGCACAACGCAATTATTGCTCCTCCGCCCCCTGCTCCAGTTAATTTTGCTCCAATGGCGCCGTGGGAGCGCGCAGTATCAATCATATCTTCAATTTCAGGAGATGATACCTCAATGGCATTCAATAGCCCATGACAAATATTCATTAACATGCCTAATGTTTTATAATCACCTTTTATCAGAGCCTCAGAACCGGATTTACTGAGTTCATCTATTTGACAAAATATCTTTTCATATAAAACTGGACTTTGATCAAATCGTAATTTAACACCTANAATTTGTTCTTTTGTAGATGAACGATGACTGCTTACCGCTATGATTAGTGGTAAAAATTTATCAAGATCGATAGATTTCACAGGTTTTAAATTATTCTTGCTATATAACATGGGAATACCATATGTTGCCATATTATTATCTACTCCAGATGGCGACCCATGAGATAATTTTTCACATTCATAGGCAATCTGATTCACTGATTTATTATCCATCGAAAGATTTAAAAAATTATTAAATGCTCGAATAATTGCAACTGCAAATGCAGCAGAAGAGCCTAATCCTGCTCCCATAGGTATTTTAGAATTAATTTTAATAGAAAAACTTCGATCATTAATTTTCAATTTTTTCATTATTAAATTTATCATAGGATCAACGCTTTTATTTTTATCTTTTGTATCTATTTCCATAGATCTAGATGGATCACAAATGATAACTTTAGTCTCTGAATTAATTTCTCTTATTGTGCTCTGTACAGCCTTAGGAATTGGTATAGCAAGAACATGCTTACCATAAACAGCTGCATGCTCTCCAAGCAATATTACTTTCCCATCAGCGTTGCCAGTGACTTCATCTTTGAAAGATTTGCCTTTTTTTGAGTCTCTGAATTTTGTTGAAGATTTTAAATTGTTCAAAATTTCTTTGGCTTTCCAGGATTTTACTTCTCCTTCATTTATCATTTCTCGCACAACATCATCAAAATATTTTTGAGGGATGTTTAAGCTTGCAGCTACGCTCCTAGCATGTAAACTCATGTGTCCTTTNTGAATTCCATGGGTTGAAAGCGCCCTTAGTGCAGCGAAATTCTGCGCTAAACCAACAGCACCAATAATCTCCGAAAGCTCATGAGAAGATTTTACGTTGCATATCTTTAATCCTAGAGCAGCGGCTGGATTTGCTTGTAGAGAACCGCCTACTATACCGACTTTGATAGGCACAGTGAGTTGGCCGGTTAAACTATTATCTGTATCAATATTCCAATTAGTTAATGACTGATATCTACCATTTTTAACNGCATAAGCATGGGCTGCGGCCTCCATTGATCGCCAATCATTTCCTGTTGCTATAGCGACAGCATCAATTCCATTCATAATACCTTTGTTATGAGTGGCTGCTCTGTATGGATCAATATTTGCAAATTTTGTAGCATTAACAATTCCCATGCCTACTTCTTTTCCTGAAAAATCCTTAATTTCTAGATGTTCTAGAGGAATGGAGGTTTTTGCTGTTACTAGGGAACGATCGGCTAAGTTTGATAAAATTTTCAAAGAAACTTTNTGATCACAAATGGATTCGATCTTGGGNGCTATCAACTCGCAAAGAGTATTAACCAAATTCGCTCCCATTGCTTCTTGAGTATCAACTAAGAGGTGTAAAATAACCATCCATTTGTTGCTATCCTCGAGAAGATATTTAAAAAATTCTATATCCTTNGTTCCACCCCCTCTCAAAACTAATCTTGGCTGCAGAGAATTAGCAAATNCTATGAGTTTCTTCTTCTCTTGNTCAAGTTGNTTAATAACAACTTCTGGGTCCTTTACATCCATTAATTGAATTTGACCTATTAATAACGACTCAGNAATTTTTACCTGAAAACCACCACTTAATCTTGTTATTTTGGCAGCATTACTAACCCCAGCAACTACAGAAGGTTCTTCTGTAACCATGGGTACAATATAATCTCGTTTGTTCACAAGAAAATTTGTCGCTATAGACAATGGAAGACCGAAAACTCCGATAACGTTTTCGCTCATCTTATCTGCCACTCCAGAAGAAAGACAAGAACCATTATCTTTTAGTATTTTTCGTTCCCTTTTGGTAATGATGTTTAAATCAACAAGAGTATCAAGTCTTTGATCTACATCCATTTTGTGAAAACCTGGAATTCTGGAATTAATCATTATCATTGTCTCTAAGAAATAGCCCTTGAGGATCAATTAAAGCATTTAAAGATATAAAGCCAAGTTTTTCTGCCTTCTTAACAAAGTTATCAATTCTTTCAATCGAATTAGATAATACAATCCCAATATCACCTCCTCCAGCTCCGCATGGTTTATAAATAATATTTTCAATNTTTTTTGTCATATCAGTTAATTCTTGATGGCCAGAATCAAATACACCGATTTTATAATGTGAATCAAAATCCTGGAGAACATCAACGTAAATATTTAACATATTCAACAATGAAACTAGATCGTTTCGTTTCCAAAAATTAAGAACTTGCTGAGATGAGTTTTTTAAATGATTAAAACTTTTATGTTTTTCATTACGAAGAAATTTATGTAACTTATCAATGGTATTTGATTCTTTTCCGCTCCAAATTAATTTGTAGAGCAGGCCTGTTGGCCATTCTAAATTAAAAAAATTATTCATATCTCTAAACTCAATAACTCCTCCTTGTTTTGCAGTTATTATATCAGCGCCGCTTCCAACACCATGCTGAAAACTATTATGTGATTCATGCGCAAGTGAAATAACAGAAGTTGAAGACTTCTTTAAAGATAATAAAGCACCAGACAAAGCAACAGCTAATGCTGCGCTAGAACCAAGGCCGTATTTAGAGCCGCTAATTTTTTCAAAAAATTGATTTGTATTTAACGTAATATGTAATCCTGTTCGAGGATTAAATGATAGACGTTTCCAAATACATTCAAAAAGTGCAAAGAAATTTTCGGATGGCAAATCATCCAGCCACTTAATGTTTCCATTTTCATCACAATGATACCTCCAATTTCCATGGTAATAGCCAGAAGTACTAATCATGTGTGATGAGTCATTTTTCTCTATTATTTTCACTTCTGCGCGACGATCTAATGCGATAGAAATTGCTGGAGCCCCGCATAAAACTGCATATTCTCCTGAGAGTATTAGTTTTCCAGGAGCGCTTGAATCTAAACTATTCATTCATTACCTAATAAAGATGCGCCGCACCCAATACCACTTGTTAATATAGAATCAACGCCATCAATCTGACTAAGAGTATCTTTAATTAATGTCTCGTTTTCCTTTAGACAGATGGCTTTAACTTGGGGGCCAGCGTCTATGGTAAAAAATACTGACTCCCCTAACGATTGAAGATGACGAATGCTCTTTATGCATTCAAGTGTAGCCTGATTCCAATAAACAATTGGTGGCCTAGATGTCCACATAATTGAATGCATTTTTAAACAGTTATGNTCAGATATAGCTGCAAGCTTCTCAAAGTCCTTTGCGAGGATAGCTTTTCTTGCTATTTCAATATCTTGATTTTGCTGGTCAACCCAACTTGAATAAAATGGTGAGGTTNCTGCNCTCCTGATCATTGCTTCAGAAGAAGATATTTTTTTCTTTTGNGTATCAGTAATAGCTATGACAATACGAAGAGGCCACTCTTGGGAATCAAATAAAGTAATTAAATTTATCTCATCAAGATTGGATTTAAGTTCAACAAACCCGCCGTATAAAGAGCGTGCGGCAGATCCTGATACAGCNCCGGCAAAACAAGCAAGAGCATTACTATTATTTTTCAATTCCAAAGCAGCGTTAACGGCGACAACGAGCGCTGAAAATGCCGAAGAGGAAGATGCTAAGCCCGCTGAAATTGGGAAGTTACATTCACTTTCGATGTATGCAAAATCTCTCCTCTTTCCTGCCAAAGAATCTATACAACTAGACACTCTAGGTAACATTTCTGTATCAGAAAAGCCGTTTACCGATAACTTATCACGCTGAAAATCAGATGAGAATTCAACACGCATCTTAGTCCATAAATCATCTAACGTTATAGATAAAGAATCTACCGCAGGAATATTTTTGGGTACATTACTTTTCCCCCAATATTTAATCAGCGCTATATTAGGTTGAGCTTGTGCCTTTGCCCACATATTTAATTCTCATATAATTATTTATTAAAACTATTTGATAATGTCATTAATTTTCAACCTATCATTACAGGATCACAACTTCTTGCTATTATCCTAGTTTTCACATGTAGGCCTAATAATAAATTGGAATCATAATTATGCCGCATTCATTTTCAAATAAAATAGAATATTACTCTCATCGAATCAATCAACTTCTTGATCGATTACTTCCGAAATCGGAAAAAAAAATAGAACTTCTCCATGAAGCTATGAGATACGCTGTATTAAGTGAAGGTAAAAGGGTGCGCCCACTCTTAGTTTATGCTGTAGGCGAATGCTTAAATATTAAAAAAAACCTTTTAGATATTCCAGCTATTGCCGTCGAACTGATGCATGCTTTTTCTCTAGTACACGATGACTTACCATCCATGGATAATGATGATTTTCGCAGAGGACTGCCAACGGTTCACAAAAAATATGGTGAAGCTACCGCAATACTTGCAGCAGATGCTCTACAATTTCTCGCATTTCAACAAATATCAGAATCCTCAAAACTAACCGATTATCAAAAAGTCCAAATAATTAATCTTATTTCAAATGCTTGTGGTTCAAATGGAATGATCGGAGGACAACACATTGATCTGTCCTCTGAAAATAAAGAGCTGAACTATGAAGAAATAAAAGAGTTGCATCTACTTAAAACTGGAGCCTTAATTCATGCTTCCGTTATAACGGCCTGCTATCTCAGTAATGAAATTTCACAATCAAAGATTAATGCATTAGGAGCTTATGGAAAAAATGTGGGGCTGGCTTTCCAAATCCGTGATGACATTCTTGACGCTGAATCTATAAATTATAAAAATGATAAGAATAAAAATTCAGATGAAGTGTTAGATAAAGCAACATGGCCTAAATTCTTTGGTCTTGATGAATCTGAAAACTATTGCAATAAACTTATCAATAAAAGCACAGAAGCATTAAAAATATTTCCCAATGAAGCTAATATGCTACGCAAACTCATAACATATTTAATAAAACGTTCACATTGAAGAAAAAAAATTGGATAAAATCTCATCAATATTAAATAGTGAAGATTTCTCTACGGCGCTAAAGTCCGGTATATACAGAGTTGTTAACCAGCAAGAGAATCTAAATTCTATTAATGTTTTTCCTGTTGCGGATGGAGATACAGGGACAAACCTTGCCCTCTCTCTTACCGCTNCACTTGAAGTACTTAAAGATACCAAGACAAAAGACTTAAATACAATTCTCACTCAGTTTNCTGATAAATTACTTGANAGTTCANGAGGAAACTCTGGAGCTATCCTTACGCAATTTTTTCAAGGAATGNGTGATTCTGCAGAAGGATTATCTGATTTTACAACAAAAACTTTTTCTGAATCCATCAAATTAGGTAGTGATTATGCATATGATGCCTTATCTGAGCCAAAAGAGGGAACTATACTTACCCTAATATCTGTGCTGGCTAAACATCTTCAAAANACAATTGNTAAAAACAAAAAAATACAATTCCAATCACTAATGTTAGAAGGTCTTAACGCCTCGAAAANAGCACTTAAAGAAACCCAAAATCAATTAGAAGAATTAAGTAAAGCAGGTGTTGTCGATGCGGGTGCAAAAGGATTTTTTATCCTATTTGAAGGTATGACAAANTTTATTGTTAATAGTGAAATAGAGAAAAAACCAGATCTTGGGCATCTCAGTTACGAAAGCACTATTGTTAAAATGGAGGGCTCTGAAGAAAAGTTGGAATATTTTTTCTGCACAGAATGCATCATTANCGGATTAGAAATTGATCGAAGAAAATTAAGGGAAGAAATTTCAGTAATGGGAAATTCTATAGTGCTAGCAGGAACGAAAAGAAAGGCCAAACTACATATACATACAAATGAACCTGCCGATGTTTTTGATATTGCAAGAAAATATGGTGAAGTTAGTGCAGAAAAATGTGACGATATGCGTCGTCAACANCACACTGCTCATATAACAAATTCAACATTTTCCGTTATAACAGACTCTGNTGCNGACATACCNGACCAAGACATGGATAACTTGGATATCCATATAGTTCCGATACGCNTTCAATTCTCTAATAGAAGTTATTTAGACAAAGTTAGCATTACGCCGAATGAGTTTTTTTCAAAACTAAAAAATAGTGATATAANCCCCACCACATCTCANCCATCCATGGGGGATTTTAGGAGACAATATCAATTTTTAGCAAGCCACTTCCCAGATGTGATTTCAATTAGCCTCAGTGANAAAATTAGTGGGACATTCCAAGCTGCAAAATTAGCTATTGAAAAAAATAAGNCTTCTGGAAAAATCCATCTTATAAACTCTAGGAGCGTTTCTNTTGGGCAAGGGCTGATTGTAACTTTTGCTGCTGAATGNGCTCAAGCCGGGTTAGATATAGCAACAACACTAACTGCCGTAAAAAAAATCATNGAAGAAACAACCGCTTACGCTTTGATTGATGATATACAATATGCNGTNCGAGGTGGCCGNATACCCTCTTCTGTTAAATTCCTAACAGATACATTTTNTTTGACGCCCNTACTGAAAACCCTTCCGAACGGAAATATAAAAGCAAAAACAGCATTATTTGGGAAAAAAAATGTTCTAAGAAAATATGCATCATATATAGAAAAAAATTCTCCAAAAAATAAAAAATTACGTATTGCAATTGGCCATGCTCTATGTCAATCAAAGGCTGATNAATTACAAAACTTACTTTTTCAGAAGATGGATAATATTCTGAGTTGCAGAATTACAGACCTTGGTTCTGCTATTGGGGTCCACGGGGGGCCAGGTGCTTTAGTGGTTGGAGTACAAAACTATCACAATCCAAATGAATTTAAAGCGCAGTAATCAAAATATCATTCCCTAATCCCTACTCCACGATTAAACAAAAGAAAACTTAAAATAAACAGGAAAAACACAAAGAAAATTATAATCGAATAGGCNTAGGTGATACTAATATCTGAAGAACCAAGCATACCAAAACGAAATGCATTAACCATATATAAAATCGGATTANCTTTGCTAACAGTCTGCCAAAATTCAGGTAACAATGATATTGAATAAAAAACACCTCCAAGATATGTCAATGGTGCAAGAATAAAAGCAGGCACGATAGCAATNTCATCAAAATTTTTTGCAAATAATGCGTTGATAAAACCTGCCAGAGAAAATACGACTGAAGTAAGCAGTACTATGGAAAATGTAATGAGAGGATATTTTACTTGNAGATCTGTAAATCCAAGAGCAACAATGGTTACCAACATGCCTACTAATAAGCCTCGCAATACACCACCGGCAACATGCCCAATAATAATTATCGCGCTAGACATAGGTGAAATTATCATTTCTTCAATATGACGACCGNATTTNGCNCCNAAAAAAGACGATACAACATTGCCATATGAATTCGTTATGACAGACATCATAATTAAACCAGGAGCNATATATTGCATATAATCATAACCGCCCATTTTGCCTATTCGCGAACCTATGAGGCTNCCAAAAATTATAAAATAAAGTGACATNGTAATNACAGGTGGAAGTATTGTTTGAATCCAAATACGTAAAACACGAATAATTTCTTTACGAATTATTGTATAAAGCGCGNTCATATTAAGAGAGAAATTCATATTTACAATNCCCTTTCTATGCTTTCTTTCTGTTTACTATCNACTAATTCCATAAATAANTCTTCTAGTCTATTAGATCTATTACGGATGCTTGTAACCCTGATATTTTGGTCTTTCAACGCTACAAATAATTGATTAAGTTCTTGCTTAGAATCAACCACTACTTCAAGCTGGTCTTTCTCTACAAAAGAAATATCATATCCTTCGACAAAGGGNGAATCTTCNATACTATCCTGTAGAGTTAAAATAAATACTTCGCGTTTTAATTTTTTAAGGATCGTATTCATTTGAGTATTTTCAATTATTGATCCTCCATCAATGATGGCAACTCTTTTACATAGATTTTCTGCTTCCTCTAGATAGTGAGTGGTAAGAATAATTGTTGTTCCGTTGGCATTTATATAACGTAAAAATTCCCACATAGAACGTCTAATTTCCACATCAACTCCTGCCGTAGGTTCGTCCAAAAGAAGGAGTTTTGGCTCATGAATCAAAGCCCTTGCAATCATAAGCCTTCTTTTCATACCACCCGATAAATTTCTAGCTGGTTGATTGCGTCTATCCCACAATCTTAGCTCGTTAAGATATTTTTCTGCTCGTTTTTTAGCTAATGTACGATTAATACCATAATATCCAGCTTGATTGATAACAATATTAAAAGGCGTATCAAATTGATTAATATTAATTTCTTGGGGGACAACACCAATTAAAGCTTTAGCTGCAGAAAAGTTCTTGTCAATATCATGATCAAAAATTTTCACTTTACCTGATGTTTTATTAATCAGAGATGAAATGATCCCGATAATGGTGGTTTTACCTGCTCCATTAGGGCCAAGTAATGCATAGAAATCCCCAGATTCAACTAAAAAATCTATATTTTCGACCGCCCTGGTCCCATTAGAATATATTTTTGTAAGATTTTTTATTGAAAGAGCATTCATGATAGCTAAAAATATCTTTTCTTTTCAATTAATTGATAGATATATTATTACGGCAATATAACAATATTCAAAAAAAATAGATATTTACATTATGTGCCTTATTGTATGTGCTTGGAAAGCTAATCCAAATTATCCCCTAATACTGGGAACTAATCGTGATGAATATCATTCCCGTCCTACAAAAAAGTTACATTGGTGGCCTGATAATCCAAAAATACTAGGTGGTAGAGATCTTTATGCCGGAGGAACTTGGCTTGCACTTAATAAAACAGGTCATCTATCAGCAGTTACTAATTATCATGCAAAAGAAAAGATAAAAAATAATATATTTCGTACTCGCGGTGAATTAGTAAGTAAATTTTTATTAGAAGAAAAACTACCAATTGATTTTATTAAAAATATTAATCAACATGCATATCAAAAATTCAATCTTCTAGTTACTAATGGTACTGATCTTATTTATACTTCAAACCATGGTCATCCTCATCAAAAACTAAACCCTGGGGTATACGGTTTAAGCAATTCAGCGCTCGATACCCCATGCTCGAAACTTATTAAATCCCGAGAAAAATTAAAAAACTTAATCAAATCAAAGAATATTAATTTAACGTCTATATTTCGTATTCTTGAAGAAAAAAAACCAGCGCCTGTTGATGAAATAATTAGTAATGATATTCCGTTTAAAATGGCAAGAGCGATGTCAGCCCCATTCGTGGTAAATGCTGAATATGGCACAAGATCTTCAACAGTTGTTCTTTTCAGACGGGATGGTCAAATCGAGATCAAAGAAAAACACTATAATAATTCTGCGGAATTATTAGGTGAATCACACTTTAAATTTACATCAGAATAATTTATTTTAAAAATATATGTTGTAACCAAAAGCTAATGTCTTTAATTTCATTTTCTGATACAGAATGTGCGATAGGATATTCATGCCAATCTACTTTGTAATTAAGTTTGTGCAGAATATTACGTGATTCATAACTAAGGTTGACAGGTAGGATTGGATCAAAAGATCCATGAGCGAGAAAAATAGGCAAATCCCTGGATTGTGATTTATTATTTAAGGTTACCTCTTCTTCTATTGTCCCATCTAGAGGTAGCCACGTAGATAAAGCCAACAAACCAGCTAATTTATGATGAAATCTTAATGCAGCATGAATTGCAATTGCACCGCCCTGAGAAAAGCCTGCTACAACTATTCTGTTGTAATCAATTCCACGTTCTCGTTCTCTTTCGATCAGTAAATTAAGAATCTCAGCACTTTCCCTTATACCATACTCATCTTGGGGCTCAGAACGGTCCAAACTGAGAACGTCATACCAAGCACGCATCTTGATACCATTGTTGATTGTTATAGAACGAAAGGGGGCATGGGGGAAAACGAATCTAATGCGCATATTCCTAGGTAAATCCAAGGCAGGAATTATAGATTCAAAATCATGCCCATCAGCGCCAAGGCCATGTAACCAAATAATGGCGCCTTCAGGATTTCCATTAATTTCTTTTTCAACTGTTTCTATAATACTCAATGCTTAAAAATTCCTATAAATGAAATAAAAAATTGCATATGCTATCAGGAAAATACTAGTTAAGAATATAGAATTCTATAATCATCAATAATAGTAGTCCATTTAAGGATAACGTCTGCTAATTTATAAATAACTCGGTAAATGAATATGAAAAATATAATCTGCTACTTGGCTTTTGTTATCTTTTCCTCAAACGTCATAACTGCTTGTGGGCAAAAAGGAATGTTACGTTTACCAGATGACTCTGAAAAACTAACAATTCGAACATCTCATGATAATAAATCGATGTATATTATGGAAAATAAGGAACCAAAGACTAGAGATAAAAGTGACGAGTCATAAAAAGCTCATCTTAATTGATGGCTCCTCCTATCTATATCGTGCTTATTACGCACTACCTCCACTGACAACATCAAAAGGTCAGCCCACCGGAGCAGTTCATGGTGTGCTTAGTATGATCAATAAACTTTCTAATGAGCACTCAACAAAATACTTCGCAATTGTATTTGATGCTCCTGGAAAAACATTTCGCGATGAACTATATGAGCATTACAAATCAAATCGTCCGCCAATGCCTGATGAGCTTTCTGTGCAAATCAAACCGATTCTAGATGTCATTAAAGCAATGGGTGTTCCTCTTATCCAAATAAAAGGAGTAGAGGCAGATGACGTGATAGGTACAGTATGTAATAAAAATTCTAAGGCAGGCATTGATATTCTTATATCTACAGGGGATAAGGATATGGCTCAACTAGTTAATGAAAAAATAACACTTGTTAATACCATGACTGGAAAAATACTCGATCGAGAAGGAGTAAAAGAAAAATTCGATGTATATCCTGAACAAATTATTGATTATTTGGCACTCGTTGGTGATAACTCTGACAATATTCCTGGGGTTCCAAAAGTAGGTCCTAAAACAGCTGCAAAATGGCTTAAGGAACACTCTTCCTTGGATACAATTATCAGTCATGCTAATACATTTGAGGGAAAGGTTGGAGAAAGTTTAAGGGAGAATCAAGATCAGCTTCTTCTATCTAAAGAACTAGCAACAATTCGTCAAGATGTTGAACTTCCTCTAGAATTCGAGGACCTTGAGCTGAAAACCCCAGATACTCAAAAACTGAAAGAATTATATCAAACGCTTGAGCTTAAAACTTTATATAGAAAACTTGTTGAAACTTCCCATCCTCCAGAAAACTCGATCAAAACGAATCAAAAAAGAAAAATTAACTATTCAGTGATTTATGAAGAAAGCGATTTTGAAGAATTAGTCAAAAAAATAAGTGATTCAAAACTCCTCGCAATAGATACTGAAACAACTAACATCGACTATATGAAAGCAGAGCTTGTTGGTATTTCTTTTGCTATAAAATCAGGAAAACCAATATATCTCCCTTTAGCCCATGACTATCTAGATGCCCCTAATCAACTTAATATAAATTTCGTATTAAAAAAACTGAAACCTTTACTTGAAAACCCTGAAATAAAAAAAATAGGACATCACCTTAAATATGATGCGCATATTTTTGCCCGCTATGATATTCAACTTTCGGGTATGAAATATGATTCGATGCTGGAATCGTACATACTAAATAGCACTGCTACTCGTCACAATATGGATTCTGTGGCACGTCACTACCTAAAAATTGAAACCATCCACTATGAAGATATCGCTGGTAAGGGGGTCAAGCAGCTTTCTTTTAACCAAATATCTCTTGATAAGGCAGCACCGTACGCTGCTGAAGATGCAGATATAACATTAAATCTACATAAAAAACTATGGAAAGAAATAAATAAATATCCAGACGCAAAAAATCTCTACGAAAACATTGAGCAACCACTAGTTAAAGTTTTGTTTGATATTGAAGAAACCGGTGTTCTTATTGATAAAAATATGCTCTTAAAACAGAGCAAAAAACTACAAATAGAAATCTCAGAATTAGAAAAAATTGCCCACAAACTTGCAGGATGTCAATTTAATTTAAGCTCTCCAAAACAATTACAAGAAATTCTTTTTGACCAACTCAAACTTCCTGTTGTTAGAAAAACTCCTAAAGGTAAACCATCAACAGCTGAAGATGTCTTGCAAGAACTAGCAAATAAATATGAACTTCCAAAAGTTATACTTCAATATCGAACTCTAAGTAAACTTAAAACTACTTATACTGATAAACTTCCAGGTCAAATAATAGAAAGCACTGGAAGAATTCATACTTCCTATCATCAAGCTATTACCGCAACAGGTAGGCTTTCATCAAGTTCACCAAATCTGCAAAATATTCCCATTAGAACTAAAGAAGGAAGACAAATTAGAAAAGCATTTATTGCTCCAAAAAATCATCTCATATTGGCTGCTGATTATTCACAAATTGAATTACGAATCATGGCTCATTTGTCAGCAGATAAGTTATTAGTCAACGCTTTTCAAAAAGGGTTAGATATTCACAAAGCTACTGCGGCTGAAATATTTAAAGTAGCTGACAAGGAAGTCACTGATAATCAACGCCGATCTGCTAAGGCCATAAATTTTGGACTTATGTATGGAATGTCTGCTTTCGGTTTAGCAAAACAGCTAGGTATTAGTCGCCATGAAGCGCAAGAATACGTTAATCGCTATTTTAAGCGTTATACTGGCGTCGAAGTGTATATGAATAATATTCGCGATCGAGCTCGCAAATTGGGTTTTGTAGAAACAATCTTCGGGCGGAGATTGTACCTCCCTGAAATAAACAATCGTAATGCCCATAGAAGGCAATATGCGGAACGGAGCGCAATTAATGCGCCAATGCAAGGAACAGCTGCGGACATTATCAAAATTGCCATGATATCAATGCACAACTGGTTAAGTAGCAATAACATACCTGCAAAAATAATCATGCAAGTGCATGATGAGCTAGTTCTAGAAGTTGCAGCAACGTCTATAGACATTGTGCATGAGAAAATTGATCATCTAATGAGCTCTGCAGCAACCCTGGATGTTCCCTTGATCGTTGATGTGGGGGTAGGGGAAAATTGGGATGAAGCACACTAAAAAAATTTAATTACAGATATTTTTTTCAGATCGTCTAATTATTGTTTTAAAAATCTTTCTAGCATATCCTGAGCTTCCTCAACCCCCTGCCTATTATGAGAAGAAAACAGTTGAATGGTGGCACGATCTTGTAATTCTTTTGTGACGTCATAGAGCGCTTGTTTTGCCTTAATCTTTTTTAGCTTATCAGATTTAGTTAATAAAACATGGATTGGAAGCGTCATATTTCTAGTAAATTCAAACATTTTTCTATCAAAATCTGATAAACCTCGCCTACAATCAATAATAAGAAAAAGCCCGGTCAAGCTATGCCTAACTTTAAAGTAAGTTGATAATAAATCTCCCCAATGCTGACGTACGGAATCGGAAACTCTGGCAAAACCGTACCCGGGTAAATCAACTATGCGTGTATCTCCTCTTAAAGAAAAAAAATTTACAAGCCGTGTTCGTCCAGGAGCTTTACTGGTTCTAGCAAACTTACGCCTATTAATTATTGTATTAATGGCGCTTGACTTTCCCGCGTTTGATCTACCTGCAAATGCAACTTCGGTTCCTTGATCAGACACAAATTGATCGATTGCATTAGCGCTACTAATAAATTGTGCATTTGGATATTTTGACATTGGTAATAGATAAGAGAAGCAAATAATTTAAAATTGGTAGAGAATATTGCAGAATATATTGATCATTAACCCTTTTAGAGACAAAAAAAATCATTTAAAAAAAGACTTATAAATATAATAATTACTTTATAATCCTTTTTTTAATAAAATACCAAGCCTAACAAACCATTAATCAGATACTATGAAATATAAATTTACGATAATTTTATTTTTTAACATATTTTTTTTAGCAACAAATAATGCTGAAACACTGATTAATGGTTCTATTGAATCCGGTAAAACCAAATCAACCACCTGTGCCGCTTGCCATGGAGCTGACGGTAATAGTATAAATCCTATATGGCCCAGTATTGCTGGGCAACACGCAACCTATGCTGAAAAACAACTTAAAGCATATAAAAATGGTGTCAGAATTGATCCTTTAATGACTAGCATGACAACAATGTTATCGGATCAAGATATTGCTGATTTGGCGGTTTATTATGAAAATTTAACGGCCAAACAAAATTCTATAAATGACGATTCTTCAATCATAAAAGGCGAAAAAATATATCGAGGTGGTAATATTAATAGTGGTGTTTCCGCATGTATTGCATGCCATGGCCCTCAAGGAAAAGGTAATCCAGCTGCTTTGTATCCATCGGTTAATAGTCAGTTCGCTATGTATACCGCTAAACAACTAAGAGATTATGCATCTGGTCTTCGAAAAACAGATGAGCCAACTCAAATTATGAGGGATATCGCATCGCGCTTAACTGAAGAAGAAATTTTGTCTGTATCTTTATATATTCAGGGTCTATATTAGGAATAGAAAACCTAAAAAAGTATAAAAAATTATCATTCCGGTTGAGGTCTAAAATGAAACATATAGTCGTATTTCTAATAATCCCGCTAATCTTTGTTTTAGGATGCAGCGCAAAAAATCAAGATGATCAAATAATGACAGAGACATCAACTAATACCGAAAATTTGGTCAATGATTTCGTAGAATCTCATTCTAGTCCGCCAGATAGTGAAACCGAAATCATTGAAGAATCAGATTCAGAAGAAAGAACACAAACACCAAGATCTCAACAAATAATACTTGCACAAGCGCCAAATCCAAATCTTATGTCTGACAATTGGTCATTTGAAGAAGGTAAACATTATATGCGGATGGTACCTACACAACCAACTGTAGGTGGAAACGATAAAATAGAGGTTGCTGAATTTTTCTGGTATGGCTGCAATCACTGTTTTGATTTTGAGCCAACCATTAATGAATGGGCGCGGAATGCTCCAAAAAATGTGCGTTTTGTTCGTATTCCTGCCTTATGGAATCCCTTGGTAAGACTTCATGGGCGTCTTTATTACACAGAAGAGATATTATCAAAAAACGGTAAGCTAAAAGATCCCGATGGTTTTCGCACACGAATTTTTCTTGAATACCATCAAAGAAGAAATAGAATGGCATCAGATTCAGATATACAAAATCTTTTTGAGGAATTTGGTGTGAGCGCAGAAGATTTTCAAAACACTTGGAAATCTTTTGAAGTAGCTCAAAAGCTTCGTTTAGCAGATGATTTAGCACGTCGTTATAGCATTAATAGCGTCCCTGCAATAGTTGTCAATGGAAAGTATCGAACCGGAGCCGCTGAAGCAGGAAGCTATAAGCAACTAATCAATGTAATTGATGAATTAATCCAAAAAGAATCTATGCGTTAGAGCTAGCTTGAGAAGAAATACAAGAATCAAGTTGAATCTTCTGAAACTATATACCATTGATTTGAACTTAGGCGCCAGTATAAACGCTTATTATTTTTTAAAGACCCATCGATAGTTCTAACAGTCTGCGTAAATTTACTCAAAAATAAATCTGATTCCTCAGGATCAGAAAACATCATCATATTTTCAAAGACTATATCTTCAATTTTTACATTTTCAAATAACTTGGATTGGTATTCTGACCACTGATAAAAATCCATATCGCCAGATTGAAATTTTTTATCATAAAATGAAAGATAGGTCGATAAATCACCTTCTTTAAGACTGATTCTCCACATCTCGAGAGCTTTTTGAAAATCAAAACGTAGTCTTTTTATATCCTCCTCTGATACCCAATTGATATTGCGAGTAACTATAACTGGTGTAACATCAGGTCGAAGATTTTTTTCTAATAATAATAACTCCTGATTAGATAAAGCTAAACATCCATCTGTATCTTGGGGAGGTCGGTTTGGTTTTTTTTCATCAACGCCATGTATCCAAATACCATAACCAGTTCTGCCATTATATTTGTCCCAAGCATTTGGATAATCTAGAGGATAAGCAGCAATTCCATATTTGGGTGCTAGGTTACTTGTATCAAGTTTTTTGGTGATAAAATATATACCGAGGGGTGTTTTTTGGTCACCGGAAAATTTCTTACCGACCCCCTCTAGCCCTATAGACATATACCGTTCATCTTTCTTGATGATTCCATCTCTAGTCTTAGAGTACCGAAACATAGTTTCACTAGCAGCGTCAGCTATAAAAATATCTGAAACTGAAGATGGTAAATCTATTACATATGCAGGTATTCTTTTCGTCTTTTGATGCTGGTCGTTATAAATATTATCTGCTAATGCAAAAGAAGAAAAAAACACAGGTAAAAAAAATAATTTTGTGAGCATTATTTTCATATAAAAATTTTCATTTACAATATATTAATTTAAAAAAAACAATACATCGCTCCTTTTAGGTATCTATCACATGATTAAATTTAACAAATTCTAATTTGTACTTCTATCCTTATTAGTTAGGTTTTTTTTCTTGCCCTACGCCAACCAACAAAGAATCTACAGCAACGCAGCCATCTTTATTAAGAACCAATGGGTTGACATCTAACTCTAAAATATCATCTCTAAGTTGATCAATCATGCATGAGAATATTGAAGCAATTGAACAAAATTTTAGAATATTCTTAGAAGAAATATCATGTGAATTCTCTAACATTGCATAAAAACGTAATTTTTTTAATGAAGAAAAAGCGTGAGATTGATCAAATGGAGGCAATAAAAAACATACATCCTTTATCACTTCAGTATGGATTCCCCCTAAGCCCATTACAACTATGGGGCCGAACTGAAGATCTTGATACACACCAAGAAGCATCTCTACACCTTTTTTGACCATTTCTGCAACCAAAACATCTGAACCTAGACACGAATTCATGTCATCGTAGGATTCTTGTAATTCTTCTTCGCCTGAAATATTCAATATCACTCCATCAACAACGGATTTGTGCAGAATCCCCGAAGCAGTTGTTTTTAGAACTACTGGAAATCCTATATCTTTAGCTGCTTTTAAAGCTGTCTCCCAAGTTGAAGCTAGCTGATTTCTTGCAATAGGAATTCCAAAATCTGATAGAAGATTTAGTGCTTGTGATTCTGAAATAATATCCTTTCGTGCTAACTTTTTTTTCCAATGATCTACCTTCGATTGGTCAATTCTCTCACTCAAAAAAGTTTTTCGTTCTAAGAAATCGCGATAAGAAAAAAGAGCTTTAATCCCTGTTAGAAACGTTGATAAACCATCCACCACAGGAAATCCAGAGTGAGTTGCAGTAATAGCTTTAATGTCAAATCCACTACCTTGCCTAGCGCAAACAAGAAGAACAGGTTTTTCTGATTCTGAATGAGCTTTTTTTAAATAGTCAATGTAACTTAAATAAATTTTACTCTCAGGCCCTCTAACCACGACAAAAGCGCCAATAGCAACATTTGGATCTTTCATTAGAATAGAAAAACAACGGGCCATCCTATGGTCTGAATCTTCACCGCCTCTACTCCATGCGTCAAGTGGATTAACTGCAGGCAACTCAGGATCAAGTACGCTCTCTAATGATGTGATAGTTTTTTTATCAAGCTTCGTCAATGGCACATTTATCTCATCTGCCAAGTCAATCAGTAACTGTCTCTCACCACCTGAATCATGCATTGTTACAAGACTTCCTTGAGATACAGGTTGAAGCTCTGCAAACAATATCAGTACTGTAGCTAATTCGTCCATATCACGAACGCGTTGGACACCATAATAGTCAAATATCGCATCATAGGTAGCATCGTTGCCGGCCATTGCACCAGAATGTGATACAGCAAGTTTTGCCGAAAAATCTGTTCGACCAACTTTTATAGCAACTATGGGAATTCTCTTTTTCTTAGCTTTTTCTAGAGCTTTTATAAAACCTATCGGATTTCTGGCGGTTTCAATGAATAATCCAACTGCACGAGTTTCAGGGAGATCTAACACATAATCAAGGTATTGATCCATGGTTACAGATAATTCATTTCCAGTTGAGACCGCAAAATTGCAGCGAAAACGTTCCTCACAATCCAATATCCCGGACATTCCGGATCCTGAATGACTGATAAGGCTTATTTTTCCAGGGGTTTTATGTCTGTTACTTTCAAATCCACATGCCCATACATTATCTCTTATGTTATAAAAACCCATTCCATTGGCTCCACAAACTAACATTCCAGAATCAAAAATTTTCTTTTTGATGCGTTCTTGAAGATAAGGTGCTTTATCCTTATCTAACATCAATGGGGATATTAAAACAGCGGCTGGAATGCCGAGTGATATTGCTTGTTCAAGCAAATCTTCAACCCGATGATCTCCAACAGAAAATATGACAAGCTCAGGCACTTCGGGTAAATCAGAAAGAGATTCATAACATCGTATACCCTGTAATTCTTTATATCGGGGATTTACGGGATAAATATTTCCTTTGTAACCCCCTTTTAAAAGATTTTTTAAAGACCATTCGCCAACTGAATCAGTCTGCGCGGAAGCGCCCACAATAGTTACTGATCGAGGGTTTAAAAGAGGTTGGAGGTGGTGCTTCATTGATATCCCTCAATTGGATAGCAATTAGTAAGGAAGTGGAGGAGTTTGACTTCTTCGCGGTGGAAACCAAAAAGGCTTACCAACAACAGTAGCTTTTGCCATCACTCTTGACCAGTGCAATTCACGTTGGTAATAAATTTCAACCCACACATTATCTCCTACATTACCATGAGGTGTTTTTACTGTTCCAATCGCTATATTTTGTTTACATATCGGTGACCATGCAGAAGAAGTAAGAAATCCAATTTCTGCATCATTATTCTCTTCGTGTTCAAAAATATAGGAGGAATGTGCTTCTTTATTTCCTTCGATATCCAATTTAACAAGTCGCCACGTTGATCCACGTTTTTTTTCATCAATGAGAGCACGTCTGCCATTAAAGTTGGGTTTATCAAAGTCTACTAACCATTCCATTCCTAGCTCTAATGGAGAACGAGTCCGGCCAGTACGAACTGTTGCTTCAGCGGGTAAAAAATCCTCTAGAGGAGCTAGATAACCAGCTTCTATTCTTGCAAGATCTAATGCTTCAGATCCTATAGCTCTTATACCATAAAGTTCACCTGCCGCAAAAAGGTCATCCCATAATTCAATTGCTTTTTCAGAATTTATCCACAATTCATAACCTAAATCTCCAGTAAAGCCGGTACGGGAAACCATCATTTTTTCACCCTTAAAATCAAAATACATCAATCCAAAAAGCTTTAAATTCTCTAAACCATCTAAACCCATATTTTTTAATATACTAAATGATGTTGGACCTTGAACCGCTAGAGCAGCAATGTCTTCTGTTTCTTCTTTAATCTTAACATCAAAACCAATAGCTGCGGCAGTAAACCAAGGGAGGTGTCGCTCTTGAGAACACAGACGATAAACTCCTTCTGCCAAGTGAAAAATTGTTCCATCATCTAACACTTGACCACGATCATCACACCAAACTGCGTAGGCAACCCGTCCAGGTTTTATTTTTCGCATATTTCGGGTAACCAAACGATCAATATATTCCAAGGCATCTGGTCCGCTAATACGATATTTAATCATAGGAGTTATATCAAAAACACCGGTGGAATTTCGGATTGCAAAGTATTCCACTTCTGGGCAATAAAGTGCGTGAGGAGATGAATACCCTGCCCAGGTAGTCCAATTATTCAATCTATCGATTTCTTTCATCCGGTTATAAAATGGTGTATGGAGTCTACCCTGCGGTACTTCTTGGGCATTCATAATGAACCCTCCTGCTCTAATATCATTCTGGCTGCATTTCGACCTGCCGCTCCGTTTACATTACCTCCAGGGTGAGTTCCTGCTCCACACAAATACAGGCCATCCAAAGGCATTTGATACTGTGACGCACCAGCAACTGGACGTACGAACATAAATTGATCCAGCGATAGTTCCGCATGATGCCAGTGACCGCCCGAGATATGGAATTCCTTTTCAATATCTGCAGGTGTAAGTAGTTCGCTTGTGAGTACTTGTTTTTTGATATCTGGCATGTATTTTTCCAATGTCATCATTATTGTTTGTATGAAATTATCTCGTGCACTTTCGTTCCAGCCACCTTTCAAATCATATGGTGAGTATTGAACTATTGCTGACATTACATGTTTTCCCGAGGGTGCAAGCGATTGATCAACTACACTAGGAAAAGTTATTTCTAAGATCGGATTAACTGAAGATTCTCCATATTTTGCATGATTAAATGCGGATTCGACATAATTCTCATTAGGAGCAATTAATAAACGAGCAGAAAAATCATTTTCATTCAACCCTGCAATTTTTGGGAGACGATCCAGAGCTAAATGAATTTTCGAAGCATTGCCGCGATTTCTCACATGATGAATTCTATGGGTAAATCGAGTTTCAACATTTCGGGGTCCAACAAGATCCATAATAGTTTTTTTAGGATCAACGTTCGATATAATTGTTGAGCTAAAAAAGGAATCTCCGGCTTGAGTTTCGACACCAACTGTTACTCCATTTTCTATTAGTATCCTTTGTACAGCAGTATTTGTTTGTATCTCAACCCCCGCTTTACCAGCCAGTTCACCCAAAGCTGTAGTAATACTTCCCATTCCTCCAGCTGGATACTGTAATTTCCCTTGATTCACGGATAAACGATACAAATAGGTTAAAATCGTGTTTGGTGACCTTGGCCCAAGATGCGTTCCCAAAACTGCATCAACACTTAATCCGCCTTTCAGTAAGGGGCTTTCAAATCGCTCATCTAATTCATCATAAATATTCATACCAATTAAGCGTAAAAATTCCCGCATTTCTTTTTTACCCATAATACGAAGATCAAAACCTAGTTTTGCTAGTGCGAATAAATCTTTTTTATTTTTTGCGCCCAAACGCGGAGGAGGTTTATTGAAATATGTATTCAGAAGACGGGCAAAACGAGACATTCTTTTATGAAATTTGCGGTAATTCTTTTCGTCTGAATCACTAACACCTTCAACGTTATTACCGCAATAACGAACATGTTCTCCTCTATCTGATAGAACAATAGAAGCAATGTTATCACTAATAATTTTAGGATTAAGATTCAGATCTTTTATTACCTGTGGTTGCAGCTGATACAAAAGATGAGCACAGGCAGAGACTGAAAAATCTTCAAAGAAACTTCGTGTGACTGCAGCGCCACCAACCTGATTGTTAGCTTCAAGCACAAGTACTTTTTTTCCTGCTTTAGCTAAATAACAGGAACACACCAAACCATTGTGTCCGGCACCAATTATAATTGCATCATATTGTTCAGTCATCGCCGAAATTCTCTGGTACAGTGTTTTCACGTTTGAGGTCATACAAAATTTCGCGGGCAGCGTTTGCGCCTGGAGCCGCCATTACACCACCGCCAGGGTGAGTACTTGATCCGCACATGTACAATCCTGATACAGGTCCGCGGTACTGGGCATAGCCTGGAATCGGTCTATTAAATAAAAGTTGATCCATAGTAAGTTCACCATGGAATATATTACCTTCAGTAATACCTATCTGATCCTCAATATCTTGTGGCGTTCGAATCTCAACGTGCAAAATTAAATCTTTAAAATCTGGACTATATTCTGCAATTTGATCAATAACACATTGACCAAATGCTTCTCTCTCATGATCCTTCCAAGGTCTACCCTCGATTTGTGCGGGGCAATACTGAATAAAACAACTCATCATATGTTTACCTGGCGGCGCCATAGTGGGGTCACATGTTGTTGGTATAACCATATCAATATAAGGATCCTTGGACCACGTTCCATTTTTCCAATCATCATAGGCTCTTTCCATTCGTTCCATAGAATCTATAAAGTGCATATCAGATATCATAAGCTCACTATTTTTTGGTAAAGCAGGAAATGTTGGTAATCCATCAAGAGCTATGTTCACCTTCCCAGATGAACCTCGTATTTTGAAATTTTTAACACGATTGTAAAATGGTTCAGGTAAATCATTTTTATCCATACAATTCAAAAATGTTCGCTTGACATCCATTCCAGACACTACCACAGGAGCATAAATTTCTTCCCCGCTTTCTAATGCCACTCCCTTTACTTTTCTTTGATTGACAATAAATTTCTCTACTCCAGCCTCAGATCGAAGTTCACCGCCATAAGATTGAAATGCACTAGCAATTGAAGCAGAAACTGCTCCCATTCCTCCACGAGCAAACCCCCATGATCCTATATTGCCATCAACATCGCCCATGTAATGATGAAGAAGTACGTATGCCGTTCCAGGTGAATGGATTCCTAGTGCAGTACCGATAATTCCGCTCCCAGACATTGCAGCTTTTATGACATCGGTTTCAAAATATTCATCTAAATATTCTGCTACACTCATCGTCCAAAATCGGATTGTTTCGTATATTCGATCCTCACCCATCTCAAGAAACTTATTTCCTAGAAAAATTAAATCTTTTATATCTTTTGGTTTGAATGACGTAGGATCAGGGGCAGTTTTTAACAAAAAATCACGAATCAGTTTACACTGACGCATGGTGTCGGCTGAATAACGTTCAGAAGCATCTGCATCATGCTTAGAATGTCTAGCCATTTCACGGTGGGCAACGTCTGGATCATGATAGGAACCATAATAATCGCCATTTTGCATAAATTGAACTGAACCGCCGTAGGGAGTTATTTGGAGTCCATGATTATGTAATTCAAGCGATCTATAGATTTCTGGCCGCAAAAGACTACATACATAAGAACAATTTGAATACTTCCAACCTTTATATAACTCCCGGCTAACAGTGGCTCCACCAATATAATCATTTTTCTCCAAACACAAGACTTCCAATCCTGCTTTTGCAAGAAAAGCTGCATTAGCCAAACCATTATGGCCAGCGCCAACAACAATTACATCGTATTTTTTCATAAATTCAATTTGATTTTTTTTCTTTATTTCTGGAGAGTAATATCTACAGCTTGTTCAAATTTTTCTAGTGTTTCTTGTAAACATTTTTCATCATGAGCCTCACAGATAAACCATGGCTCACGTGAATCAGGTTCAATTATTATACCAATTTCGTGAAGTTCTTCAGCCAATAAATCGTAGAATGATTGGTCTGCGTCAATCCAACCTCGATAATCACTGGGCGGCTTTTCCGAAAAAAATAATCCCATCATTGATGGATGCCCTGAATAACTATGAGCTATTGAACGAGAATTTAAGATTGAACTTATCCCATCCTGTAATTTCAAACCATATTGTTCAATGGTTTTAAGAGCATCTGTTTCTTCTAAAATCTCTAGTGTTTTTGAGGCAGCGGATAATGCTACAGAGTGGGCGGTCCATGTTCCTCCATGGGCAACGCCTTTTCCAAAGTGTCTCATGATTTCTTCGCGACCGGCTACCACTGATATTGGATAACCGTTAGCAATGGCTTTAGCAAACGTACATATATCCGCTTTGACCCCATAAAGTTCTTGAGCGCCTCCTCTAGCTACTCTAAATCCGGTTTTTACTTCATCAATGATAAGCAATATGTTGTATTGATCACATAACTTACGAATATCCGTCATATATTGTTTAGTTGCCGCAATACTGCAGGCATTTCCCATGATGGGCTCCATCAGGAATGCTCCGATTTGGTCCTTCTTTTTTTTAAACAGATCTTCAATCGCATTAGCATCATTTAATGGAATGGTATGAACTAATTTTTTGATAATTTTTGGAATTCCATCCCCTTCAGGAAGTATTTCTGGGTCGCCTTTTTTTGGATCCCAATCTTCTATTTCTGCGTACCACATCACTTCATTAAAAAGACCGTGGTAACTCCCTTCGAGTATGACATGACCATCTTTGCCGGAATAAGCGCGAGCAATTCTTAGAGCAGCCATGACTGCTTCAGTACCTGAATTTGAAAAACGTATTAACTCCGCTGAAGGCACCATTCTGCTAACACGGTTAGCTACTTCATATTCAAGTTCGGTAGCTAGCCCAAAGACTCCTCCAATCTTTATACCCTCTCTGGCAGCATCATCCACACGAGTATCTGCATAACCTAATATTACTGGACCAAAAGCTAAACGATAATCAATGTATTCGTTACCATCAATATCCCATAATCGTCCTCCTTTTCCCTTTTTTATATAGAGGGTTTTTTCTTCTCCCCAATAACGAAAATTGGAAGAAACGCCAAGTGGCAGTTTGGTAACTGCTTTCTTGAATTGAGTATTTGATTTTGTGAGAAGTCTCATATGATAATCATATTATCTCATAACTAAGAAAAAATTAACTTTTAAAAAAACGGAGATAAATTTGAAAATTCAATTAAGTAAAGAAGCTCAAAATTGGCAAGAAAAAGCTCGTGATTATGCAGATAATTATCTCCAACCTCATGAAGTAGAAGCGGAACTAAATGAAGGTGTTCTTCCAAAAGAAATTACACAAAGAAATAAGGCACGTGCAATAGAATTAGGCTTCACAACAATAGATGTGCCAAAGGATTATGGTGGACTTGAGCTAAGCAAGACAGAACAAGTCGCGATCTGGGAACAACTTGGGAGAGTAACCAATGCCTTATCATGGTGTTTTCCAGAAGCGCAATCATGGATGTTTAAAGCATGCTCGGAGGAACAGATTGAAAAATACATCTTACCCATGATGAGGGGAGAACGAAAAGATTGCTACGCGATTACTGAATCAGGTTCAGGATCTGATGTTGCCAATCTTGAATCAACCGCTAAGAAATCTGGGGATGATTATATCCTTAATGGAGAAAAATGGTA